>SXXK01000350.1 GCA_005791255.1 Planctomyces sp.
AGCACGCATCGGGGGCATGGTCATGCACTGGCGAAGGGGTTGCCGCCGCATGAATTGATGGCTGAGCTGTTTGGTCGGGTTTCGGGGTGCTCGCGGGGCCGAGGTGGTTCAATGCACCTGTTTGCTCCGGAAATCGGCATGATGGGGACCAGTGGGATTGTGGGGCCCTGTATTCTGCAGGCCTGCGGGGGCGGCTACAGCTCGAAGATCCTCGGCAACGGCACGGTGGCCGTAGCATTTTTCGGGGATGGGGCGGTGAATAACGGTGCTTTCCATGAAGGCCTGAACATGGCCAGCATCTGGAAACTGCCGGTCCTGTTTGTCTGTGAGAACAATCAGTTTGCCACGGAGGTTCCTTTTTCCTATGCCAGTGGCATACCGCAGGTCGGGAGACGTGCTGCCAGTTACGGTATGGAAGGCGTGGAGCTGGATGGTAACGACGCAGTGGCCATTGCTGCAGCGGCAGCGCAGGCCGTCGCGCGGGCTCGCGCCGGACAGGGGCCGACGCTGCTGGAGTGTCGAACGTATCGGACTCGCGCGCACTCCGAAGGTATGGGGGACTTCACCTACAGGACTCGTGAAGAGGTTGAACAATGGAAGACTCGCTGTCCCCTGCTGAAGATGCGGACGGATCATTCCCATCTGGCGGCACAGTTTGCGGCGATTGATGCAGAAGTGGCACAGCTTGTTGCCGAGTCACGAAATCGCGCAGAGGCGGACCTGCCTCCGCGTGCCGAAGACGCTGCCACTCATGTGTATTCGACCGGATTGCCTGCAGCCGGAGTTGCTGCGGTCGAGCCTGACCCAGGAGTTCGTGTGGCGACGTGGAGTCAGGCTGTGCTGGAAGCGCTGAGTGCTGAGATGGCTCGCAATCCGGCGATCTTTGTCATGGGTGAGGGCATTGGCAAGCGTGGCGGAAACTTCGTCACGACAAAGGGTTTGTACGATGTGCACGGGGCTGATCGACTGTGTGACACACCGATCTGCGAGCGTGGGTTTGTTGGTCTGGCCTGTGGTGCGGGGATGACGGGGACGCGTCCGGTCATTGACTTCATGTTTGCTGATTTCATTCTGGATGCGGTGGGCGAGATCATCAACCAGATCGCAAAGATGCAGTACATGTCCTGCGGTCGACTGAAGATGCCCGTACTGCTGCGTGGCTGTATCGGTGTCGGGCACTCGGCGGCGACTCATCATTCCGGCAGCTATTACTCGATGTACGGCGCTGTCCCGGGGCTGCGAGTGGCGGTGCCTTCAAATGCCTACGACGCGAAGGGGCTGCTGCTGCGAGCTCTGCGGTGTGATGATCCGGTGATGTTTCTGGAGCATCGTGAATTGCTCAGCCTGAAGTGTGCGGTACCGTCTGAACACTATGAGATCGAGTTCGGGCGTGGGCGTATCGTGCGAGCGGGGACGGATCTGACTGTTGTGGCGCTGGCTCGCATGGTGCATCTGGTGCAGCAGCAGGCCGAGTCGCTGCAGCAGCAGGGAATCTCTGTGGAGCTCATCGATCCGCGGACTGTCTCACCGCTGGATACGGATCTGATTCTGAAATCTGTTGAGAAGACGGGGCGTCTGCTGATTGTCGAGGAGACTCCGGCGGCTTTCGGGCTGGGTGCTGAAGTGGCGGCTCGTGTGGCGGATGCCGGTTTTGACAGCCTCGATGCTCCGATTCGGCGCGTGAGTGGAGTGTTTGCTCCGACTCCCTACAGCCCGGCGCTGGAATCTGCGGTGGTTCCGGATGCGGACCAGATTGCCGCGGCCATTCGACAGCTCATGCAGGAATAGAAACGCTCAGTTTTTCAGAATACTCCGAGGCTTGAAAGCGGAAATTGCAGGTGTCGTATGGCAGTGCAGATCACAATTCCTCGGCTTGGCTGGTCGATGGAGGAAGGGACATTCGCCGGCTGGCGAAAAGCTGACGGTGATGCGGTGCGTCGCGGCGATGTTCTGTTTGAGCTGGAGGGTGAGAAAGCGCTGCAGGAGATTGAAGCTGTCGACGAGGGAACTCTGCGGATCGAGGCAGATGAGCCTGCTGTTGGCGCGGTACTGAAGGTAGGAGCGGTCATCGGCTGGCTGACGGCTGCTGGTGAAACGTGGCCACCTTCGGTTTCCGGTGGCAGCGGGGGAAGCACGGCGAATTCAGCTGCCGGGGACTCCGCGGTACTCAGTGATGCTGCCGCGGATGTGGCTGCCGCCGATGGAGCATCAGGAAGCCCTGCGGTGCGCCGACTGGCTCGGCAGTTGAAAGTGGATCTGCAGCGGGTGAGGGGAACGGGCCGTGGCGGTCGAGTCACCGAGGACGACGTGCGGTCAGCTGCGGTGCAGCAGCCGGCGGATATCGTTCCGGCAGCAGGCATCAGTGTCAATGTCGCTCAGCGATCGACGCCACGTGCGCGGCGGGCTGCCCGTATGCACGGAATCGAACTGTCCGGCCTGCAGGGAACAGGCAACGGTGGACGCATTCGCGAAAAGGACGTGCTGGCTGCTGTCGCTGCGTCCGGCACGCAGCGATCGGCTCGGACGGAAACTGGCCGGACGATCCTGCAGGGGCGGCGTGCGGTAATTGCCCGTCGCATGCGTGAAAGTCGCGATCGCACAGTGCCGGTGACCATCACCAGAACCCTGAACGCCGACAACCTGGTCGGCCTGCGCAATCAATTTCGGAGTGCCGGAGCGGAGCCGGTTCCGGCATGGCATGATCTGATTGCAAAGCTGACGGCCGAATGCCTTGTGAAGCATCCGTTGGTGGGAACGCGGTGGGTTGGCGACGATGCTGTGTTGCCTGAGCTCCAGTCAGTCTGTCTGGGGCTGGCGGTTGATACTGCTGAGGGCCTTGTAGTACCTGCTCTGCCGCATGTTCGAACAAAATCCCTGCTGCAGCTGGCGAGGGATTCCCGGGCAGCAATTCTGAGGGCTCGTGAGGGCCGGCTGTCTTCCGCCGATCAGACGCCCGCGGTATTCACAATTTCCAGCCTCGGTGGTCTGGGAATCGACGCATTTACTCCGGTAATCAATTATCCGGAGACGGCTATTCTGGGCGTGGGTGCGATTCGTCGCGTCCCGACTGTGCGGGACGACGATCGAATCGTTGTGGGGCAGCAACTGACTTTGAGTCTGACGTTTGATCATCAGGTCATTGACGGGGCACCGGCAGCCAGATTCCTGCAGGACCTGGTGCAGTTGCTGGAAAATCCGGCTGCTGCCCTGCTCTCCGCAGAGACCTGACTATTTGTCTGATTTGAATCGGTACAGGCTGCCGAAGGGTGTTGTAAAGTAGACTTCGCCCTTTTCGTCGGTCCCGAATGACATCACTGGCAGGTTTTCGCCGGTCAGTGAGTAATTCGCTTTCACCTTGTCAGCGGCCATGTCGTAGTCGAGGGCCCACAGTCGTCCAGTGACATAGTCGGCGTAGACATATCGTCCGATGAGTTCCGGCACAGCAGTCCCGCGATACACAGTGCCTCCGGTGATGGATTTGCCCACGTCGTGGGCGTATTCGAAGATCGGGTCTGCAAGGTCCGGTCGTGCTCCGTCGTTGCCATCCGGTCGGAACCAGTGTTTGCCTTCGCGGACATTCCAGCCGTAGTTGCCGCCCTTTTTGATGATATTGATTTCTTCCCACTGGTTCTGGCCGACGTCAGCTGCCCACAGCAGCCCGGTGGATGTATCAAAGGCCATGCGCCAGATATTGCGGACTCCGTAAGCATAGATTTCCGGTCGGGCCGGCAGCATTTTTCCTCGCGGGCCGGCAGGGACTTCGCGGCCCACGAACGGATTGTCTTTGGGGATTGCGTAGTTCAGGCCTGGATCCTTGTTGTCGACGTCAATTCTCAGGATGGAACCCAGCAGGGTGGTCAGGTTCTGACCGTTGCCCATCGGATCGTTGCCGCTGCCACCGTCACCCAGTGCGATGTAGAGAAACCCATCCGGGCCAAAGGCGATTGTGCCGCCGTTGTGATTCCAGAACGGCTGAGGAATCCGGATGATCTCCTCTTCACTGGCCGGGTCAGCAACCGCCGGGTTGTCTTTCGAGACGCGGAATCTTGAGACCTTGCACAGGTGGTCCTGTTCGGTGGAGTTGTAGTAGACGAAGAGTTGTCCGTTCTGCTGAAACTTCGGGTGGAAGGCCACTCCCAGCAGACCCTCTTCGTTTTGATTGTCGGCATAGACGCAGCGTTCTTCGATGTCGAGGAACACGGTGGATTCTTCGCATTCCTGATCGTTTGGGAAGACGCGTATGACGCCTTCCTGCTCGGCCACGAAGACTCGATTTGAGCCATCACCGGCATGTGTGACAACGATCGGACGTCGGAAATCGAGATTCGGGAAAGCTCGTTCGGCAGACACGGCCAGGGGAGTGTCGACGACGGCTGGTTTTGTGGATTGCCCGCAGGCAACAGAAGCCGCAAGCAGTGTGCAGAGAACAGGGCCCATCAGCCCGGAAGCAAATTTCAGCATGTTCTGGCTCCGTGAAGAAGTGGAATGAAGAATTTTTCAGAAGGGCAGCTGGTCGTCGGAGTCACTGGCCGTGCTGCCAGCCTCGCGAGTTCTGCGTCGGCCGGGGGTGACAGACTGGGCGTCCTTTGGCAGTGTGGCCCGCGCGTCAAACGGGGCTGTCTCAGGGACACCGGCAGCACCGATTCGAGTGACGATCTCGATTCGCTGTGCAGCTTCATCAAGTCGCCTGTGGCAGACGCGGAGCAATGCCATACCGCGCTCGAATCGCTGCAGTGACTGATCCAGTGGTTCCTGGCCGGACTCCAGTGAGGCAACGATCTGCCCCAGTTCGGCCATGGCGATCTCCAGAGCGGGTTCGCTGCCGGCATCCGACTGCTCATCGGACTCTTCTGCTGTCAGTTTTTTGCGGGCCATGGGTGCATTCAGTGGGATGTTGAAGGGACAGGCTGCTGTCGGAATCATCGCGGGATGGCTCTGGACTGGCAAGGCTGCTGGCGGAGGATTCCGGGGGGTGTCGTAAAACGTTCTCGGCAGCCGCTGTCAATCGGGAATCAAGCCACGTGCCGGAAAAAAAACGACCGAGCAGCCAGCGAAATGCCGGCAGCGTCCTGGCGATGGCCTGTTCGGTCTCAGCGGGCGTCGCCAGTGTGGTGAAACCATCGAGGGTCAGTGAGCAGGCCCATTTTTCGGTGCGTTCAAATTCGCGAGCACGATCCAGCAGCCGTTGTGCCCAGATCATCCCATAAATGTCCTGGAACAGCAGCCACAGCTGTGTGGTTTGCTGATGCAGCGAAGCTGACTGTCGCAGTCGAGCGTGGTGCCGATTGAGGCAGCGACCGGCGAGGACGGTCGCCAGCAACTGAACGGACGCAGCCGACAGGAAGAGCCACGGTGCGCGGGGCAGCCATGGAACCACAGGGCTGACGGCTGTCAGTGTGGTTCCCAGCTGCAGCAGGCAGGCGACGGTCATTCCGCGTCCAAGTCCGGGAGCGGTGCTCATCAGTGCCACGAGTAAAAAACCGCTGAGTGCCGGCAGACTCAGCTCAATCGGTATGCGGCCCCGTGAGTTGACAATCTGGATGGCTCCCGGCCACGCCAGCACGAAAACCAGCGGAAGCACCACAAACCACTGCCATGCCGCAACGCCGGGACGCCGAGCTCCCAGCAGACACACGGCCGGTGTCAGCATCAGAATCGCCGCCAGGTACTGCAAACCGGATGTCAACGCAGGATTCAGCAATGCGAAAGGGCCGGACAGGACTGCGGCTGCCAGCAGAACGAGGGCGGAGATCTGTGTCCAGCACCACGAATACACCGAGGTCATCCCGGTATGCAGGGGGCGTTGTCGCAGCACCTGCCAGCAGTTCATGGCTGCCAGTCCGGTCATCAGCCATGCGTATGCCGACATGATCAGAAATCCGTGAGAATTGCAGGAAAATCCGGTGACATAACGAGCGGCAACGGTGTCGGGGGCCGGGGCAACGGTTGCTGCAGTCGCGCAGCATGGTGCGTCTGCAGCGGTTTTTCCATGCCTGCGGTCAGGGAATGCCGATTTCCGCGGAATCGGACGGTCCTTTCCGGCCTGCCGACCCAGGCCTCGTTGGATAATACCGGTGTGCACTGACCCAGATACACGGACTGCCCGGAGCGCAGAAACTCATGACTCGTACAGCCTCAATCACTCGCAATACCGCCGAAACTCAGATTCAGTTGTCATTGAACATCGATGGCAGCGGGCAGCCGGATATCTCGACCGGAGTGGGTTTCTTCGATCACATGCTGACCCTGCTGGCGCGTCATTCGCTGATGGATCTGACCGTCAGGGCGGTGGGAGATCTTCACGTGGATCATCATCACACGGTCGAGGATGTGGGCATCTGTCTGGGGCGATGTCTGCTGCAGGCAATTGGTGACAAACGGGGCATTCACCGGTACGGACATTTCACTCTGCCGATGGAAGAAACGCTGGCGACGACGGCGGTGGACCTCAGCGGTCGCACGGCCTTTGTGTGGAAGGTGGAATTTCCGACGGAAAAGATCGGAGAATTCGATACGCAGCTGGTTCAGGAATTCTGGACGGCCGTCGCTTCGAACGGTCTGATGAACCTGCACTGCATCGTTCATCACGGCAGCAATAGTCACCACATTTCCGAGTCCATTTTCAAGTGTCTGGCTCGTTCCCTGCGAATGGCCTGTTCAATTGATCCTCGCCAGCCGGGGATTCCCAGTTCCAAAGGCACTTTGACCGGCTGAAGAGGGATGGCCCCGGTTCCGGGGAATGTGCAGAGCACTGCCGCTGTGTGGCAGTCGTTGTTTGTCACAGCGTATTGCTTCTCGTTAGACTGCCGGACCATGGTGTGCGGGTGCGTCCCGAGTCCGATTTGTCTGCGAGGAACTGAAAGATGAGTCTGCTGAAGAGGTTTCAGTTGCTGTTGTGTGGTCTGCTGCTGTGCTGTCAGACCGTGCTGGCTGATGAGGGCATGTGGCTGTTCAATGATCTTCCGCTGGGGTTGCTGAAGCAGCGTTATGGATTTGAGCCGACGAAGGAGTGGTCTGAGCATCTGATGAAGTCCAGTGTCCGCTTCAATGTGGGTGGATCGGGTTCCTTCATTTCCAGTTCCGGGCTGGTGCTGACAAATCACCATGTCGGTTCTGATACTCTGGCGAAGCTGTCAACGCCCGAGCGAAACATCATGGAGGCCGGATATCTGGCAAAGACGCAGGCCGAGGAACTGAAGGCTCCGGACCTGGAACTGAATCAACTGATGCAGATTCGTGATGTGACGGCCGAGGTCAAAGGGGCAGTGACGTCCGGGATGACTCCGCAGCAGGCGGTAGCGGCTCGTCGGGCGATTATAGCCCGAATCGAAAAAGCGGCTTTGGACGAGACCGGGCTGAAGTCCACAGTGACAACCCTGTATGGTGGCGGGCGCTATCATCTTTACATGTACAAGAAGTACACGGACGTGCGGCTGGTCTGGGCGCCGGAAACGGCGATCGCTTTTTTTGGCGGTGATGCGGACAATTTTGAGTATCCTCGATTCTGTCTGGATGCCACGATTTTCCGTGTGTATGAGAACGACAAGCCGGCGAAGATCGAGCATTTTCTGAAGTGGTCAGCATCTGGTCCTGAGGAAAAGGACGTGGCGTTTGTGTCGGGGCATCCCGGTCGTACCAGCCGCATTCTGACCGTGGATGCTCTGAAGTATCAGCGAGATACTGCTCAGCCGGCGTCATTGACGAATCTGCGTCGAGCAGAGATTGTGCTGCAGCAGTATGGACTGCGTGGCCGCGAGAATGCTCGTCGCGCCCGTGAAGATCTGTTTGGTGTTCAGAACTCGCGGAAGGCGCGGCTGGGTATGCTGGCAGGCCTTCAGGATCCACAGGTGATGGCAGACAAGGTGGCGGCTGAGCAGAAGCTGCTGGCGGCGGTGAATGCTGATGAGAAGCTGAAGCCGCTGGCGTCTGCATGGGCTGTGATTTCCGACATTACGAAGAAGCGAACGGAGATGCTGAAGAAGGGTGCCTCTGTGAATTCCTCGCTGTCTGGAATTGCTTTGCAGCTGGTGCAGATGGCTGAGGAAGATCGCCTGCCGTCCGAGCAGCGGCTGCCGGAATTTGCTGAAGCCGGTCGGGAATCGCTGCTGCAGCAGTTGTATTCGGAGGCTCCGATTTATGCGGATCTGGACCAGGTACTGCTGGCAGATTCAATTTCAAAGACGCTGGAGCAGCGTGGCTTCGACGATCCCCTGTGCCAGCAGATCCTGGCCGGCAAGGGGCCTGCTGAACTCGCTGCGGAACTTGTTCGTGGCACGAAACTGGCCGACGTGGCCTGGCGAAAGCAGCTTGCAGCCGGAGGTCTGGATGCGATTGAGAAGAGTGATGATCCGATGATTCAGCTGGCTCGGGTGATCAATCCGGAAGCTCGACGCATTCGCCGGATCACGGAGGAGCTGGATGAGCAGGATCGACAGGCCTACGCCAGCGTTGCCGAGGCGCAGTTTGCCGTGCTGGGCACCTCGGTTTATCCCGATGCGACTTTCACTCTGCGGCTGGCTTTCGGGCCGGTGATCGGTTACGAGCAGGACGGTCAGCAGGTTCCGGCCTGGACGACGATGGGTGGTGCTTATCAGCACGAAGCAGCTCATGAGGGCCAGACCGACTACGTTCTGCCAAAGTCGTGGAAAGCGGCTGAGTCGAAGCTGAATAAGTCAATTCCCTTTAACTTCGTCTCCACTGCCGACATCATCGGGGGGAATTCCGGCAGTCCGGTCGTGAACCGCGCGGGTGAGCTGGTTGGCTTGATTTTCGATGGCAACATTCAGTCGCTGTCAGGCAACTATGTCTACACCGATCGTCAGTCGCGGTCCGTATCAGTGAACTCCGGCGCGATTCGTGAGGCGCTGCGAGTAGTTTACGGCGCAACGGCTCTGGATGCGGAGCTGGGTCGCTGACTGAAGTATTGCTGCGGGTGGCCACAAAAGTCACCCGCGGTTATTGTTCAGTTCAGCTACTGCAGGTGGTGCTGCCACCCCCCGGGTGGCAGTTGCACCAATTCGCCGTTCGCCAGTTTCAGACGCACGCCGGTGCCCGCCTGTACGCTGCCAATTGGGTGAAAGTGCAGATGATTTGGAGCAGACAGCAGGACTGAAGCGGTCTCTGCCGGGACAGCCAGCAGAAGTTCGAAGTCCTCGCCATCATTCAGTGCCGCCTGCAACCGCTGTTCGTGGGGCAGGCTGGCCGGGACATCTGTGTGAATCGGAATGCGGGTCATGTCAAGGACCGCGGAGGTCCGGCTGGCCAGCATCATGCGGGGAAGGTCTGTGGCCAGTCCGTCCGAAATGTCCATAAGGGCGGAAACAGGCACATTGTCTGCCAGCCATTGTGCAGCATCCAGTCTGGGCTGGAATGTGAGGTGTCGCTGATGAAGCAGGCTGCCTCCCAACGGACCTGTGACGAACAGCAGGTCGCCCGGGAGTGCTCCGGAGCGCAGTGGAATCTGTTTTCCCAGCGGGCTGCCGGTCAGCGTGACGTTGATGGCGAAGGGGCCTTCCCAGCTGTTGGTGTCGCCTCCGGCAATGACGCAGTCATATTGGTCGGCCAGTTCCTGCAGGCCCTGGTACAGTTGTTCAGCAAGCAACTGCAGATTTGTGCTGTTGTCGCGCGGCAGCGCGAGGCTGATGAAAGCGGCCGTGGGTTTTGCCAGCATGGCTGCAAGGTCGCTGAGATTGACGGCGATCGCTTTGCGACCAACCAGTACGGGCGAGACTTCGGCCAGTCGGAAGTGAGTTCCGTCCAGGAGCATGTCTGTGACGACGACAATTTTTCGCGAGCTGTCAGCTTCAAGGACGGCGCCATCGTCGCCGATGCCTGTCAGCACTGGTGGGCGTGGGGTAAATCGTCGCTCAAGCGACTGCAGAAAGTCATTTTCCATCATGGGGAATACAGAATTCAGTAAATCCAGGGCGGGTGGTGGCTGACTGCGAGGCACGACCGGGAGAAATACGGTATTTTGCCGAATGGCTCGAGAGACGGAAACGCTGCCCTGGAGGGAATTCCGGGTGATTTCCGGGATTGTTTGTTGTCTGTTGTTTGTTGTCTGTTGTACTTCACCAGCCGGGTATGTGATGAGAACACTGATTTCTGAACAGCGGATTTCTGAGCGAGTGCAGCAGCTGGGCCAGCAATTGTCTGCGGATTACTCAGGGCGTCCGTTGACGATTGTGGCAGTGCTGACCGGCAGTCTTGTGCTGCTGGCGGATCTGATACGCTGCATTTCGACTCCCCTGAAGGTGACACTGGTTTCTGCGTCCAGCTACGGGGGGACGCGGACAACAGCCGGGAAGCTGACGATCAATGAATCTTTGCTGTCGGATCTGGCTGGTCGGGATGTGCTGTTGCTGGACGATATCTTTGACACAGGCAGAACCATCGAGGGCCTGCTGCAGCATTTGCAGGTTCGCAACCCGGCAAGTTTGAAAACCGCAGTGCTGCTGTGGAAGCCCGCGAGGACGGAAGTCAGTTTTCAGCCGGATTACTGCGGATTTCAGATCCCCGATGAATTTGTGGTGGGGTATGGACTGGACTATAACGATCATTTCCGGCATCTGCCGTATATCGGGGTCCCGGATGCGGAAGATCTGCAGGCGGCCGTGTGAGCAGCCGACCTGCCGGTGTGTGTTTGCCGCCGCAGCATGCGGTCACAGGCGGACGGGAACTCCGCGGTCGGCGAGGTAGCGTTTGGTTTCGGGGATGGTGTGTGTCCCGTAGTGAAAGATGCTGGCAGCAAGTGCCGCACTGGCACCTCCGGCGGTGACGGCCTGATACAGGTGTTCGGGGCACCCTGCTCCGCCACTGGCCACGACGGGAATGGAGACTGCGTCAGCGACAGCCCGAGTGATTTCAAGGTCGTAACCATCTTTTGTGCCATCGGCGTCCATACAGGTCAGCACGATTTCGCCAGCTCCCAGGCGTTCAACTTCGCGGGCCCATTCAACGGCCTGCAGGCCTGTTGGCAGCCTGCCGCCGTTGATATGCACGTCCCATAGTTCCTGGCCGTTGACTTGAATGCGTTTCGGGTCGATGTTGACGACAATGCACTGGCTGCCGAATCGCAGTGCTGCTTCGCGGACAAATTCCGGCTGACGGACGGCCATGGAATTGATGGAGACCTTATCGCAGCCCGCGTTCAACAGGCGACGAATATCATCCAGCGTGCGGATTCCGCCGCCGACCGTCAGGGGCATAAAGACCACTTCGGAAGTGCGTGCGACAACATCAAGGATGATGTCGCGCTGTTCGTGACTGGCGGTGATATCCAGAAATACCAGTTCATCTGCGCCCTGCTCTTCGTAGCGACGGGCGATTTGAACGGGGTCACCAGCATCCTGCAGGTTGAGAAAATTCACGCCCTTGACCACGCGTCCGGCGTGAACATCAAGGCAGGGGATGATACGCTTTGCCAGCATCTTGGATGCGACCTGTGTCGTGCAGTGAAAGTCGGGGGATTGGGAGGCACCAGTCTTCGTATCTCACAGCCTGCCGTCGGGGGTTTCAATGCAGCCGGCAGTGTGTTTGGCTGGTTTCGCCGAATCGGTGCTGTTTCTTTTGACTGATTATTGAAATGTCCAGCCAGACGACCTGTTTCCGTACTGTTTCCGTGGATCTGGGTGCTCGCAGCTATCGCATAGAGATTGGCAGCGGGCTGCTGCAGCAGGCATTTCAGTACGTTACTGCGTGGTCAGCGCCTGGTGGTGACAGTCGTCTGCGAATCCTCGTCGTGGCTGATGCTGCTGTTCTTGAAACGCATGCCGCTGTACTGACACAGTCACTGCAGGCTGGCGGGATCGAGGTGCATCAGATGCAGGTGCCTTCCGGCGAATCCTCAAAGTCCTGGATGCAGCTCCAGCGCATCCATGATGCGCTGGTGGAATGTGCGGCGGACCGGCGAACTGTGGTGGCTGCTGTGGGAGGGGGTGTCACGGGGGATCTTGCCGGGTTCGCCGCCGCCACCTATGCTCGCGGGCTCAGATTTCTGCAGGTTCCGACAACTCTGCTGTCGATGGTGGACAGTTCGGTTGGTGGCAAGACGGGAATCAATCACCCGCGTGGCAAGAATCTGATTGGCGCGTTTCATCAGCCGGTGGGAGTACTGATTGATCAGTCTGTTCTGCAAACGCTGCCGGACCGTGAATATCGGGCGGGGCTGGCTGAGGTGGTGAAGTACGGAGTAATTCTGGATGTCGGGTTCTTTGAGTATCTGGAGTCCAGCGTTCCCGGATTGAACAGCCGTGACCCGCAGGTGCTCAGTACTGTGATCTCGCGCAGCTGTGAACTGAAGGCCGATGTGGTTCGACAGGATGAGTACGAAACGACGGGTCTGCGAGCCGTACTGAACTACGGGCACACGTTCGGGCATGCGTTCGAAGCTTTGGCCGGGTATGGTCAGCTGCTGCACGGCGAAGCTGTCTCGATCGGCATGATCTGTGCCAGTCGCCTGGCGGAGAAGCTGGGGCGAGTTTCCGCTGAGGTCACTGATCGTCAGTTGCGGCTGCTGGAAGCCCTGAAACTCCCGACAGCTGTTCCGTCAGAACTGCGGGCACGGCCCGATGAGATCGTGCAGTGCATGCTGCTGGACAAGAAGACCGAAGGCCGTGAACTGCGGTTTGTACTGCCTTCGCGGCTGGGCCACGTGGAAACGGTGCGCGGCGTTTCTGCTGACTTGGCTTTGAGTGTGCTGTAATTGTGTGCCAGGTGAGTGTGCGCATCAGACGTGGTCGGCAGTTCGAGTACGCAGCGAATCCACGGCGACGGAGGCCACGGTGATCGTACCGGTGATCAGGTACCTCAGCCCCTCGCCGGCGCCGGCATGAGCCAGCCCGGTCTGCAGGACTGAAATAATCAGAACTCCCAGAAAGGTACTGAGCACAGAACCGCGTCCGCCGGAAAGACTGGTTCCTCCGATGACTGCCGCAGCAATTGCCAGCAGTTCAAAACCACGCGCTCCGCCCGGGTCACCGGTGCTCAGCCTGGATGTTTCAATGACTCCGGCGGCCGATGCACACAGGCCGCTGAGCACGAAAACCATGAGCCGCAGGGGGCGGCAGTCAACTCCGCTGAGCCGGAGTGCGGACTCATTGTCACCCAGAGCTCGGCACCAGCGGCCAAATACGGTCCGAGTCAGAGTCAGGTGAGCCAGCAGTACCAGCAGGGCTGCGGCCAGAAACGCCGGAGACACACCGGCGCCGGGAATCGGACTGCTGAGCCACTCGACACGGGCACCTATGAATTGTGGCCTTGACCCCGTTGCCAGCAACGCGAGTCCTCGGGCTGCCTGCAGCACGCCAAGTGTGACGATGAATGAGGGCAGGCGAGCAAAGGTGCAGATGCTGCCGCTGAGCAGGCCGCACAGCAGTCCTGCTGTCAGGCAGGCGGTGCCGGCAGCCGGCAGTCCCCACTGATGCTTTGTCATCAGCAGGCCGAGGCAGGCTGATGTCAGGGCCAGCACTGAGCCGGCAGACAGATCAATGGCACCGGTCATCAGGACGAATGTCATACCGGTGCTGACCACGGTGATGGCTGGAATCTGATTCAGCACGGCACGCAGCGTGGCGAATGTGAAAAATCGATCGAGGCTGACTGAGAACAGTGCGGTCAGCAGCAGCAGCACAAGCAGCAGTGCGGCCTGTCCGGCAAGGAGTGAGCGAAGACGTTCCAGCATGAACCGCAGTCCTCCGCAGTATTCCCGTTGTCAGCCCGGCATCAGCCCGGCATCAGCCCGGCATCAGCCCGGCTGAAAGCTGGCCGTCGGCCCAGGTTTTCAGTGCCTGCTGAGCTTCCTTCAGGGCAGCGTTCCCGGCGTTTCGAGCAGACTGCAGGTCAGACACGAGGTCGGACTGGCAGAAGAAGTAGAATTTGATTTTCGGTTCCGTACCCGAGGGGCGTCCGGCAATCTGGATACGGACCGGGGCTGTCGGGTCGGAGTGGTAGATCAGCAGGTCACCTCGAGGGCTGGTGATTGCGGAAAGCGGTTGACCAGCGGGAACTTCCGAGCGGGTGCCGGTGAGGTAATCGTCGGCCTGTACGATGCGAATGGGGCCGAAGGCCGCCGGAGGCTGCTGTCGCAGAGTCTGCATCAGGCCATCAATCTTCGCCTTGCCTGTGGGGCCTTCGCAATAGATGGAAGTCTGGCCTTCGCAGAAATAGCCGCATTGCGTGTGCAGGGTATCCAGCTGATCCAGCAGTGTCCGGCCTTCGGAGTGCAGTTCTCCGGCAAGTTCCAGGATGTAAAGAGCGCAAACAGCGGCATCCTTGTCGCGGCAGTAATCGCCAGCGAGGAAACCAATGGATTCTTCCGTGCCGAAGACGAAGTGACTGGTCCCCTGTTCTTCCATCGTTTGCGCGATGTATTTGAAGCCCACCAGCAGCTCATGAAAACAGCGGGCTCCATGGTACTCTGCGACGGCGCGGGTCAGCGGTGTGGTGACCAGCGTTTCAACCACATAGTCCTGCGGAGAAAAGCGACCGGACGCCTTGCGACGGCGAAACAGATAATCTGTGATCAGGGCGCCCACCTGATTGCCGCTGAGTGAGACGAACTGGCCATCTTTTCCGCGGACCATCACTCCCAACCGGTCAGCGTCCGGGTCGGAAGCGAGGATCAATTGTGCCGGATGACCGTGCTGGCTGACCCAGGCGATCACCGGGTCAAACACCTCGAGATTCTCTGGGTTGGGCAGGTGGCGAGGCACATTGGGGAAGCTGCCGTCAGCTGCACGGTGGGGTTCAAAGATGTCCACAGCCGTGAAGCCGGCGGCGCGAATGACTGCGTAAACCGAGGTTTCGCCGACACCATGCAGCGGGGTGAAGATGGCCGGCAGCGAGCGATTGGCGGATTCCGACAGGCGAACCACTTCGGCTGTGTAGGCCTGATCCAGCTCTGCACCGACCAGTTTTATGGAACCATTCTGCAGGCACTGCTGATAATCGGCGGTGGGAATCTCATCGGCGCGTTCGACTTCACGGATGATGCCTTTGTCATGCGGGGGTATGACCTGCCCGCCGTTGGTCCAGTAAGCCTTGAAGCCGTTGTCTGCCGGAGGATTGTGTGATGCGGAAATCATGACGCCGATGCTGCAGCTGAGTCTGCGAACGGCGAAGGACAGAGCCGGTGTGGCCCGGTGCCCGTCGAACAGCCAGACCTGCAGACCGTGAGCAGCAAAGGTGCAGGCGGCGATGCGGGCGAAGCGGGCGGAATTGTGTCTGGTGTCGTGAGCAATGACCACGGAACTGCCTGTTGCGACACCTGTGGATCGCAGGTAGACCGCCATGCCATGTGCTGATTCGGCAATGGTCCGATCATTGATCGTGGCTGGTCCCATTTCACCCATTGGACCGCGCCGTCCGCCGGTACCGAAGGGTATGGAGGTCCAGAACATGGCATCCAGTTCGGCCCACTGACCTGCGGCGATCAGCTGCAGAATGCGAGGACGCCAGGCGGCCAGCGATTCCCGTGACAGCCACGTTTTAAGATTGGCGGGGGAATCGGCGGTCAGCAGACCGGCGGCTGCGGCCTGTTCGATGGAATTCAAAACATCCTGAGCTGGCTGACTGGTCATAGGGGTGGCCGTGGATTGCGGGCAAAATTAGCCGACGATTGAGACTGTTCGACACCACTTCTGGAATTCTCGAGACACAGGCTCGGTTTTTGACCGAAGATCGCGAAGATTTCCCAACGGGTACAGCAATTTCCGGTCACCAAACCGGAATAAACCGGAATTTGCAGCCGGCTGTACCCTGGGAGCGGAGTCTGTCGAATTGCACTATGCTGGAAAGTTCTGTATGGCTCAGCAATCGTCTTTGTCTGAAGCCCGACTGGTTCTTGAACGCTGGTTTGGTTTTTCCGATTTTCGGGGTTGTCAGGGCGCTGTGATTGAGCAGGTGCTGGCAGGCCGGCACGCACTGGTGATCATGCCGACGGGCGGCGGCAAGTCTTTATGCTTTCAGGGTCCCGCACTGGTTCTGGCACAGGATCCCCGCTGGCGGGCAGAGCGTGCACTGACGATTGTGATTTCACCGTTGATTGCCCTGATGAAAGATCAGGTGGATTCGCTTGTGAGACGCGGCATCTCCGCCACATTTATCAATTCTTCACTCAGTCGGGCTGAGCGTCAGCAGCGGCTGACGGCCTTACAGTCGGGAGACTACAGCCTGCTGTATGTGACTCCTGAAAGATTCCGAAAAAGCGAATTTCTGCAGACTCTGGAATCGCGCAGAATCGTGCTCCTGGCGGTCGATGAAGCGCACTGCATCAGCGAATGGGGCCATGATTTTCGTCCGGATTATTCGCGGCTGGGTGAGATTCGCCGGCTGTTGCGCGACCCGGTCACCATTGCTCTGACTGCCACGGCGACTCCTGAGGTTCAGCGGGATATCGTGCATCAGCTGCGGCTGAAGTCTGACTCGGTCAGAACCTGGCACGAGGGCATTGACCGACCCGGTCTGGAGTTGGCGGTTCAGGAGGTCTGGGGAGCGGATGAGAAGCAGGAGGCCATGCATCTGGTAATCCAGAAGTGGCTGTCGCAGCCGAATGGTTGTGGAATTATCTACTTCACACTGATCAGGACGCTGGAGGAGTTCAGCGAGCGGCTGCGGTCAGCCGGCCTTGAGCATGTCTGCTATCACGGAGATCTGGATCGTGGTCTGAGACGCAGTATTCAGGACGATTTCATGCGGGGCCGTTCACGGCTGGCATTGGCAACGAATGCGTTTGGCATGGGTGTGGACCGGGACAACATCCGCTTTGTGGTGCATGCGGACATTCCCGGATCACTGGAGTCGTACTATCAGGAGATTGGTCGGGCCGGTCGGGATGGTCAGCCGGCTGACTGTGTACTGCTGTATGACCAGCGTGATCTGAATACTCAGATGGAGTTCATTCGCTGGTCCAACCCGGATGCCGAATTCTGTGAACGTGCCTGGCTGCTGCTGCAGCACAGCACAGAGCAGGTCCGGGCATTTGGAATTGACTGGCTGCGTGAACGTCTCTGTGATCGCAATCGGCATGACCGACGGATTGAAACAGTGCTGTCACTGCTGCAGCGATACGGAGTGATTGAGGATGAGCACGATCTGACAGACCTGCAGTTGCAGGGAGATCTGCCGGAAGAGTTGCGCGACGCGGAGGCTCGCAACAGCAAGCTGATCAGTGATCAGAAGCGTCTTTACGCTCTGGTGCAGTACATTCGCAGTGAAGATCGGCGTCAGTTTTTGCGGGAATACTTTGGTGTGGAAGAGCGGTGACCGCCGCCCGTCCGGGGCTGCGGTCACCGTTTGTGTTCCGGTACCTGCAGGGTTGATCAGTCGTCCGGGCAGCGCTCAGCCCAGGGCCATTGTGACGGTTTTCAGTTCGGTGTAATTGGCCAGTCCGGCTTCGCCCAGTTCGCGTCCCAGACCGCTCATTTTGAAACCGCCGAACGGCGCTGCAGCGTCGAAGACGTCGTAGCAGTTGATCCACACGGTGCCGGCTCGCAGTTTGTGAGCCAGAGCATGGGCTTTGGCACCATCGCGAGTCCACACGGCAGCAGCGAGTCCATAGCTGGTGTCATTGGCTCGCAGTGTGACTTCGTCGGTGCTTTTGAACTTCAGAATGCTCATGACTGGTCCGAAGATTTCATCACGGGCGATATCCATCTGGTCGGTGACACCGGTGAATACTGTGGGCTCGATGAAGTAGCCTTTGCTGCCGACACGGTTGCCGCCGGCCACGCAGGATGCTCCCTCGCTGCGACCGCGATCGATGTAGTTCATGATTTTTTCAAATTGTGCCTGATCGACCTGCGGTCCCTGTTTGGTGTTCCTGTCGAAGGGATTTCCGACCCTGCGTTCGCGGGCTCGAGCGACGACTTTGGCGACAAACTCATCATGCACGGATTCTTCGACGAACAGTCGGCTGCCGGCACAGCAGCACTGACCCTGGTTGAAGAACAATCCGAATTCAGCGCCAGCGACTGCTGCATCCAGATCGGCATCGGCGAATACGATGTTGGGGCTTTTGCCGCCAAGTTCGAAAGTGATTCGCTTCAGTGTTTCGGCGGCTTCCCGCATGATGATCCTGGCCGTATTGCCTTCTCCGGTGAAGGCAATTTTGTCGACCATGGGATGTCGAACGAGAGCAGCGCCGGCGGTGGGTCCGTAACCGGGTACCACATTGATGACGCCGGGTGGAAATCCGGCTTCCAAAGCGAGTTCGGCCATCCGCAGGCAGGTCAGCGGAGTCTGCTCGGCCGGCTTCATTACGATTGTGTTGCCCGCAGCAAGTGCCGGACCCCATTTCCATGCAACCATCAGCATGGGGAAGTTCCAGGGGATGATCTGTCCGCAAACGCCGACTGGTTCCCTTCGTGTGTAGCAGAAGTAATTGCCGCGGACAGGAATGGTGCTGCCCTGAATTTTGTCAGCCCAGCCACCGTAATATCTGAGGCAGTCGATGACCAGTGGCAGGTCGGCGGCGCGGGAGTCACCGATGGGCTTGCCATTGTCGAGTGTTTCGAGCGCGGCCAGTTCATCGAAGTTGGCTTCGATGAGATCAGCCAGTTTTGTCAGCAGTCGGCCGCGATCACGGGCATCCATACGGGACCACGGGCCGGAGTCGAAGGCCTGCCGGGCAGCGCGAACGGCCAGATCAATGTCAGCAGCGTCGCCTTCGGCAACTTCACAGATCACGTCTTCCGTGGCGGGATTGACAGTGGAGAACGTTCGGCCGCTGATCGCGGGCTGAAATTTGTCTCCGATCAGGATTCCCGTCTGGCGGACAGCGGGTGGGGCAAAATCGGCGGTGGCTGTGATCATGCGGCAACTCCTGTAAGTGTCAAGAAGGACGCGGGTCTGTCCGGAAGACTGCCGGCACAGACTTGTCAGGTACCTGATTATGGGCACTTCGCTCAGGAAATGCGAACGCGAAGGCACCATGGGCGCAGCAAAACGCCCCACACTGCCGGGCAGTGCGGGGCGAAATTGCAGTTGATGGAAGTCCCCGGAAGACGATTATTCGTCCTTGGATTCCAGCAGGTGAATTTCAAAGACCAGCACTTCGTTTGGACCGATGGAACCACCGGCGCCCCGCTCACCGTAAGCCAGTTCGCTGGGGATGAACAGGCGGTAGTGTGAACCGGTCTTCATCAACTGCAGCGCTTCGGTCCAGCCCTTGATGACCTGAGTCACGCCGAAGGAAACCGGTTCATCCGCATCGGTCGGAGCTTCGCCCTTGTAGGATTCGTCGAAGACTGTGCCATTGAGCAGTTTGCCGCGATAGTGGGTTTTCACGGTGCTTTTGGCAGTCGGGACAGCGCCGTCACCTTCCTTGACGACGAGGTACTGCAGGCCGGACTTAGTGGTCCTGACGCCTTTTTTGGCTTTGTTTTCGTCGAGGAACTTCTGGTTTGCGGTGAGCTTGGCGGCGGATTTGGCCTTGGCCATTTCTTCGATGGCAGCCTGCACATCTTCCGGTGAAATGGCGGATTTTTCGCCTTTCAGGGCAGCGGCAATGCCGGCGGCGATGGTCTGGGCATCGAGGTCGAGACCTTCACGGCGAATGCTGGAACCGATATTGTAACCGATCCCGTAGCTGGCCTTATCTTTGGTGGATTCCAGCTTGATTGCCGGTTTGTCGGCAGGTTCATCAGCCGCGAGGGCCAGTGCTGAGAGCAGCACCAGAGGGGCGGCGGCAAGGCGGGCATACCGCATCGAGACACAGAACATGAGCAGTCCTTTGGCATTGGCCGGAGCGGCGGAGATCAGATTGCCGCGATGACGGCGATTGAGGTTGGCAGTCGGCAGACATCCGCCGACCACAGCACAGGATGAGACGTACTTCGGGGCCGGCAATCGGGCTGGCAGAAAACAGCACATTCTGAGCGGTAGGGGGCGAGAGTATGACGAATTCTGCGGGCAATTCCAACCCCGGGGCGGCAGAATACCGGAGAGTGTCGCGTCGCCTCAGAATCGCGGGTGTCGGAACCGGAATTTTTTCCGCTGACTTCCCGTTGTACGCCCGTCGGTCTACAATCTGATGCCTGTCAGGGCACCGGATTTTTGCGATTTTGCGAAATGCAGGTGGTCTGGAACGACGCCGGGGGCCTGTCTGTTTTGGTGGTTTCGGCGTTCTGAATTGTACGGATGTCCCCACAGACCCGAAGCTGCTGAAAGTGTTTTCATGGCCACTTACTTCCCCGAAGTTGACCGCGTCGTTTACGAAGGTACTCAGTCGAAGAATCCACTGGCGTTTCGGCATTACAACGCCGACGAGGTTGTGGAAGGCCGGACCATGAAGGACTGGCTGCGGTTTGCTGTGTGTTACTGGCACACATTTCGGGGTGATGGTACAGACCCGTTCGGAGCACCGACGCTGAAGCGGCCATGGGACGACGGCACAAATTCTCTTGATAATGCTTTGCGCCGTGTTGATGTGGCATTTGAATTCATGAGCAAACTGGGCGTGCCCTATTACTGCTTCCACGATCGTGATGTGGCGCCGGAGGGCAGTTCGCTGCGTGAAAGCAATCGCAACCTTGACGCTGTCGTGCAAAAGCTGGCCGAAGCTCAGAAGGCCACCGGCATTCGCCTGCTGTGGGGCACCGCCAATCTGTTCTCCAACCCGCGTTTCATGCACGGTGCTGCGACCAGCCCCAATGCCGATGTGTTTGCCTTCGCAGCCGCTCAGGTCAAAAAGGCGATTGAAGTCACACATCTGCTGGGCGGCGAGAACTACGTCTTCTGGGGTGGCCGTGAAGGTTACATGTGCTCCTACAACACAAACATGAAACGCGAACTGGATCATCTTGCACGCTTCATGCACATGGCTCACGATCACGCGAAATCCATTGGATTCCACGGTCAGTTTCTGTTTGAACCAAAGCCCAAGGAACCGACAAAGCATCAGTACGATTTCGATGCTGCAGCCTGTCTCAACTTCCTGCGGCAGTACGGCCTGATGGATGTGGTGAAGCTGAACATCGAGACCAATCATGCGACACTGGCCGGCCACAGCATGATGCATGAGCTGGAGTACTCTTCGATACAAGGCGTGCTTGGCAGCATTGATGCCAACACCGGTGACCTGCTGCTGGGGTGGGATACGGACCAGTTCCCGACGGATATCTACCTGACGACGCAGATCATGCTGGTGATTATGAAGCAGGGCGGCCTGCAGCCTGGTGGCACGAACTTCGATGCCAAGGTGCGACGTGAAAGCATTGATCCGGTGGATCTGTTTTACGCACACATCGGTGGTATGGACGCGTTCGCCCGGGGACTGAAGATCGCAGCTGCGATTCGAGCTGAGGGTGTACTGGATCAGTTTGTGCGGCAGCGTTACAGCAGCTATGACTCGGGGATCGGTCAGCAGATTGAGGCCGGCACAGTGAAGTTCGGTGATCTGGAAAGTTACATGCTGGAAAAGGGCGATGCGGCAGCGAATTCCAGTGGACGTCAGGAAATGCTGGAAAACCTGATCAATCGCTATATCTGACGGTTGCCGGTTCTGGAGGCGCTGATGTCTGCGGATGCTCCTGATGTGATTTCGACAGAGATGATGCGGCAGGTGTTGTCTGTGCCGCTGCTCTGTGATGCGCTGGATGCCGCCGGATACACTCGCCAGTCACCTCGGCTGCCGATTGTTCCGGTGACGTTGCCTGGCACGACATTGATTGGTCGCTGCCGAACCACTCTGTGGGCCGATATGGCTCACGTGGATCCACGTCCGTACGAACTGGAGCTGCAGGCGGTGGATTCGTGTCAGCCGGACGATGTCCTGATCTGTGCTGCGGCGGGCTCAGATCGTTCGGGGATCTGGGGCGAACTGCTGACGACAGCATCGCGGAATCGCGGTTGTGTGGGGGTCATTGTGGATGGTCATGTGCGGGACATCGGGCGGATGCGTGCGATGAACTTCCCCGTGTTTGCTCGCGGAGCCAATCCGTACGACAGTCGCGATCGGCAGCGTGTGATCGATCTGGACGTGCGGGTTGAGCTGGACGGTATCGCGTTTTGTCCGGGAGATCTGGTGGCAGCGGATGAGGACGGGGTGGTGGTGGTGCCGCGGGCAGTGGAAGTCGAGGTGGTGCGAGCCGCCTGGGTGAAGGCTCATGCCGAGAATCGTGTGCGTGATGCCATTCGAGGTGGCATGTCGGCAGTGCGGGCTTTTGAGACATTCGGGGTACTGTAGCGGCCCGCGGGTCAATTGACTGCCGGTCCGTGCAGGAAGACGGCTCGTGGCCGCAGTAATCCGGTGGAATCCGGTTCTGCCAAAGCCAGCAGCTGCTGCATGTCGGCGGATTTCAGGGCGATCGACGGGTCGTCGGTGGGCTGTGCCGGCTTGACCAGGCGATCGGGGCTGCAGGGTATACGCCGACCGCAGCGGATATCTTCGCGTTCAGACTCGGTGCAGGGATAGACTGGCAAATGGTCGACCAGTCTTGCGGGGTTGATGATGTGCTGCTGCAGGGTGTCGAGGCTGAGGCTGTCCGGTGAGACGGCCTGCGACAGGTCCCATGGGCCGACAGCGGTGCGCTGCAGGCTGCTCATCAGGGCTCCGCAGCCCAGATTCTGCCCAAGGTCCCGAGCGATGGAGCGGATGTAAGTTCCTGAGCCACAGGAGATTTCGAGATCGAGGTGTGGCCATGTCCACGAGCGAATGCTGATTTCGTGAACATCCACGTCGCGCGCGGACAGCGTGAATTCTCGTCCGGCGCGAGCCAGATCGTAAGCACGCTGGCCATTGACATGCACGGCGGACCATGCCGGGGGAGTCTGAGCGATGGTGCCGATGAACTGCTGCAGGCAGTTGGAGATGCTGGTCAGTGTGGGCAGCGGGTCGGGGGCTGGGTGCTGTTGGATTTGTCCGGCTGCGTCATCCGTGTCGCTGGATTGTCCGAGGGTGAAGCGGGCGAGATAGGTTTTGGGCAACAGCTGCAGGATTCTGACGAGGCGGGTGGCGTCACCGATGCAGACCAGCAGGATTCCTGTGGCCGGGGGATCAAGCGTTCCCGCGTGTCCGGTGCGCAGGGGCCGCGCCAGCCGCTGAATGCGATTGACAGCATCGCGTGAGGTGATGCCGGCTGGCTTGTCCAGTACCAGCATGCCGGAGCACATTTGACTGGGTGTCATGCGACAATGTCAGTAGTCGATACCGAGGTTGCGTTCGATCGAGCGTGCTTTATCGGACATCAGGTGTTTGCCGTACCATGGATCCGGATCCTGCTCGCGTGCGAATTCGGCCCGGCCCTCATCGCCGACGAAGTCCCACTCCCCGTTGTCCTCCTGGGCCGGATCGGACCAGTCACGTCCGTTGGGGGTGAACATGCGAGTGAATCTGCGGGAGGCGGATTTCGGGGACTCGACCAAACTGCAGCCTGTTGTGGCCAGCAGCAGCAGTGCGAGACACAGGAAGTGCGGGCCGTGTTGTGATCGACCGGGCATGCCTTTTTGCTCCGTGATAGTTACACTGTGTTGTCCGCAGTCCGCAGAGAACCTGGTTTGGCGCGGGCAGTCGAACGGCGGAACTATAAAGAGTGTGGCAATCGAACGGTGAGACGAACATGGGGGCTCTGGACCTGCTTGTTGTGGCAACGCATCCGGATGACGCGGAAATCAGCGTAGGCGGGCTGATTGCCCTGTCGATTCGGCAGAATCTGCGAGTTGGCGTGCTGGATCTGACCAGCGGTGAACCGACTCCGCACGGTTCGCTGCAGATTCGAGCCGCTGAGACGGAGCAGGCTTCAAAGGCCCTGGGGCTGACCTGGCGACGAAACCTGGGTTTGCCGAATCGCAGTCTGCAACCGACTCTTGACCATCGACGGCGACTTGCCGAAGTCATCCGGGAGACCAGGCCTCAGCTGCTGCTGGCACCATACTGGCAGGACGTGCATCCTGATCATGTGGCAGCCAGCAGCTTGTGTGATGAGGCCAGGTTCTGGGCCAAGCTGAGCCGTACAGATATGGCGGGTGAACCGTGGTGGACACCAATGTTGCTGCACTATTTCAGCATCCACCTGCGAATTCACCCTCCAGCGTCGTTTGTCCTCGACATCTCGGCCGTGATTGACCGCAAGATGGCCTCGGTGGAGGCCTATCGATCGCAGTTGCAGACCGGTCGAAGTGGTGTGTTTCCGACCCCTGTTGACGACATTCGTGACCGGGCCCGGTATTGGGGCTGGTCAATCAATGCTGCCTATGGTGAACCCCTGGTGAATCGGGAAACTGTGGGGCTCAGGTCGCTGCGGGCGTTGCTGCCGAACGGCGGTTCCGACGAATAAAGCTGCCGGCAGCCACGGCAGCCGCGGTGACGGACAGAACCACGGTTGAAGGTTCGGGTACAGCAGCGTTGCCGAATGTCTGCAGCGTCAATGCGGCGCTGATGGCGGTGTTGCCGGTGTAGGGATACGGGGGGCGATTGCGGGTCAGTGCGATCGTGAGTGCTGCAAGTCGGCCACCACTGTCTTCGCCAAAGTACGGATTGTTGCCGGGAGCCCACAGACCTTCCACGGTGACATCGCGTTTGAGTGCCGCTGAAAACCCGGTGCCCAGCGTGTACTCGCCAGTGTCCGTGACGACAGTTCCGGTAAAATCTCCGAAACCTGGATCATTGATTGAGATGGTCTGATTTTCGGCGCTGGGAGCATTCAACTGGAAGCTGCCCCAGGCTGTGTCTTCGGGCAGGCCGCTAAGGAAGCCCGTGCGACCGTCGGTCGATTTCAGGTTAAACAAGGTGATGGCCTCCTTCAGTGTTCCGGAGCTGGGATTGAGGCTGGTGTTGAAGGCGAGGGAACCGAGCAGATATTCGGCCCTCGCGGTGCCGCAGGAAAGGGCAACAGCAGTTGCAAGAATGATGCGAGTGAGCATGGCTGAGATCCATAGTTGAGGGTGAACCGAGCGTCTGAATCTTGTGGTCGAAATCGTTTCGGACCACAGACTGGATTGTCAGCGGGAGTCTGGATGGATCAATCCGAGTGCGCACGAAGTGCCGTCTTTCGGGTGTTGAAAGAAGTCAACAGGTCGGTCATTTGAACCAGGTGGAAATTCCGAGTGCGGACGCCGCAGGAACGGTGTTTCAGTCAGTGAATAACGCCATTTTACAGTTGTTCAGTGTGGCAGTTGGGATGTGTCGGTGTGTGGTGCTGCAGCGTCAGTTCGGACTGCCGGCGTTGCATTCAGGCAACAGGGAATTGTCGGGCTGCTTTGTGAGTGGGGGCCGGCACGCATGCAATACTTCTGATTCGCGTTATGATTCCCGCGGGTCGCGGATTTTTTCCCTGTCGATGACACCTCAGAGGCCGGAAAATGGGACTTGAAACTTCGCCGGGGCTGCAACTGGCGATTGAGCAGATTCGATTTGCTCGCGAGTACACTCTGTCGCTGCTGGATACGATTCCTGAGCAGCGGTGGTTTGAGCAGCCTGCGGGTGCACCGACGTGTGTGGCGTGGCAGGTTGGGCATCTGGCGATGGCGCAGTATGGTTTGTGTTTGTTCAGGATTCGCGGCCGGGCGGAGGCGGATCTGACGCTGATGTCTTCCGCTTTTCGCAAGAAGTTCAGCCGCGGAACGACTCCTGATCCGGATCCGGCGACGAATCCTGAGGTGTCGGAAATTCGCGGGGTGTTTCAGCGAGTTTACCAGCAGTCGCTGGAGGAGATGGCCGGTTATACGGACGCGGTGCTGCGTGAGTCCGTGGATCCACCGTGGGCTGTGCAGGCTACGAAGCTGGGCTGCCTGCTGTTCTGTTCGCATCATGAGATGATTCATGCCGGGCAGCTGGGTCTGTTGCGGCGACTGCTGGGGCTGGGGCCTGTGCGGTGAAAGTTCGGTCCTGTGACTGTGAGGTTTTCAATGGCTGGATTATTGGGACGCAGGTTTCTGTGTTTTACGGGCGATGATTATGAAGATCTTGAGCTTTGGTATCCGAAGCTCAGGCTGATTGAAGCTGGTGCTGTATTCCACGTCGCTGGTGATCAGGCGGGTAAGAAATATCATGGCAAGCACGGTTATCCGTGTGTTTCGGATCTGGCGATTTCGGGGCTGTCGGCAGCCGACTATGACGGGCTGATCTGTGCTGGTGGCTGGATGCCTGACAAGCTGCGACGGGATCCGGACGTGCTGCGGATTACTCGTGAGTTTGCCAGTCAGTCGAAGCTGGTGGCGGCGATCTGTCATGGTGGCTGGATCCCGATTTCTGCGGGGGTGTATCGGGGCGTTCGAGTGACAGGTTCGCCGGGGATCAGGGACGATTTGGTGAATGCGGGTGCCGTGTTTGAGGATGCGGCGGTGGTGGTGGACCGGCATTTTGTCAGCAGTCGCCGTCCGGATGATCTGCCGGATTTTTGTCGTGCGATGCTGTCGTTTTACGGCGTGTAGTGTGTTCTCAGTTGACACCGTGGACCATGTTCCGGACGCATTTTGACGGGAGTTTTTGTCGTGCAGCAGCCGGTATGTCAAACGCTGGGTTTAAGTCCAAGTTTTGGCTTTGGGGATCGTACGGGTCTGGCGACTCCGGGGCACGTGCTGGCGATGCAGCGTGATGGCGGTGGCATCCAGCCGATTTTCCCGCAGCAGTCGATTCGTGAAATGTCGAGGACGCAGCGAACAGCGGTGCAGGTGATGCAGGAGGCATTGGCTGGAGCGGTATCGGCCGGCTGGACGGGAATTACGGGCGCGGATGCTGACCATCTGAAGACACCTGCTGATGTGGACGTGACTTCGGCGGCTGGATTTACGTTTTTCACAATCGATCCGTCGGGGGCTGTGGATCAGCGGGCGGACAGTTATGGCGAGAACGAGCTGCATGAGCGTTTCGCAGCGGTTCGTGAAACGGCTCCGTGGTTTGATCAGTATCTCGGGCGGGAAGTGAAACTGTCGACGGGTACAGTAATTCGCCTGGACCGGCAGTCCTGCATGCGTGCTGCGGTGAAGTATGGTGCGGCGATTCGTCAGGCGATTTCCCTGAGTGACTACATAGCGACGGTGCAGACTGCGGTGAAGCGGGATTTTGAAATTGAGCTGTCGGTGGATGAGACTGATCAGCCTACGACGCTGGCCGAGCACCTGATCATAGCTGAGCAGTGTCTGCAGGCTGGGATGAAGCTTGTCAGTCTGGCTCCGCGTTTCATAGGTGACTTCGAGAAGGGTGTGGATTTCCGGGGTGATTTATCGGCCCTGCGAACGTCGCTGGCGGATCATGCGGCGGTGGCAGTGCTGGCCGGCCCTTATAAGCTCAGTCTGCATTCCGGTTCGGACAAACTTTCGATGTACGAGCTGTTGAGTCGAGCGACGCGGGGGCTGTTTCATGTGAAGACGGCGGGGACCAGTTATCTGGAGGCCCTGCGAGTGGCAGCGCGGCATGACGAGTCGCTGTTTCGGGCGGTGATTGAGTTTGCTCGCAGCCGCTATGACGTGGATCGGGCGACGTATCATGTTTCAGCGACTCTGCAGAGTGCTCCGGAACCTTCTGCTGTGTCATCGGTGCATGATTTGGAGCGGGAGTATCTGGAGTTGTGGTCGGAGGTCCCGGAGGGGCGTGGTTTCACGAAGCCGGGGCGTCAGATTCTGCACTGCACTTTCGGCTCAACGCTGACGCATCCGCAGTTGGGACCGGCGATCAGGGCGGTGCTGGAGGCTTATCCGGAAACATATCGTGAGGTTTTGGCGGACCATTTTGGGCGGCATCTGCGACCCTTGCGGGCTGGATTGTGAGGGTGTCCAGATGACTGCGCAGGTGCTTCAGGGGCGGCATGCGTTTGTGACCGGCAGTACTCAGGGAGTCGGTCTGGAGATTGCGGCGGCGCTGCATGGTGCGGGGGCTGCCGTTGTGCTGCACGGGTTGCGCAGTGATGCTGCTGCGTTGCTGGCAGCGGAGCGTTGCGGGGGCGTGGACTGCCCTGCCCCGCTGATCTGCTGTGATCTGGCGGACCCGATGCCGGAGGGGCCGCTGCAGGCTGCAGTGGCGGCACTGCACCAGAATCCGCAGATTGATCTGCTGGTGTGTAATGCTGGTACGTTTATTGATCAGCCATTTTTGGATATGCCGCTGGAAGTTTTTGATCGAACGATGAAGCTGAATGTGTATTCGCAGTTTGTGCTGATTCAGCATTTTGCCAGGCACTGGGTATCGAATGGCGTGCGGGGGCGAATTCTGGTGACAGGCTCAATCAACGGTCGGTTGTCTGAGCAGACGCATGTGGCTTACGACGCATCGAAGGGTGCGATTGATGCGATGGTGCGATCACTGTGTGTTTCGCTGGCTCCGCTGGGGATTCGCATCAACGGGATGGCCCCGGGACTGTTTCGGACTCCGCTGACCGAGCCGGCTCTGCAGGATGCTCGTTTTCGTCGCTGGATGGAGTTGCATACTCCGAACGGCGTCGTTCCCGGTCCTGAGGTTTGTGGTGGTACGGCCGTGTTTCTGCTGAGTGACGCGGCTGAGCACATTCATGGCCAGATGCTGCTGGTGGATGGTGGCATGAGTGTCTGGCAGCAGCCTGATCCTCCGGCGGAATGGATGCGTGGGTAAGGTGTTTGTGCGCAGCAGGGATCGCAATGGGGGGGGGTGACGCTGTTGCCGCTTCGCTTCGCGCTTTTGAAGAGCCTGCCACCTTTTTAAGCTGGGTGTCGCGAAACTGGCAATGAATCCGGCAACACGCCGGATGAAATGAATTGCCCCCAGCCTCGCCGCAGGGTCAACTGATGATTTCCCGGCGGTGAAGAAGACTCGGTTATCCGTGCTGTCTGCAATGCTTTAAACTGCCGTCAGACTTCCATGCACCCGGAAGGCGGGCTAAGACGATTACCGAGCAACATGCGACCCGGTGACAGGGGCGGAAGGCCCACTGCTGAGGCGTTTTTTGCCAGTCGTGGCGGAAACGGGACTGTCACGGTATCGCAATGGAATGGCCAAATTCCCAAATAGCATCTCCGCTGCCGAAATGGTTCGCTCAAGTCTGGCTGGACCTGGCACTGCTGTACTACCGCGAGATACCGAACACTTGAACGTCAATGATCAACGCACCGGGAGTTGATGCTGGACGGGGATCTGCCTTCGGCGAGGCGATGCAGTACGAGGAGATGTTTTGTGCGTCTGCAGGGGTGCTAATCTGTATTGCTTGAGTACTCCACTCCAGGGTGTCATGCGGGTGGCTATGTGTCAATTTGCAGTACGATGCATGCGTCAACACGTGCAGGTTTCTGAACAGCTCGAAATTCCGAAGAGATGAAGACTCTCTTGTCCTGATGTGAGTCGGGATCGTTTCGTGAGAGACCGTTGAACATGCCGGTCGTGGTAGTTGTGCGGATTTTTCAAGCCACAAGGAGCAGTGCGACAGCGTCTGTGTCTCACTCATGATTGATAAAATGCAGATATTGTTTTGATTGAGTGCTACTGCGTGTGCCTGGGCATAGCCGGACGGCTGGATGCTTCGAGGATTTCAATTTATGTTAAATTTGTATGTAAGGCAATCCGCCGCGGAGTTTCCTGGCGAGTAAGGCATGGGTTCTGCTGTCTGGCGATCTGCTTAGCGCCGTGTTGGCTGCTGAGTGTAGTGTGTAGTTAGGAATTATTCGTGCGTCTGCCCGGAGTTGCGTATATGCTTAGGATGAATGCGTCGGCGTTATGCTTATTTTTTGTCTTCTTGCTGGATGAGGGGATGCTTTCAGCCGGCGTGATTGTTTTTAATTCAACGAATGGACACCACTACGAGTTAGTGTCCGATTACGTAACGTGGGGGGATGCAAACGCGGCGGCCAATGCGAAAAGTTATAATGGTGTGACTGGTCATCTGGTAACTGTAACAAGTGCTGCTGAAAACAAGTTTCTCACTAGCTTAAGCTCATCCATGCATGCTTTATCCGCCGCATCTGGTTGGTGGATGGGTGGCTATCAGCCGCAGGGT
Organism: Planctomyces sp.; assembly: GCA_005791255.1. Lineage (GTDB taxonomy): Bacteria > Planctomycetota > Planctomycetia > Planctomycetales > Planctomycetaceae > SXXK01. The sequence continues at coordinate 29,895 of SXXK01000350.1, forward strand.
TCCGCGGAGCCAGCGGGCGGGTGGTCATGGGTAACGGGGGAACCGTTTGTGTATAATAATTGGTTTCCGCCGTCCGAGCCTAATAACTTTGGCAATCAGGACAGCATAATGTTCGCTCACCTGGTGCTGGCTGATGGGAAGGCATGGGATGATTTTATAGGAACTAATAATGGTGCAGGTTATATTGTTGAGTATGACACTCCTTTGCCGTCATCAGCGACAGTGCCAGAACCAGGCTACTGGGTTGCGGTTCTGAGTGCGATCGTCGTCTGTCGTGCAAAACGTTCTTCGCTCAGGTTGCTGCAGTCGGGATTAGGCATGTTGACCGTCCGGGCGTAAGTCGTGGCAAGTACGGCGCCACGCGATTGCGATTGTCGATTTTGAAGGCCGCTGACCGCGTGGTAAGTAAGGCAGGAGTGCGCTATCGGGCGTCGGTTTGCAGCGAGCCGATCTCGCCCCAGCCTCGTTGCAGGGTCAACTGATGATTTCCCGGCGGTGTCCGACGTAATCCCAGACGACGTAGCGGTCAAGATCGCGTCCGGCGGTGAAGAAGACTCGGCCACCCGTGCTTTCTGCCAGTCGATGCGCAAACTGCACGTCCTCGTGGCTTTGTGACCACGACGGAAGCAGGAAAATGTTGATTGTGATGTTCTCACGGCGGCACAGCATGCCTTCGCGTCGAGTTGCCTCCTCGGTGCGCGGATCCGGCGGATAAAGCATATACAGCAGATGCTGTTCGAAGTGCGCTGTGGGCAGGCCGTCCGTGATCAGGATGATCTGCCGATTCGGGGTATCCTGAGGTCCCAGGAGCTGGCGGGCCAGCTGCAGGCCGTGCTGGATATTGGTAAAGTGCGGAGGGATGTGAACTTCACTGACGTCCTGACGACTCATGTCGGCCCGCAGTCGCACCACGGGGCTGGTGATGGTTGGGATCTTCGGCATCAGGGAAATCAGATCACCGGGCGGAACCAGTCGCGCAAACGTGTGCAGCTCGATGAACCGCAGATAGTCTCCGGGAAATTCCGAGGTGATCAGTCCATTCAGGGCCAGTGCCATCCGCTTGACGTTGATGTATTGGCCGTCGTAGCGCATGGAACCGCTCATGTCCATCAGCACGGTGGTGGCACAGCGGGGGTTGTTGCGAGTTCGATGCACTTCTATATCGCGGGAATGCAGTCGCAGCGGGCGGTCAGCTCCCTGACGCAGCATGGCATTGATCAGTGAACCTGGCAGGTCAATCTGTGCGGTGGCATCACCGAATTCCCACGGACGCGTCCGTTGCAGTTCGACAACGCCGTCACCCTCCACCGGCCCCTGATGACGCCCTGAGCGTGATGCCTGCAGGTCGCTGAAAATGCGTTCCAGCAGGCGACCCTGAAACAGTTTATAGGCCTTCGGTGACAACTGAACGCGTCCATTGCCACCGCTCAAACCCTGCTGCTCCATCAGATTCTTCAGGTGCTGCTGGATCTGTTCCTGAAATGCCGACAGCTTTTGCACAGTCTCCGGATCGGCAAATTCACTGAGCTCTTCGAGGTCAATGACAGCAAGCCGCGCGTTCTTTTTCGCTTCTTCCAGCTGCTTCAGCAATTCATCGATCTGCTGCAATTCCTGGTAAACCTCGATGGCCTGTTCCACCGTCAGTGCCTGAGTCCCGGTGAATTCGTATTTGGAGGCGAGCATATCGACCTGGTATTTCTCGCCCATCGTCTCCATCAGGGCCGGAAGTCGGGCGGCAAAGTCCGGGTCGACTCGTTCTGCCCGATACCACAGGTTTTCCAACTGGTACAACTGCTCGCTGCGGATCGCGTTCCAGAACGATTTCGAGAACTGTCCGGGAGGCCGGGCCTGCCGAGCAGCCTCGGCCATTCGCTTGACCGTTTTTTTGCGAACCGTCTGAGTTTCCCATGTGGCCAGAATCTTCTCGCGACGCTCCCGCAGCATTCGCAGCAGGGAATCGAGGCTGGGGCCCAGGCCTGGAAACTGACCTGGGTCCAGGCGAATTGCGTTCGCCAGTTCCTCTTCGGTCAATTCCCGCATCGACCCCCATTCCAGCATGTGCTCGAATGCCTGAGAGACCAGATCGGGGGGCGGATCGCCGGGGGGCGGAAACTGCTGTGGGTCATACTGCTGGTAAATGTGCACGACGCCACCGGGCACTGCAGTCCGGGCAGAATGTTGACTGGCACCCTGAGATTCGCCGGATTCATTCTCAGTCTGGTTCACAGGGACAGCCTTTGGTGCAGGATTGGATGCCGGTCGTTCAAGCGGTTCACGGTGCCGTGGCACGAGTTGCCGCGGCAGGAGACCTCTGGGATTATAGCAATGCAGGCGGTTGGGGTATGGCGTATCAATTGATATTCTGCGGTTCGTCGACAGGGAGATCTGGTCCGGGGGCAGGTCCGAAGCTGGAAGTGCATACGGGGTTGGAAGATGAGTGCGATGCCACTGTTTTGTTCGTTCGAAAGTCGGCGGGCGGAGGAAATGAGTTCACTGCTGGGGCGACAGGGCGCGACGGTGATTTCGGCTCCGTCGATGCGGGAAGTCCCAATTGAGAATAATCCGCAGGCCGGGGCTGCCATCCGGGACATCATTTCCGGTCGATTTCCGCTGGTGATTCTGATGACAGGGGTAGGTACGGAATCACTGTTTGAGGTGGCTCGTTCGCAGGGATTGTTTGAGGACCTGCTTGTCGCACTGGGGCGAGTCTTTTTGGCAATTCGCGGCCCCAAGCCGGCCACCGTGCTGTCGAAAGTGGGATTGAAGTATCAGCTGAAGGCTCC
>SXXK01000351.1 GCA_005791255.1 Planctomyces sp.
CGCGTGTCTTCAGGTCCTGCAGCAGTGCAGCGATGGGCTGGTCAACGCGGGCGGCATTGGAGGTGTGATTATTTCGCAGATCGCCATGAGCATCCCAGTAGTTTCGCGGATAGCTGAAATTGACCTGTACGAACCGCACTCCGGCTTCGAGGCAGCGGCGTGCGAGCAGGCACTGCCTGGCGAATTCATCGGTTGGTTCGGCACCGACACCGTAGGCCTTCTGCATTGCGGCTGATTCGCGACTGATATCCATGATGTCCGGAGCTTCGGCCTGCATGCGAAACGCCATTTCAAAGGAATCGATGCGTGCTTCCAGTGCGGAGTCAGGTCCCTGTTCAGCGAGGTGTCGCTGATTACGACGTTTGAGCAGATCCAGTTGCAGCCGCTGCAGCGCTGGCGTTTGTCCGGGAGTGAGGCTGGAGAGCCGTGCATCGCGGAAGTGTGTGCTGCCGTCGCCAATTCGGGTACCCTGAAATGTGGCGGGCAGAAACGAAGCTCCGTAGTTCTGAGCACCGCCGTGGTAGAGTGAGGGGCTGAGGCTGATGAAGCCGGGCAGATTCTGATTCTCGCTGCCCAGCCCGTACAGCGTCCAGGCACCGAGGCTGGGTCGTGCAAAGACGCCACTGCCGGTATTGATATTCAGCAGTGCGGGACCGTGTGAAACGAGGTCACTGCCATTCATGGAGCGAATCACGGCGATGTCATCGACGCAGTTGCCGATGCACGGGAACAGATCGCTGACCTCGATGCCACTTTGTCCGTAGTTCCGAAACTTCCATGGTGAGGCCAGCAGATTTCCGGTGGGAGCGAATTCGAATTTTGGTTTGGCGAATGGCAGTGGCTGTCCATTCATCGCCGTCAGCTGTGGTTTGGGGTCGAAGGAATCGATGTGTGAAATACCACCGTGCATAAACAGAAAAACGACTCGTGCGGCAGTGGCGGGGAAGTGTGGTGCGCGGGGTGCCAGTGGTGTTCCGCCGGTGCTGTCAGCGCGGGCGCTGTCGGACAGCAGGCCGGCGAGTGCGAGGCTGCCGAATCCGAGGGCAGACTGCTGCAGTACCTGGCGGCGATTCAGTCCTGTGTTCACGGGGATGCTCCGGATTTGTCATTCAACATACAAAAACTCGCTGCTGCACAGGAGTGTCTGGCAGAGGGCCTGCCATGCGGCGAGCAGTCGTTCGGCGAGGGGTGTGTCATGGAGTTCAGGGGAGTTTTGAAAACCGATCAGGAAGTTGAGCGTGTCTGAGAGTTCGTCCGCACCTGCAGAACGTCCGAGTGCCAACTGATGAGCCAGTTCGATCCGCTGCTGATCGCTGAGCCGGGTTTCTGCGGTCACGCGTTTTGCGAAGGCCTGTGCCTGCTGCAGGACGAACGGGTGATTCAGCAGAAACAGACCCTGAGAAGCGACGGTGGTTTCGTTGCGGACAGCTGTTACTCCGTTGGGGTCTGCGGCATCAAAGAGTGCCAGCACATCCGGCAGCATATTGCGGACGATGGGCAGGTACACTGAGCGTTTGCGGAAGCTGGTGTAGAATTCGTCATCTGCGGCGACGCGATTGGGGCGAATGAGCGCGTTGATGTCTTCGGACTTTGAAATCAGGAAATCACCGCTTTCAGATCCGCCGGGGTCAGCATCCAGCTGGCCACTGGTCAGCAGCAGAGCGTCCCTGAGTTCTTCTGCCGAAAGCCGGCGGCGACGGATCCGGAAGACGGATGATTTCCGGGTGCTGCGGAGATTGTCAGCGGTCTCAGACTGAAGATTTGGCAGGCGATATGTGCGGGAAAGAACGATCATTCGGTGCAGTTGTCGGACGCTCCAGCCACTCTGAATGAACTGCCCTGTCAGCCAGTCCAGCAGATCCGGGTTGGCGGGTGGATCTCCGCGAGTCCCGAAGTTGTCGGGAGTAGTGACGATGCCTGTTCCGAAATGCAATTGCCAGACACGGTTGGTCAGGACTCGGGCAGTCAGTGGATTGCGGGGGCTGGCGATCCAGCGAGCCAGTTCCAGTCGACCGCTGCTGTTTTGATGCGGATCGATGACGGGCATGTTTGAGTTGTCGGTGGTGGGCATTGCAGCAGCGATGATTCCGGGGGTGCCGCGGGGGACGATTTTCCCCAGAGTGAATCGATTTCCGCGCAGGTGGACTCGCAGATTTCGCGGTTGGGTTTCCCGGGGTGCCATGACCATCACGGGTGGTGTTCCCGGACCCTGGGGCACTGGAAACTCCCACCACATCGTGGCGTTGCGGACCTCATTTTGGAAGGGCTCGGTGCTGCGCAGGATTCCGGCCAGAGCGTAGTAGTCGGTGGCTCGAATGGGATCGAATTTATGATCGTGGCAGCGAGCGCAGGCGAGTGTCAGGCCGAGCATGGCGCGACCGGTAACGTCAATCTGGTCATCAACAATATCCAGTCGTGACTGTTCCTTGTCGGTTTCAGCGAGGGCTTTGGGGCCGATCATCAGGTAGCCCGTGGCGATGATTCGTCGGGTGTTGACGGCGACAGAGTCTGTTGGTGGCAGCAGGTCACCTGCCAGTTGTTCAATCAGGAACTGATCCCACGGAAGATCGTCATTGAAGGCATTAATCACATAATTGCGATATCGCCATGCCTGTCCCATGACGGCGTTGGCATCATTGGCGGTGGATTCCGCATAGCGTACCAGATCGAGCCAGTGTCGACCCCAGCGCTCGCCATAGTGCCGGGACTGCAGCAGGCGGTCAACCACAGTATCGCAGGCCTGTGGCGAATGGTCAGCCAAAAACGCATCCAGTTCCGCGGGTGTCGGTGGCAGGCCGGTCAGATCAAAGGTGACCCGTCGCAGAAATGTGCGCTTATCGATTTCCGCTGGTGGCTGCAATCCATCCGATTCCAGTGCTGCCAGCAGAAACTGGTCAATGGGATTGCGAGCCCAGGATGGATTTTGAACCGCTGGAGGGGTGATATTGCGGAGTGGCTGCCATGCCCAGTGGCGTTTTTCTGATTCGGTATAGGCGGCGGGTTTTGCGACGCTGCGGTCTTCGTCGATCCACAGTCCATATTTTTCGCCGAGGTATGATTCAACGGCCAGCCGATCCGCATCTCTGAGGGCGGAATTCCAGACGACAACTTCGCCGATATCTCCCTGAATGCCGCCACACCAGCTGAGCGCCTTGCCGAGGAACATGCCGATATCGGAGCGATGCCGGAGATCGGGAATGCTGCTGTGATTGTCCGGAACACCGGTTGCTGTGCGATGAGCGGGAACATGTCGGCCATTGATGTGGAAGCGTGTTGTGCTCTGAATGGGCCCCGGCGTCCTGACGACGGTCAGAATGACCGGCTTGTTGAACAATGTCTGGAATGAGCCGGGTCCGAGTGTGGCATCGTGTCCCCAGCCGCCGGCGAAATCGAGAGCCGACTGTTGCGTCTGATCGATCTCGATCAGCGCTGCCAGCGGGCGACCGGGGTCTGCGGCGTGGGCGGGGTCCCCAATGCAGAAGACGGACGAGTGGGATGGCTGTCCGGCGAACTGCTGCAGGTTCATGACGATGGTGATTGTGAGGGGGGCATCGCCGCGGATATCGACGGGATTTCCGGGAGAGGCTGCGAGTCCCGTGGTTGCAGAAAAGCGGACAGCAGGTCGTCCGCGGAGGTTGCTGTGTTGGACGAAGCTGCCGGGCTGACCTGTGCCTCCTTCACGCACGCCTTTGGTTGCCGACAGATCACGACCGTGCCCGCTGTGATCCGGCCATATGGGTACGGTGTCATTGTCGGCGAGCTGCAGTGAGTCCGCCTTGAGCCACAGTTGCAGGGAGCCTGCCAGGTGGCTGCTGTTGGGGGGCAGTGGTGCGGGGATGATGTCTGCGGCTGCGGTTGTGGCTGTTTCGGTGCTGGCTGTACCGGGCCATGGGGCACCCTGACGAATCCATTGAGTGAGGGCCTGGATTTGTTCGTTTGTGAGTTTGCCATCCGGGGGCATTTCCAGGCCATTTTCCTGGCGGACGGCCTGCAGCAGCAGGCTGTTGTCCGGATTGGCAGGATCGATTGCTGGTCCGGTCTCACCGCCCTGCAGCAGCGCGGCACGGGAATCCAGCAGCAAACCGCCTTTTTGCTGTTCTGCGCTGTGGCATTTGCAGCAGCGTTCGATCAGCAGCGGTCGGATGCGTCGTTCGAAATGCAGGTCGTCAGCCGAGGTGGCTGTGGACAGGGTGATGAGGGCGAGGAGCAGCATCCGGCAGATCATGGTGGTTTTTACTGTGGAGTGTGCTGCCAGGGGGCGGCAGGATGCAGAAACCGAGTCTTTGCGCAGTACTGCAGGGGCGCGGGGATTGCGGGGTGACTGGTGAATTGTGCACTGGAGCTGATCCGGTTGCAACGAGATTCGGGTGACGTCGGGGGGGGATGGCGAGACGGCAGCTCATGAGGAGCCTTTTCTTTCACCACAGCCGGTACGGAGGCTGCCGAGTCCTGGGGCGAAAGCAGGGGAATTCAACAGTATTGGCGACAAGTGTGGTGCAGGTGCTCTGTGGGTTGTGGCGGTGTTTTCCGGTGTTTCGCCATCTGCGGTTGGGGGGTGGTCACCGTGCTTGCGGCTGCCTGGCTGTTTCGCCAGACTGCCTGAGCTGCTTATTTTTTCAGGCAAAGGTGGTGTGCGGTCATGGTGCAGGTGGTGAAATCGAGTCGTTTGACGCTGGCGGACAAGCTTTCGCGGCTGTCGTTTCTGCAGGCTTGTGATCTGCTGGGTGGCACTGAGCAGGGCCGGAAGCTGCTGTTTTCCGGCGGCAAAGTGGCGATTGAGAACTTTGCGGAGCAGGTTGTGCTGTCGGGCGATCTGTTTCGTCTGACTCTGCCTGGGGAGGGTGGCAGCAGCGTTACGGTTGAGATCGCGCTGCAGCAGGACAGGAAAAGTCGGCTGCAGGTCAGTTGTACTGAGTGTCAGGCTCCGTGTGAGCACATCGGAGCGGCACTTTCGGTGATCATGGAAAACAAGACGCTGCTTGGTCTGGCGAAGGCTCCGGCGAAACGTGCGCCTATTGAGCCACTGAGTGAGCAGCAGTTGATTGAGGTGGCGCTGAGTGAGCGGCAGCAGCGGGCGAAGGATGAAAGGATGGATGTGGTCGCAGCGGATCGGTCTGTGAAGACACCGTGGTCTGACTACATTGTGACCAGCAGGGTGAGCGGCAAGTCGTATCGCGTGGCACTGCGAGGTTTTGAACGGGGCGATTCGTACTGCACCTGTCCGGACTACCGTGACAATACTCTGGGTACCTGCAAGCACATTATGAAGGCGCTGCTGACGGTCAGGCGTCGTTTTGATGCTGCGGTGCTGAAGAAAAAGCCAAAGCTGAAGGAGATTATTGTTTATTTGAAGTATGGAGCGGAGCTGACGCTGCGGCTGGGAGTTCCGGATCGGCCAGGTGAATCAGTGCTGCGGGTGATTGGTTCGCTGCGAGATGACGACATAACGGATGTGCATGAGCTGGTGCGTTGCCTGGGTCGTCTGGAGGCGCTGGGTGAACCGGTGGTGGTGTATCCGGATGCTGAGGAGTTCATACAGCAGCAGCTGCACGTGCAGAGGATTCAGGAACTGGTGGCGGAGATTCGCCGGAATCCTCGCAGTCATCCGCTGCGGACGCAGTTGCTGAAGGTGGAGCTGCTGCCGCACCAGATGGACGGCATCGCGTTTGCGGTGGGTGCCGGTCGGGCGATACTGGCTGACGACATGGGTTTGGGGAAGACGATACAGGGGGTGGGGGTAGCGGAGCTGCTGGCGCGGGAGTCAGGTGTTGAGCGTGTGCTGGTGGTGTGCCCCACATCTTTGAAGTCTCAGTGGCAGAACGAGATTCAGCGATTCTCCGGGCGATCCTCCGCGATTGTTTCCGGTTCCGCTGCCGATCGTGTCGGTCAGTATCAGAACCCGGAGTTCTTCACGATCTGCAATTATGAGCAGGTGCTGAAGGATATCACAGTGATCGAGTCTGCCCGGTGGGATCTGATCATTCTGGATGAGGGTCAGCGGATTAAAAACTGGGAAGCCCAGACGACTCGCGTGGTGAAGAGTCTGAAGTCACGATTTGCACTGGTCCTGTCGGGCACGCCGCTGGAGAACCGGCTGGACGAATTGTATTCCGTCGTGCAGTTCATTGACGGCAGGCATCTGGGGCCAGGGTTTCGGTTTTTCAATCGTTACCGGGTGACTGATGAAAAGGGCTTTGTGCTGGGTTATCGGCATCTGGATGAGCTGCGTGAAAAGCTGCGACCGATTTTGTTGCGTCGCACGAGGGAACTGGTGATTCGGGATCTGCCACCGCGGAACACCGAAATCATCCATGTGCCACCCACAGAAGAGCAGGCGTCACTGCATGGGGCGCATCTGCGAATTGTGGCGTCCATCACTCGCAAGCCGTACGTTTCTGAGATGGATCTGCTGCGACTGCGGCAGGCTCTGCTGATGTGTCGCATGTGTGCGGACAGCACGGTTTTGGTTGACAAGGTCAGTCCTGGTTTTTCCAGCAAGCTGCCGGCTCTGGATGAATTGTTTGAATCGCTGTTTGTGGACGGAGATCACAAGGCGGTGGTGTTTTCCGAGTGGACGCGGATGCTGGATCTGATTGAGCCGTTGCTGAAGAAGCGTCGGGTTGAGTTTGTGAGGCTGGAGGGGAAGATTCCGCAGGCGCGGCGGCAGGACATTGTCAATGAGTTTCAGAACAATCCAAAGTGTCGGGTCTTTCTGTCGACGAATGCCGGCAGTACGGGTTTGAATCTGCAGTCTGCCGATACGGTGATCAATGTGGATTTGCCGTGGAATCCGGCGGTATTGGAGCAGCGCATTGCGCGAGCGCACCGGATGGGTCAGAAGCGTCCCGTCAATGTCTATATCCTGGTGACTCAGGAGACACTGGAAGAGAATCTGCTGAGTGTGATTGGTCAGAAGAAGGAGCTGGCGACGGCGGCTCTGGATTATGAATCGGAGATCAGTGAAGTACGGCTGCAGAGCGGGATGGATGAGCTGAAGTCGCGGCTGGAAGTTTTGCTGGGTGCGGTGCCTGAGGGTCATCAGGATGAGAGTCAGAAGCGGTCGAAGGCAGCGGAAGCTGTCCAGTTGGCAGAGCGGCGTGAGAAGCTGGCAGAAGCCGGAGGTCAGATGCTGACGGCGGCATTCGGCCTGCTGTCTCAGATGCTGCCTGGTGCGGCGACAGCTCCGGCCCCCGAGGCGGTGTCGCAGATTCGTCAGCACCTGACGGATTCGGCGGAAACCGACGAGCAGGGCCGGCGTTCGCTGCGAATTACGCTGCCTTCGGATGAGGCGATCACGCAGTTTGCGGAAACACTGGCGCGGCTGATGGGTATGGGCAGTCGGGGCGAGTAGCCGGAGTTCGCGATCCCGGGCGGCTGGAGGGACTTTCGTCGGGTGGCTACGGGCTGGTGCGTTGCAATTGGATACCCGAGATGACGGGTTGGCCTTCCAATGCACGGAATTCCAGTCGCAGTGTCTGTTTGTCGGCGGTTGTGGCTGTGATTTCCTGCACGACGCTGCTTCCGGGCTGCACCGTGACATTTTCGAGGACGACGCTGCCATTGAGCAGCACATCGAAGCGGCGCGTCTGTGCAGCCGTGTCAGCGACTCGAGCGTTGGGATCTGCGAAGTGCAGCTGCAGTTTCCAGTTGCAGTTGTCGGTGACCGGCGGAGCTGTCAGGCAGTCGTCGGATTTTCCGGCTTTTGCTGGGGCTTTTGCGGCCTGCTTTCCGCCGAGCGTAGTTTCGATTTCCAGCCAGGTCACATTTTGCAGTCCGGAGGCGACGATCCACGGCCGGCTGCTGTCGGCGTATGCGGAGGAGTGTCTGCGCCAGGCAGTGGCTTCGGGATTGACGGTGATGTGTGCCGGTGAAGTCTCAGTGACGACAGCAGGCCATTCAATCCACAGCGTGCCAGCTGCATCCCGACGATGCCCGGGTGCCCCGAAGTTGATTCCGAGGTCGGCAACCGGCTGAGCCGGTCCATCAGAGCGGACCAGAGTGCTGACAGTCCAGGTTTCCACTTCCGGCATGTGTACCAGAGCCAGTGAGGTCTGGTTCTGGTATGAGCAGCTGCAGGTGCGGGTGTAGTCCGGTGCATTCAGCACGCCATTGGCGACTACGAGGTTTCCGGAGCAGCCTGAGCGGAAGCCGCCGAAGTTTCCGGTACCGCTGTTGTTTGTCAGATCATAAAACCCGGCTGCTCCGGACCGGAAAGTGAGGAAATTTTCGCTGGCCAGGATGGTGTTGCAGCCATAGGCGCGATTCAGTGTGAACGGTGATTCTTCGCCTGTCAGCGGATTCATGATGAGCCATGGTTTCCCGGTCTTCAGGAACCAGGCTCCGGCCGAATCCTTATACGAGTTGGCATTGGCGATAATCATGTCGTTGTGCAGGATGCAGGGGCCTGAGTACTGCAGATCCGGCTGATGCCAGACAACCTCGCCGTTTTCAGCGTGGCAGACCATCATGCCGCGATCCGGTTCACCGGACAGTCGATCACTGGCGGCTGCCCCGGCCTGCAGCAGCATGTCATGCTGCTCGGAATACCCCAGCCAGGTACCGAAGACGTTATCGTTCTTCTGCCAGAGTTCTCGACCGGTTTGCGGATCAATCGCAAGGATTCGATAGGTTTCCGGGGCTGCAATTCCGCGCCGCTGCAGTTTTTCTTCCACCTGTTTCGGATAGCGATCCAGACAATAAATACGACCACCACCGGCAATGACACCGTTGTTCCAGAAGCTGTGTTTTGCCGGAATTTTCCAGAGCAGTTTGCCGGAGAGCCGGTCAAAGCCGACCAGCATCATACTGCCTGCCCGATCAAGACTTTTTGAGCCAAACCCGGCCTTACTGCCTCCCAGTTTTCCGTCTTCTCCGGCAAACGAGAGATCCAGTCGCTGTCGATATTTAGCGAACCCCATGCCTCCGATCAGCACATTCTGAAAGACTCCCAGATAGCTCCATTCCTGCGGTTCGTCCGGATTTTCCTGTGGCAGTTCGATGGTGCGAATCAGTTGTCCGCTGGCCGGATCGAGGACTCGGCAGACTGCCCCTTCCAGAATATAAACGTGTTCGGCTGTTGCCACATAATTGGTGCCTCGCGCATTGGCACCGGGGATGTGTACCTGGTTGTAGGCGGGATCCAGAGGTGTCTCTTTGTAAGTGGCGTCGTAGTAGACATCGAAGGTGCCGAGGTCTTCGAATTCCTTTCGCCAGAGCACTCGACCGGTATACACATCGCGAGCACTGAGGGTGTTGATGCCCTGAATGAACAGTCTGCCATCAACCACCTGCTGTCCTGGTCCATGACCATGTCTGGGCAGTACATCCAGATTGCTGCTGCCGCCGAACCAAAGGACTCCCAGCGGCAATTTGACTCGCGCATCGCCGGATTTGCGGGAATTGGCAATGTCACCGTGCAGATGAGTCCAGTCTGCGGAATCCGGCAGTGCTCCGGTGCGAATCAGGCGAACTCCAAACGCATTGATCTCGACAGTGGCTTGTTCAGGTTTTGCCGCTGTGGCGGCAGCAGCGATTGCTGCTGCTTCAGCGGGCCGGCACAGCATCTGCAGTATTCCGCCGTAGGGTCTGACCGACTGATAGATTTTGTTCAGAGTTTCGGGGTCGGTGCTGATGCTGTTGCTGAGTTCAGCGCCCACGATGATGGCATGAGCGAGGTACGGCGCGGTGAGGAAGTGCTGTGGTGCCGACAGGTGAGCAGTGACTTTTCCGTACAGTCGGAGGTCTGTCCAGCGTTTTCGCAGTTCGGTAATCCGTGCGGGGTTGTCATCAATGCAGGCGAGCTGTACGAAGGGTGAGTGTGTGGCGAAGGCGCAGAGGAGCGGCGTGTCAGCCGCGCCGAACCAGAGGGCATAGCCTTCGGCTGGCAGGCTTTGCTGCAGCGCAGCGGCAGTTTCTGTGGCGTTTGCCGGTGCCGGCTCGACAGGCAGCGGTGTGATCAGGTCGTGCAGCACCGGCGCTGTCTCAGCAGTTTCAGCAAAGGCGTGCAGGTGTCCCTCAGCAGTCACGGCAAACAGTCGCTGATCGGCAGCCAGCAGGCGCTGGATATTGCCGCGGATGGCGGAGGGCGGGATCAGTGTGCGAGTCAGGGGTGGATTGTCGGCGGCAACATTCTGCGGTTCGGCGGGCAGTGTGAGGCACTGGATTCCGGAGGCACCAGCGGCGTAGAGAGTGCCACCGGACAGGATTAAATCGCCGGAGCCATCCAGCGGTGCTTCCCACAGGACGCGGCGATCAGCGGCATGAACCTTGACCACTGGTTTGCCGCCGGAGTCGGCAGCCGTGAGCAGCAGACCGTTGTAAAGTACGGGTTCATTGCACTGGAGAAACTGTTTTGTGCCGGTGCTCAGTTCAAATTCACGGACGCCGCGTTGCCGAGTGTGAACGAAGAAGGATTTGTCGTCCGCGATCACGAATGAGCCGCCCACACCTTTGCCGCCGGCATTCAGCTCAAAGTAGCTGAGTGCCCCGGTGCTGCGGTTGAATACGGCTGGTACAGAGCGACCTCCCGGAACAATCAGCGAATCACCTGCGACGACAAGTGCTCCCTGCGGTGCTACTCCGGCAAACGACGGAGCGCTGTGGGGCTGTTTAATCCAGGTGGATCCGGTGGAGTCATTGATCCACAGCAGCCGTCCGGTTGAAACTTCCACGGCGGCGATATAGACGCCCATCATGGGCCAGATACTGCTGGCGAAGTACACGACGCCATCGCGAATGACAACGCCTCCCCGAGCCGGCCAGGTAGAAATCAGTCGCTGGTTTCCGACTATTTTGCGGGTGCCGGGGGCGGCCAGAAACTTCCATCGCAACTGTCCGGTAGAGGCTGCGAGGCAATAGAGAAAGCCGTCGTCACTGACAAAGCAGACGCTGTCAGCTGTGCCTGCCGGTGGCAGACGAACAGGCGCATCGGTCACGAAAGACCACAGTTCGCGGCCTGAGGATGTTTCAAAGGCGCAGACGCGGTCAGTGTCACTAAATGCCACGATCAGACGGTTTCCGAGGACGATGGGTTCAAGCAGCCGGTCATAGGGCATCAGGTCGAGATTGAGCGGATCGTCCCATGCCTGCACCCGTGCGGGTGCCTGCAGTGTCCAGGCATGCTGCAACTGCTGAGGCAATGTTTCCGTACCGGCAGCAGATCTGCCGGCATCGAATCGCCACATAGGCCAGTCGGAGGCATCTGCCGGGGCGGACAGCAGTGGCAGCAGCAGGCAGAGCAGGGCAGTTACGAAGGGAGTCTTTTCCATGGCAAACAACTTAAAAAAGCGGTGTGCGAGTGGCGCGGATTTTCCTTGACTTTCGTGAATTCTTTATTCAGGGGCAGCCAGCAGGATGGTTTCGAACTGCATATTGCGGAGGTTGATTCGCAGCAGGCGATTTTTCAGCGGTTGTCCGAGGCCGGAGAGCAGTTTAATCGTTTCCATGGCCGCCAGACACCCGACGCTGCCGCTGACAGCTCCGAACACCGGAAATCGGCGGGTCCAGCCGCGGGGGACATCGGGAACCAGATCACGGAACCGCAGCGTTTGCGGCGGATGAATGACAGTCAGTGAGGCTTCCAGTTCGTACATGGCGGCTTCGACCACCGGGATGCCTCGTCGCTCGGCGGCATCATTCATCGCCAGTCGTTCCTGAAACAGCGGCGCGGCGTCAACAACACAGTCGGCCATGCCAACCAGTCGATCTGCGTTTTCCGGACACAGGTTTTCGGGCACCGCAATAATCTCGATGCGCGGATTCAGTTCCAGCAGTCGTTTGCGAGCCGATTCAATTCGCGGTGTGCCGATCCCATCGTGAGTCATCAGCAGCTGGCGATTCAGATCAGACGGCTGGATGTCCCCGGCATGAGCGAGGATCAGTCTTCCGACACCTGCCGCGGCCAGTTCATAGGCGACGGCTGATCCCAGTCCGCCGACTCGGCTGATCAGCACGGTGGATTGTTTGAGTTGCTGCTGTCCGCTGCTGCCAAACCCGGTGACATCCAGCTGCCAGCCGTAAATTTCTGTTTCTTCCGCAGTCAGAGGGGCAGTTTGTGCTGGTTGAGCCGTCATCAGCGTCAGCCTCCGCTGATCATGGGCATCAGTGTCAGTCGTTCGCCGGGCTGCAGGCAGGTCTCCGGCCGCAGCGGCAGCAGGACGCGATTTCGCAGCACCAGCAAGCCCGGGGGCAGTGTCACTGACACCGATTCCGGGGTGGCTCCAAGTGCTGCGGCGGCAGCCGGCTGGCTGTGCAGGAGTGCCGTGAGCACGCTGCTGATGTTACAGGGGCCGGAACCCTGCACAGTCAGTTCACTGGTCTGCATGTTACGCTGCAGCGGTCCGGAGAATTCCAGAGTCACCTGCCACTGGGTCATGTTTGTCAGTATCCGCCCGATTCAGAGAGTTCCGGTATTGGCCGTCCGCAGACAGTCACCCGCAGTCCGGATCTTCTCTGATTCGGTCGTTCGGCTCAAGCGGACAGGTGGTTCAGGGAGCCTCCGTGGTGAGCAGTCGCAGGCTGGTGCTGTTGCCGATCAGCTCCGGAGCGTACATGCCTTCGATGGAGGCCGGCAGGGCGGTGACTGTTCCTGGTGTTTCAGCACGCAGTCGATAGCTGATGCTGTGCTGTCCGCGGGCCAGTGAACTGAGAAACAGGCAGACGCGGTCATCCCTGAATTCCCGGTACGCCCGCAGGCTGTCGTAGACATAGCCGCTGCGCTGATCGACAGGTTCAAAGCCACTGGGTTTCCGATCTTCCAGCAGCAGGTACTCGTAATCGTTGCGGCTGTCGAGGACCAGTTCGACTTCGACCAGAGTCCCCGAGGGCAGGCCTTCCAGATCATTGATCGGAACGCGACGGTACTTCAGTGTCTGCTGTTTGACTGCCTGTCCGCGGCCACCCTGCACATCCGTCTGCTGGTCGTCTCGCTCCAGGCGGAAGAAGTTTCTTTGAACCCGCACTTCCAGTCCGGCTGCGGTGATCTGCTGTTCCTTTGTAAATGTGGTCAGCCACGCACTGAACCAGACTGGTCCGCGACCCTGTCGGCGAATCTCAATGGTGTGCTGTCCGGTTGTAAGTTCCTCGCCGGAGAGAACGAGTTGTCCGTCAAAACCAAACAGGTTTTCGCCGGTAATTTTTTCAGTTTTGCGGACCTGTCCGTCAATCAGGACTTCCACAGTCATATCGGGTGAATCTTCACCTGTTGCCTGAATGTACTGCGCCATGGCTTCGACGACCATGGCGGTATCGCGAGTGCTTTTCCAGCGTGAGCCACCCTGTCGATTGTTCAGCAGATACTTGACCATTTCGGGGAGGATGGCATCCTGGGGTGCAGCAGCCAGTTTCAGCTGCAGATAAATCGCCATGGCTTCATTTTCACTGCCGTACCAGTACCAGCCGGATTCTGCGGGCAGCTGCAGCCAGGCGGTCTGGTTGGCCGGATCGCGAACGAGGAACTGTTCCAGGTTCTGAATGACCAGATCGCGATTTTGCTGCTGCTGCGAGCGATGCATGTACAGTCCGGTCAGTGCGAGGCCGTAAGCGGTCATTTGTCCTCGATCACGCATCAGGTATTCACCGATGGCGGGATCTCCGGTGTTGTGTTCACTGAGCACACCGGCGATGAATGCATCGAGATTATCGGCGTGCATACGGAACGGCAGTTTGCCGTCGTAATCCGGATTGGCTCGATGCCGATCGCCTTCCCGCAGCAGTTCCAGTTGTGCTGCCTGCCATGTCTGCAGCCACTGCAGTCCGCGCTGGATGACATCGGGGAGGATGGGCACATCGTTCTGAGTGGCAATGGTGAGTCCGTGGACGACCTGGGCTGTGGTGTGCGGCGAAGAATATTCTCCGTAGCCTGAGAACCAGCCCCAGCCACCGTCACCAAGCTGCATTTCCGTCAGCTTGTTGACCCCGGTGCGAATGATGGCATTCAGCTGCTGTTCGCTGAACACTGGGTTGAAGGTGCCTGGCAGGCCTCGTGCAGACTTCTGGTCTTCATCGATGTGCTGCTGAATCCATGCGGCCAGCGTACTGCTGCCCATGCCGAAGCCGGCGGGCAGAGGTCGCAGGTCCCGTGTTTGTCGCTGTGGCGGCTGACCCCAGTGTCGGGGATATTTGCCGCGCCAGGTGCGTCCGGAATTCAGCATGATTTGCTGCTGTCGGGCAACTTCCAGACTGACATTCATTCTTTGCAGTGTGCGCTGTACCAGCACGGCTGGCAGGAAGCGATTCAGAGTCTGTTCCGTGCAGCCATAGGGGTACTCAATGAGATATGGCAGCGATTCCACCATGGACGCAGCGAGGCTGGGACTGAAGCGGACTTCCAGTCGGGACTGGTCTGCATTGCGCTGTTCGGGCACTGTAACCGTGATGGAACCGCTGTTGTCCTGCGGTCGCACGACTCCGGTGAAGCTGTCGGTTTTCAGCAGTCCATAGACATTGACCGGCACCTGGATTTCTGTGGCGTCGGAATCAGTGTCGGCGAGGGCTGACATGCGAATGGTGGCTTTACCGGGTGCCACGGCATCAGCCAGCCAGTCGACTCGCGTGCTGCCGGAGGCGGGCACGATCACGGTCTGTTCGGCGGGGCCATTGAGTTTCAGCAGCCCGTCTGCGGGTTCA
>SXXK01000352.1 GCA_005791255.1 Planctomyces sp.
GCATTCCAATGGCTGATGCTGTTACTGGTCTGGTCGGTTCCTGTCGTGCAGGCTGCGGATGATGCAGCACAGCGTCCCAATGTACTGTTTATCCTGACGGATGATCAAAGGTGGGACGCCGCCGGGATTGCCGGTCATCCGTATCTGAAGACGCCCGGTATCGACCGACTGGGTCGCGAGGGCGTGTATTTTCGCAATGCCTTTTGCACGACGTCGCTGTGTTCTCCCAGCCGGGCCAGTATCCTGAGTGGCCTGTACGCACATACGCATGGTGTCGTGAACAACTTCACCGAGTATCCGCAGGGGCTGCAAAGTTTTCCGCTGGTGCTGCAGTCGTCCGGTTATGACACGGCATACATCGGCAAGTGGCACATGGGTGAAGAGAACGATTCCCCGCGTCCTGGCTTCAACTGGTTTGTCAGTCATCGCGGACAGGGCAAGTACTTCGATACAGAGTTCAATATCAACGGTACGGAACGTAAGGTGCTGCCGGGCTATTACACTCACGTGGTGACGGATCTGGCTGAGCAGTGGCTGCAGAAACAGCGGGGTGATCAGCCGTGGTGTCTGATGATCGGCCACAAAGCGCCGCACAGCTTTTATTTTCCTGAGCCGAAGTATCAGGCGGCATTTGAATCGGTACGGGTGCCGTATCCCGAATCGGCATTTCGCCTGAGCGATAAACCGGACTGGATTCGCCAGCGACTTTCCACCTGGCACGGGATTTACGGTCCGCTGTTCGAGTGGCGGAAGAAGTTCCCGGATGATTCACCGGAAGCTGTGCGGGATTTTGAAAACATGACCCGGGCCTACTGGGCGACGCTGCTGTCAGTTGATGACAGTGTGCAGCGGCTGTATCAGCTGCTGCTGCAGCGGGGTGAGCTGGATCGGACAATTATTGTCTTCATGAGTGACAATGGCCTGCTGAATGGCGAGCACGGAATGGTGGACAAGCGGACGGCACATGAACCCAGCATGCGAATTCTGCAGGTTGTGCGATTTCCCGGTCTGACCCCTGTGGATCAGCCCAAAGTGATTGATCAGCAGGTGCTGACGGTGGATGTGGCACCCAGCCTGCTTGAACTGTGCGGTGCTCAGCCGTTGCAGAGTATTCATGGCCGTTCGTGGAAAACTCTGGTGCAGTCCGGAGACACGAACTGGCGTAAATCGTTTCTGTATCACTACAACTACGAGAAGCAGTTTCCGTACACGCCGAATGTGCGTTGTGTTCGCACGGAAACGTGGAAGTACACTCGATCGCCTCACGGGGATGGCGGTCCGGACAGGCACCAGGCTGAGCTCTATAATATCGAGTTTGATCCTGAGGAACGACACAATCTGATTGATCGCCCGAAGTATCAGCCGGTGGTGCAGGCGCTGCAGGCTGAGCTGCTGAAGGTGATGTCAGAGGTCGGGTTGACGGCGGAAACTGACAAAATGCCACTGGATCTGGGGATTCAGCAGCAGCTTCCTGATCAGAAAATTCGCTGATTTCCGGCAGCTGATGCACCTGGTTTCCGAGAATTACCGCGGGATTTGGCCACCTGCCGGATTTTTTATTCGGCGTGCGGTATGGTATCGGAATGAACGCATCATCTCCTCAATGGACGCCCGGCAACGGGCTGCATTATCAATTGCTGGCCAGCAGCGGCAGGGCTCGCCGAGGCCGCTTTGTGACAGCTCACGGCACCGTCGAAACGCCGGCGTTTATGCCGGTGGGAACTCAGGGAACTGTCAAATGCGTGCTGCCTGACCAGGTAGCTGCCACCGGGGCTCAGGTGGTGCTCGCAAATACCTATCATTTGGGAATCCTTGATCGCACACAGATTGTTGAGCGACTTGGCGGATTGCATTCCATGATGCGGTGGAATCAGACCGTCCTGACAGATTCGGGCGGATTTCAGGTTTTCAGCCTGCCGGATCGGAAGATCACGGAGGAGGGTGTCAGCTTTCAGTTTCGATCGGGGCGCAAGGACACCGACACGACGCCAATGACTCTCAGTCCGGAATCCGCCATGGACATTCAGCGTCGGCTGGGTGCGGATATCGTAATGGCGTTTGACGAATGCGTGGACTACAGAATGCCGCCGAAGTACATGGCGGAGTCTCTGGAGCGGACGCTGCGATGGCTGAAACGCTGCAAGGCGGCCCCAATCCAGCCGCACCAGCATCTGTTCGGCATTATTCAGGGTGGCATGGAACTGGATCTGCGTGCGCGGGCCGTCCGGCAGGTCACCTCCCTGGATCTGCCGGGATACGCCATTGGTGGTGTGTCGGTGGGTGAAGGTCATGAGGCGATGATTCGCATCGTTAAACACACAGCACCGCTGATGCCTGAGAATCAGGTGCGATATCTGATGGGAGTGGGATTGCCGGAGGATCTGGTCGGTGCGGTCGAGTGCGGAATGGACATCTTCGACTGCATCATTCCGACTCGATATGCGCGCGAAGGCACCGTGTTCACCTGGGATGGCAAGATGCGTCTGCAGGACAAAACATTTCGCAAGGATCGGTA
Organism: Planctomyces sp.; assembly: GCA_005791255.1. GTDB lineage: Bacteria > Planctomycetota > Planctomycetia > Planctomycetales > Planctomycetaceae > SXXK01. The sequence goes on from SXXK01000352.1 coordinate 2,516, forward strand.
CCCGATTGACACATCCTGTCAGTGTGTGGCCTGTTCCGGTGGCTACAGTCGAGCCTATCTGAGACATCTGCTGTTTGCCGACGAACCGTTGTACGGGACTTTGGCAACGCTGCACAACCTGCACTTTTATCAGGATCTGATGCGCGGGATGCGGAAGGCGATTGAGGACAACCAGTTTTCCACCTGGGCCGCCAGATTTCGTGCGCGCTATCTGAAGCAGGGATAATGCCACGTCGCTGCTCCTGACTGACAGATGCGATTCATCAGTGAAATTTGCTGCGTATCCGCCTGTTCCACGGATGCCTGACCGGCAAAATTTGCCGGTCAGCCTGCTGCCGGCTGAGTTAAAATAATCCGGTTCTGACGCATTGAAGGCTGGCACAGTCCGCATACCTGGAATTCTCGTCACACGACGATCGCGCCTCTGCGGACATGCGGGCAGGCTCGCCGATCGAACCAGCGAGGGTTTTCCCCCGCCAGACAACAGGTATCTGCTGAAGTCTGGGATGAGATTCCTGCTGCAAGATTGAGGTCCTGATTCATGTTCAGGTCGCTGATTCCCGGTTTCGTATGTCTGTTGCTGCCGATGCTCAGCGGCTGCTCGGTCGGATTGGCGCTGTTGCAGCGCAATCCCGCTCCCAGCCCGCTGGCTGCGAAGAAACTGGTACAGGTTGCGGAGTTTCACGAAGTTCGAGGCAATTACGAAGCCGCTGCGGTCGCCTATCAGCGGGCGCTGGAGATGAATCCTGCGTCGGAAGAGATCGAAGAACGACTCGCGGAAGTGGCACAGATGCAGCGTGTTGAACGTCGGCGTCAGACAGAAGCCGCCGAGCCTCCTGAGACGTGGTCTGTTGCTTCAGCGGCCCGTGATCGTCGCGTGGAAGAGGTACTGAACCGACGGCAGGTCGTTCAGGCGGCCGCCTTCGAAGGAGCACCGCGGATTCGACCACTGAAAGTCCGCCCTGCCCCCGCTCGCAGATCCTCCCGTGCACCGGTGTTCGATGAGGAGTTCGAGCCGGCTGAGGTCCGGTCAGAGAGCGACATGATCGGCAAGCAGACACCGCTGTTCTGAAGTCTGCGGATCACAGTGACGGTGGCCCTCAGTTCAGCAGCCAGTCTGTCAGGTGCTGAAAGATCTGGTCCCGCTGAGGCTCAAATTCCAGTGTATGCCGAGCATCAGACCAGACGCGACTCTGCACCTGTTTCTGCGGCAGCCGGGAGAACAGCTGCAGGGTTTTCTGATTGTTGATGATCTGGTCGTCTCCAGCCAGCATCAGCAGTACAGGGGCGGGCAGAGAGTGCAGAGTGCGAGTGACGATGCGATCCAGATCGGTCCCGGCATTCAGCAGGGAACTGGTCACGGTGTGCAGTGCCAGTGGATCTTCGCGGATGAACTGCTGCCAGTCCGGGATCTGGGTGAACAGTGCGGGATCATCCAGCGGGATCGGGATGTGACGTTTGACAATTTCGAATTGTCGTGCCAGTTTCAGTCGCAGTCGCTGCGACCACGTGGGCTGCAATCGCGGCACGAGGCCGGGGTAGAGCAGGGCCAGTCGCTGAAACTCGTCTGGAAACAGACAGGCCGCAGCGGTCGCGATTTTACCGCCCCAACTGACCCCAAGGAGCGTCACAGGCAGTGAGGCAGCGTGTTCGTCCAGAGCCCGCAATCGCAGGGCACGCACGTCGTTGATCAGACGTTCTCCGTGAGTCGCGTGTCCGCGCTGCAGACCGTTAAGCCCTGAGCCCCGGCGGTCCGCGAAGTACACCGTGAATCCGGCTGCTGCCAGCAACTGCGAAGACCATTCGTACCAGCCGGAATGACTCTGAATTCCGTGCACTGCCAGCACCACACCCCGGCAGTGCTGAGCCGGCCAGCGGCGAAAGCGAATGACGTATCCGTCGGAGGCGGTGAAACTGCTGAGCTCTGCTGTGGTCACGGGACAACTTCTTCCACGGCGCGGGCAAAGGCCCCCCAGGCGCCCGCATCAAACAGCACAAACCGCACCAGTTTCGGTGCCTGATGCCAGCGGACAAAATCCATGGTGGTCTTGATCAGATTGTTCGCTGCCAGGTCCAGAGGATACCCGAAGGCCCCCGTGCTGAGTGCCGGGAAGGCAATGCTGGAGCATCCCAGTTCCTTCGCGTGAAACAGGCAGGAGCGGCAGGCGGACGCCAGCTGTTCCGGTTCACCGTTCCTGCCTCCCTGCCAGACCGGTCCAACCGCGTGAAAAATCCAGCGGGCACTCAGCTGTCCGGCGGACGTCACCACCGCACTGCCTGTCGGGCAGCCGGCAGGAAACAGTCGTGCGGTTTCCTGCAGAATGCCAGGCCCGGCAGCTTTGTGAATCGCACCGTCCACACCACCGCCACCGGCCAGCTCACCGTTGGCGGCATTGACGATGGCGTCTGCCTGCTGCTTCGTGATGTCACCCTGAACCAGTTCCA
>SXXK01000353.1 GCA_005791255.1 Planctomyces sp.
GCTGCCTCGGGACCGACGCCAGAGCAGATGCTGCAGGATCCCATGGCTCTTGCCAAGGCAGCAGCCACGCAGGCCGCCAGCAAGGACTCAGGCCCAAAGTCAGCAATTCCTGAAAAGTACGCTGATCGCAAGCTGACTCCGCTGAAGGAAAACATTTCTGCCAGCAACAACAAGATTGTGTTCAATCTGGCCGATTGATCACGCCGCTGCGGAAGATTGGGAGCACATTCGTGCGACGAACCTGGCTTCTGATTGCTGGCGCTTTGATACTGTCAACCGGGACGGCTGCCGTGCTTTGGCTGCGGCAGCCGTCCTTTTCATTTGATTCCCTGATCGTCGCCGCCGACAGGGGTGACTTCAGCACGGTCGCACCGACCGTCCGGCATCTGCGCGACACCACTGGGGGCTCGGCACAGGCAGACGTCCTCGAAGCCATCCTGCTGCTCAGGGGCGGGCGAGTTGAAAAGGCGTTGTCCCTGCTGGCCGGTGTGGATCAGGAGGGGCCGCTGAGGCATGTCGTGATGCGGTATGCGGGCGAGTCACTGCACAAGCTGCAGCGGCTTGGCGAAGCGGCTCGTGTCCTGGAAGTGCTGGTCCGCGAACAGCCGGACAACGTGGAAGCTCACCGCTGGCTCGGTGCCACCTGGTATGATCTCGGCGCTTACAACGCCGCCATTGTGGAACTGGAAGCCGTGGTGCGACTGGCTCCGGACGACTATCGCCCGCACCACCTGCTGGGCATTATGTATGCCGACTTTGAACAGCACGCCGAGTCCATCCGTGAATTCACAGCCGCACTGAAAGGGGCTGCCGATCCCGCACTCCGCGATTCCATGCTGCTGGAACTGGCCAAAGCTCATGCGGCACTGCACGAATATCAGCAGGCCACAGCCTGTCTGGACCAGGCTGCGGAATCAGGAACTGCCGCCCGTCTGCGAGCAGTCTGCCTGCTGGCCGACGGGCAGACCGAAAAAGCCGATGAACAGATTCGCCGTGCCCGGCAACTGGGCGAAGTCTCTCCTGAACTGGCTGTATTGGAATCCGAACTGCTGGAACAGCAGGGTGACGTCGGCAAAGCCGAGGCCGTACTGCAGCAGGCAATTCAGCAGTGGCCTGCGTGGGCCGGTCTATACTACCGACTCGGGAACGTGCAGAAGCAGCTGGGGCAGGATCAGCAGGCTGAGACCACTCTGCAGACATGGCAGAAATATCGTGATCTGGCCACTGAACTGACACAGCTGAATCTGAAGGCGATAGAAGACCCCTTCAATGCCGAGGTTCGTGATCGCCTCGCTGTCATCTGCACAGAACTGCAGAAGCCCGAGCTTGCTGAGATGTGGAAGACGGCAGCAGAAGCCTGTCGCAAAGGAACGACAAGTCCCGCAACTACCCCGACACCTCAGGGCTGAGCCCGCTTCCGGCAGCCGGGTGTGCCAGCGGATTGCCCGGCTGATTCCGGCAACGACAGGCGTCTCGTTTGCCGATCGTGATTCGCACGCGGGGGCATTCAAACGGCGACAGACCGGCACCGATCTTACCGGCTGTCCAGCTGCTGCCGCAGCCGAAACAGCTCCTGCAGTGCCTGCATCGGAGTCAGATGATCGACCTGAATGCGTCGCAGTTCGTCCACTAAAGGATCCTCAGGCAGTTCAAACAGTGCCTTCTGCTGACGCTTCTGAGGACTGGTTTCACGCTGCGGCACTTTGGGACGGCCGTCCGCCTGCAAATGATCCTGCTCAAGAGTCTTCAGGATTGATGTCGCCCGCTCAGTCACACCCCGGGGAACGCCCGCAATCTTCGCCACGTGAATCCCGTAGCTGCGTCCCGCGGCCCCGGCGACGATCCGATGCAGAAACACCACGTCATCGTTGCTCTCCCGCACAGCCACGTTCCAGTTGGATGCCTGACTCAGTGTCGTCGTCAGATCGGTCAACTCGTGGTAATGCGTTGCGAACATCGTGCGACAGCCGATCTCGTCATGCAAATGCTCAGTGATGGCCCATGCCAGCGAAATGCCGTCGTAGGTGCTTGTGCCCCGCCCGATCTCGTCCAGAATCACCAGACTGCGCGACGTGGCGGAATTCAAAATGCGGGCTGTCTCGGTCATTTCGACCATGAATGTGCTCTGCCCCCGAGCCAGCTCGTCACTGGCCCCCACTCGTGCGAACACACGATCCGCCAAACCCACTTTGGCAGCTCGAGCGGGTACGAAGGAACCGATCTGCGCCATAATGGTGATCAGTGCCGCCTGCCGAATGTAAGTGCTTTTACCGGCCATGTTCGGTCCGGTTATAATCTGCACTCGCCCTGAAGATCCCCGACCATCAGCCTCCGCTGGTACCCCCAGCAGTACATCATTCGGTACGAACTGTCCGGGCGGCAGCAGTCGATCGAGCACCGGATGACGGCCATCCCGAATTTCCAGAGTGGCGGATTCCAGCAGCTGCGGGCGGCAATAGCGAGCCGTACCGGCCACTTCGGCCAGCCCCGCCAGCACGTCAATCTCGGCCAGTGCCTCGGCCGTTCGCAGCAGCTGCGGCACCCACCCCAGCACCTGCTCGCGCAGGGCGGAAAACAGTTCCAGCTCGAGGGCCAGCGCCCGATCCTCCGCCCGCAGCACCTTGTCCTCATATTCCTTCAGTTCCGGTGTGATGAACCGTTCCTGATTCTTCAGCGTCTGCTTGCGAATGTAGTCGGCCGGCACGCGCTCCCGATTTGCCGCAGTCACTTCCAGATAAAAACCGAACACATTATTGCGTCCGATCTTCAGACTGCTGATGCCGGTGCGTTCGATCTCTTTCGCCTGATAAGCAGCCATCCAGCGTTCACCACCACGCTTCAGATCGCGATATTCATCCAGCGCTGCATTGAAGCCCTCCCGAATCACGCCCCCTTCAATTGCCGTCGCCGGAGGATTTTCGACGATCGCCGCCGTGATCGCAGCGTGCACTTCCGGACACAGCTCGACACGCTGTTCCAGCATCTGCAGTCGCGCCGATCGACGTCCGACCAGTCGCGCCCGCAGCTTCGGCAACTGTTCGAGTGTCCTTGCCAGGCACACCAGATCACGCGGACTGCACCGCCCTGTCGCTACTCGCGATGTCAGCCGCTGCAGGTCCCACGTTTGCTTCAACTGCCCCCGCAAATCTTCACGCAGCGATAAATCTCCCAGCAGTTCTTCAACCGCGTCCTGTCGCTGACCAATGTGCTGCAGATCCAGCAGCGGACTGGATAACCACTCCGCCAGCAGCCGCGAACCCATCGGCGTGCACGTCTCGTCAAGAACCCCCAGCAGCGTGTATTCGCGACGACCGTCCCGAATTGTCTGAGTGAGTTCCAGACTGCGACGAGTCGCCTCGTCAATCACCATGTGCCGACTGCGGCGGAAATATTCCAGCCGCACAATGTGCGGCAGCGCCGTGCGAGACGTCTCACGGACGTAATCCAGCAGAGCTCCGGCCGCCGTAACCGCCGGAGTCTCCTCTACGTCAAACCCCTCAAGGGTTGCCGTACCGAAATGTTCGTTGAGCAGCCGCCGAGCCTCATCGCGAGAAAAACACCAGTCCGGACGAGTCGTGATGACGAAACTCTGACCTTCCATGCGACGCGGAGACAGCAGGCCGTCCTCCGTCGCTGCGCTCTCCGGTAACAAACACTCCGCCGGACGAATCCTCGCCAGCTCGTCGGCCAGCTGAGACGGCTCAAGATCCGTCAGCTGAAATCGCCCCGTGGACAGTTCCAGCCACGCCAGCCCAATCCCCGTCTTGGAAGGAGCCACACTGGCCAGAAAATTGCTCTGACGTGGATCGAGCATCTGGTCATCGGTGAGAGTCCCGGGAGTGACTACCCGAGTGACCTCGCGACGTACCAGTCCCTTCGCCTTCTTCGGATCCTCCACCTGATCACAGATCGCCGCCCGAATTCCTGCCTGCACCAGCTTCTGCAGATAAGCATCCAGCTGCTGCCACGGGAACCCGGCCATCGGGATCGGGTTCTCAGAATTGCGATCTCGAGTCGTCAGTGTCAGCCCCAGCACCCGGGCGGCATTCTGAGCATCCTCGTGAAACAATTCGTAAAAGTCACCCATGCGAAACAGCAGCATCGCACCAGGATGCTCGGCCTTCACGGCCTGATACCGCTCCATCATCGGAGACAGACGAGTCATGGATCAGCCCTACAGAGAACGTACGTCAGGGAACAGCATGCTGACACTGGTGCGGCGATGAATGGAATCGATCGCCTGAGCAAACAGTGGTGCCACCGAAATGACTTCGATGCGACTGCCCAGATTTTCGAGATGAGGTTCAATCGTATCGGTCATGAACATCCGCACGATTTCACTGTTCTCGATCTTCTGCACAGCGCCGCGTGACAGCACGCCGTGAGACACTGCTGCATAGATGTCCTGCGCGCCGCGAGACTTCAGTACCTGGGCCATGCTGACCAGCGATCCGCCGGTGATCGTGAAGTCATCAACCATCAGCACATTCCGGCCCGACACGTCTCCGATCACCTCCAGCACCTGAGCCGTCTCGGAGTGATCCTTCCGCTGCTTATTGCCAATCACCACCGGCACTCCCAGCAGATTGGCATATGCGGAGGCCGACTTGGCAAAACCCACATCGGGACTGCAGACCACAAGATCAGAGATCTGCAGTGACCGCACGTGATCGCAAATCACTTTGCGGGCGTAGAGATGGTCCACCGGAACACTGAAGAAGCCCTGAATCTGCGGACTGTGCAGATCCATGGTCAGAACCCGATCTGCGCCCGCCTTTTCAATCGCATCTGCACAGACTCGCGCCCGGATGGACACTCGTGGTTCATCCTTCTTGTCACCCTTGGCGTAGCTGAAGTACGGGATGACCGCCGTCACCTGAGCCGCACTGGCTCGCTTCAGAGCATCAATCCAGAACAGCAGTTCCACAAAATTGTCGTTGACCGGTCGATGCACACCCTGAATCACAAAGCAGTCCCGGCCGCGTACGTTCTCCAAAACTCGAACAAACACATTGCCCTCGCTGAAAACCTGTGCTTCACCGGGAGTCAGTGCCACTCCCAAACACTGGGCGATGCGACGAGCAAAAATCGGGTTGCCAGAACCCGCCAGAATTGCCAGCTGTCCCATGGGGCCTGACTGCGGCGAACAACTGTCCTGAGACGACGACGAAGGAATTGGCATCGGGACCGAGCTTTGAGGATGAGGGCCGGGCATCAGGAACGGGAGTCTTCCGCGGTCCAGGCAGGCAGAAAATTCGCAGATTGTTCACGAATGCATGATCTTATCGGCAGGCCGTCCGAACACAACCCAGCCCCCCGAAACCGACAGGGCATTCCCGAGACCACCGGAAACCTACAGCTCCTGCAGCATCTCCGATACGGCGTTCTCAAACAACCGCTGCCACTGCGGGGCCACGATCGAATCACAATCCTCCTGAGCATACCCGGGATTGCTGCGCTGCTGAGCCGTCGGCGTGTACCAGATGTACCCATTCGTGTAGCCCGCCACAAAGGTCAGGCGATGCGGTGATGCCTGCTTGATATTCAGTCCGATCTGCACCGTCACTTCGCCCGGGAATGTCGCCAGCACAAAATCCCCCACCCGCAAACCCCCAACTTCCGCCAGCAGCGGAGCATCCCCGGCAGCTTCCGTTCGCTGCTGGTGCATCTTCAGCAGATTCAGATTTGTCTGCAGCTTCGTCAGCTTCTCCATCGTGCGGATGTTTTCCACATAGGCCTTCAGGCTGGCCTGGTTCTCTGCATCCAGTTGCCGCATGTCGGTGCGTCCCAGTCGTTCATCCAGCATGTAGCGGTGCGAATAATAACCCGGGTAGTCGGGATTCAGACTGTGCTGAATGTACAGCGGCACAAATGTGCGGAAGTTGATGTTGGTGCCCTTCAGTTGCCCCAGCATCCGCAATTGTTCCGCCTCGATCGCTCGAATCCGGTCTGCGTAGTCAGTGGCACGAGGTATCTGCAGACTTCGGTTACGCGCCTTCAGCCCCGCGTCCGCAGAAAATGTGGTGATGGTCCGCAGTCCGCGCAGCACATTCAGTCCCAGCATGTTGCCGAATGGCTCACAGTCATGCGGTGCAGCCACGTCTTTGTAGGTCGCCGGGTTGATGTCACCGGCACAGCCCTGCACGAAAAAGGCCAAAACGCCGTGCCCCAGAGTTTCCTCGATCACCGCTGAGGCATAGCCGGGAAAGTCGGCTGTGCTGACACCGGAGGGTACGCCATGAATGGGATGGCAGGCAAAGTTGTAGACCACGGCGAGTGGCGTGCCGTCGGCTCGATTCAGTTGCAGCAGCCCGATTTCCGGATCCACAGGACCGATCCCGGTCACCTCATCGTCCCACGGCATGGAGTAGGCACGACGTACGTCTGCTTCGCTGCCGTCCGACAGCTGCAGTCGCCGATTCTCCATAATGCGGACTTCCTGGCCGACTCCGGATCCTGCCTGGACAGGCTGCAGCGACTTCCATGCGGCGGTCACTGCCTCCACAGTCCGCTCCAGCACGTCCTTACAGACCACACCGTGACAGTGACTGGCGTTGGCAAACACGCTGAGCGGTGGAATCCCAAGAGTCTGCTGCAGCGACTGTCGCACGGCGGGCAGCCAGGTGTCCGGGACATACCCGATGCCGCCGATCGAGACGGCATCCAGAGTAATCAGGACAGCGGTTTCGTCACCCTGCTTCAGTACGAGGGCCTTGACGTAGAGAGGGTCATTCTGAGGAACGGATTTTTCTGAGATTTCCACGCGGCCGGTGCCGGCGAGCAGTTGAGCATGGCAGGCGGAGCCGAAACAGGCAAGGCACAGCATCGTCAGAATATGGATCGCAGCTTTCATGGAAACGCTCCGGAACACTGGTGGGGCAGCTGAGGCAGGATTGGGCCGTTCAGAGCATATCAGGGGGGCAGCCAATGTGCAGCCTGCCGGCGGTAATTTGCGGTCGAAGCGTCGGGGTTGGCCTGCTGAGGCTTGCGTCGCCACCGGTCTTCCGACGATTATGATGTCAGCGGATCGGTCGCGGCGGTACATCTGCGGCCGGCGGATTTTTCGTCAGACTCTGCGAACCTGAAGGGCCCGCATGTCATTCTTCCCATGTCATCAGACGCGTCGTGAGCTGGTCTGGCAGATGGGTGGTGGCTTTACCGGCGTCGCTCTGGCAGCTCAGCTGCAGCAGGACGGCTTTTTCAGCCGCGTGATGGCGGACAGCGGGAAACCGGAGACAGCATTCGGGCCACTTGCTCCACGCCCGGCACATTTTCCCGCCAGGGCCAGGGCCTGCATCTTTCTGATGATGAATGGTGCCCCCAGCCAGGTGGACACTTTTGATTACAAACCAGCACTTGAAAAATACGCCGGACAGCCTCTGCCACCTGGACGCAGCTACATCAACTCGGGCGGACGTCGAGTCGGCTTTCTGACTCCGGCCTTCCGTCGTTTTCGGCCGGGCGGAGACAGTGGTCTGCTGATTTCCGATTACTTTCCGAATGTTCGTCAGCATGCCGACAAGCTGGCCGTGATTCGCTCGTGCCATACAGACAGCCACGCCCATGGTTCGGCACTTGTGGCGATGAACACGGGCAAGACGTTCATTGGCCGGCCCAGTCTCGGCTCATGGTGTGTTTACGGTATGGGGTCCGAGAATCAGAGCCTGCCGGGCTACGTGGTGATCCTTGATCGCCGTGGCGGACCGATCAGCGGCCAACCCAACTGGTCCAGTGGCTTTATGTCGGCCGCGTATCAGGGCACGCTGTTCCGGCCGGCGGGCAATCCGATTCTGGATCTGCAGGGACCACAGCACATCACGGATGATATCCAGCGATCACAACTGGCCATGCTGAGGAACCTGAACGAGCGACACATGGCAGCGCGGCCAGGCGGGTCGGAGCTGGCTGCCCGCATCACCTCCTATGAACTGGCCTACCGCATGCAGTCGGCAGCTCCTGAGGCCGTTGATCTGACCCAGGAAACTCAGCAGACACTGCAGCAGTACGGGGTCGGCAGCGAACCCACCGATGAATTCGGTCGCAACTGCCTCGTGGCGCGGCGGCTGGTGGAACGCGGAGTGCGGTTTGTGCAGCTGTATTCCGGCGGTGGGCACCTCGAGGAAACCTGGGATGCTCATGAAAGCATCGAGAAGAATCACGGACGACATGGTGCCGAAGTGGATCAACCCATCGCCGCTCTGCTGACTGATCTGGAGCAGCGCGGAATGCTGGACGAAACACTGATTGTCTGGGGCGGCGAATTCGGGCGGATGCCATTCAGCGAAGGCCAGAATGCACCAGGGCGAAATCACAACCCCTACGGCTTCTCGATGTGGATGGCAGGCGGCGGTGTCCGCGGTGGAATGACCTGGGGCGAGACTGACGAATTCGGATTTGAAGCTGTGACGGATCGAGTGCACCTGCACGATCTGCATGCAACAATTCTGCATCTGCTGGGATTTGATCACACAAGACTCACCTGGTTTCATCAGGGTCGGGACGAACGGCTGACCGATGTTTTCGGAAACGTCGTCACCGGAATTCTGGCCTGATTTCTGAACGGAAAATCGGAACGCTACTGTTATGAACGGTAACACTCGTTTGAGACTGCTGTGCGGGATACTGCTGCTGGGCTGTGGCGAAGTGCTGTTCGCGCAGCAACTGTCCTTCAACCGCGATATTCGGCCGCTGCTGTCTGACAACTGCTTTCAGTGCCACGGCCCGGATGCGGCCAAACGACAGGGTGGTCTGCGTCTGGATGTGTCCGAAGCTGCCATTCGCGGGGGAGACTCAGGGCCGGCCGTTGTTCCCGGCAAGCCTGAGGACAGTCTGCTGATCCAGCGAATTCACTCCACGGATCCGGAACTGCAGATGCCTCCGCCGGAGTCCGGCCGAGCATTGACCTCCGCGCAGAAACAGGTGCTGCAGCAGTGGATCAGCAGCGGTGCCGAATATCAGCCGCACTGGGCCTTCGTTCCCGTACAGCGCCCCGCTGTGCCAGCGGAGGAACCGCCCTGCGGACCACTGGATGCGTTCCTGCGGCAGCGTCAGAAAATGGCCGGCCTGCAGCCCGCTCCTGAAGCCGACAGAGCGACGCTGCTGCGGCGAGTGACACTTGATCTGACCGGATTGCCCCCCACCCCGCAGGAGCTGGATGCCTTTCTCGCAGATCAATCCCCACATGCATGGGAGAATGTCGTCGATCGGCTGCTGCAGTCACCGCGATACGGCGAACGCATGGCACAGCTGTGGCTGGACTTTGCCCGCTACGCCGACAGCAACGGGTTTCAGGTGGATTCGTCCAGACAAATGTGGGTGTGGCGTGACTGGGTGGTCGATGCGTTCAACAGCAATCAGCCCTTCGATCAGTTCACCATTGAACAGCTGGCTGGAGATCTGCTGGACCAGCCCACGCAGGAACAAATCATCGCGACCGGCTTCAATCGCAATACGCGGCTGAATGGGGAGGGCGGACGGATTGCGGAAGAGTGGTTTGCCGAAACAGTGATCGACCGCGTGGAAACCGTTGGGCTCACCTGGCTGGGCCTCAGCCTGAACTGCTGTCGCTGCCATGATCACAAGTACGATCCGATCAGCCAGAAGGAGTTCTATCAGCTGTTTGCCTACTTCAATTCGATTGAGGAATCCGGTGTCCTGGACAGCGAAGGAGGCTCGCCGGGGCAGGGTAACAGTCAGCCGGTACTGCAGGTCAGCACTCGCGCGATTGCTGAGGAACTGCAGCACCTGCAGCTGGCTGTCGACGAAGCAAAGCAGCGACTGGCAGCCGCGAAGCAGTCAGCCGGTGAACGCATGGCGGCGTGGGAAACCGAGACCCGCCAGCGACTGCAGTCAGAAGAACCCGCCTGGCGACAACTCGATGTACGCACGGCGGTCAGCAAAGGTGGTGCGGAACTGACCCGACAGCCTGACGGGTCATGGCTCGCCGGAGGTCGCAACCCTGAGTTTGACGAATATGTCTTTGAGGCTCCGCTGCAGGGAGACCGCATCACCGGTCTGCTGCTGGAATGTTTTCCGGACGAGCGTCTGCCGAATCGCAGCCTGGGGCGTTACAGCAACGGCAACTTCGTACTGACAGGTGTGCTGGCCGAACTGGTGGCTCCCGGAGTGACCGCACCGCTGCCGCTGGAATTTGTGCGGGCGGTCGCAGACTACGAACAGCAGGGCTACACGGCCGCTCAGATCCTGGAAGAAAAGGATGGCCGCAAACGCAATCGCCGCGGCTGGGCTGTGGATGGACCGACTCGTCGGGAAAACTGTCGGGCAGTGTTCGCAGCAGCGGCCCCGGTCACCATTCCTGCCGGTGCCAGTCTTCGCATCACACTCAGGCACGACGCCATCACCGGACACAATATCGGACGTCTGCGACTGTCGGCCTCGGCACTGCCGCCGGAAACGCTGACTCCGACAGGAGCCGCCTTCCCGGACGCAATTCGCGGTATACTGCTGACCGCAGCGAACCAGCGATCAGCAGACCAGCAGCGGGAACTGGTGCAGTATTTTGCCAGCGTCGGTGATGCCGTGGTGCGCGAGGCTGAGCAGTCGCTGAAGTCCGCTGAGCAGGCCGTACAGCAGCGCCGGTCCACACTCCCCATTGTGATGGTCATGAAGGAACGCCAGCAGCCACGGGAAGCTCGCGTGCTGGTGCGGGGACAATATGATCGTCCTGGTGACGTCATCCCCCGCGGCGTTCCGTCGGCACTGCCACCCATGCCCGCTGATCAGCCGCAGAATCGGCTGGGCTTCGCTCGCTGGCTGGTATCCGACAAACACCCCCTGACGGCTCGAGTCTGGGTCAACAGAGCGTGGGAACGGTTCTTCGGAATTGGCATCGTGCGAACCTCAGAGAACCTTGGGTCCCAGGCAGAGTGGCCGGTGCACCCGGAGCTGCTGGACTGGCTGGCAGCCGAATTCATGGAGCCCACTCAGATTCAGCAGGTTGCCGGTGAGGGTGCACACCGCTGGGATATCAAGGCGCTGGATAAACTGATCGTGATGAGCGCCGCATATCGCCAGAGTGCGCGGGTAGACAATTCTCTGGATCCGGAAAATCGGCTGGCAGCACGCGGCCCGCGCTTCCGATTGTCCGCTGAAACTCTGCGCGACCAGATGCTGTTTGTCAGCGGACTGCTGGTAGAGCAGCAGGGAGGTCCGTCAGCACGCCCGTATATGCCGGAGGGTGTATGGGATGAGACCAGTCGTTATGGTGACCTGCGGGGCTACCGCGCGGACGAGGGCAGGGGACTGTATCGCCGCAGCCTGTATACCATCTGGAAACGTACGGCTGCTCCACCCAACATGACACTGTTTGATGCCCCCAATCGGGAAGTTTGCACTGTCAAACGATCTCGCACCAACACTCCGCTCCAGGCACTCTCGCTGCTCAATGAAACCACCGCGGTGGAAGCGGCCAGGAAACTTGCCGAACGCATGCTGCGGGAAGGTGGAGGCACAGATCAGCAGCGGCTGAAATGGGGCTTCCGGCTCGTGACGGCTCGACAGCCGCAGCCGGAGGAACTGAAGTTGCTGGAGACGGGGCTGCAGCAGGACCTGCAGGACTTTTCCCGGGCTCCGCAGGACGCTGCGAAACTGCTGACTGTGGGGGCGTCGCCCGCCGATGCTTCACTGCCCCCGGATCAACTGGCAGCATGGACTCTGACCGCAAATGTGCTGCTGAATCTTGACGAAGTGATCAGCCACTGACTCATGAGGAGTGTTGCCGGAATGCAACATTCCGGAACGCTCTGCGGACTTTTGCCAGCAATCCCGGACTCACCCGAAAAATTCTGGAATTCACCCGGTCGCAGTAGTAGGTTTTCTCTGCTTTCGTTCGCAACGGGCCTCAGGGCTCGTGACTCTGCTTGCCTGACCGGGGCTGACCATGAATTCGATGTCGATTGTAAATGTGCTGTGTGTGCTGGGATTTACCGCTGTTTCTGCCTACATGGATGTGCGGGAACGTCGAATTCCCAATAAGCTGACAGGCCTGTTCTTTGCTGCCGGCCTGCTGTTTCAGGTCCTCGTGTCCGTTCAGCAGGGGCCTCGCAGTTTGGTTTCACCGGTCCTCGCATCCATCGTCTCACTGGTGATTTTGGGGGGCATGTGGATCGCGGGTGGCGTTGGCGCCGGCGACGCCAAATTGATGGCGGGACTGGGGATGTGGCTTGGCCTGCAAAACACCCTGTATGTGATGCTGGGCAGCCTGGTGATGTCGCTGGTGCTGCTGCTGGGACTGCAGTTACTGAGAAAGATGCGTGTCCGCACCGGTGTTTTGCTCGTTCCGGTCAGAACTCCGGGAAAAGCCAGCGGAACAAAGGTTCACAAGGGACTGAAGCTGAAACGTGGCATCCCGTACGCAGTCGGTGTATGCCTGTCAACCTGGGCCTTTGTGGCAATTCGCGCTATCCTGCCGGCTCTCAGCCAGTGAAGTAACCCGGAATTTTCGGTAATCACGCTTTGCCCGCACACCTCGAAGCCACCCGGGGTTGACCTGCCTGCCTGATTTCAGCAAACTCCGCCGGTCTCAATGATTCCGGCGGCAGGTTCCGCCGGTCAACTCTCAAATCTCTCAGATTCCGGCGGTCGCAGCAGTGTTTTTTCTGCCTGCGGGCTGACATCGGCAGTGTGGCTCATGAATGCAGGTCCGAAACCTGACCGTCTGGAACAGGCGCGTCTGGAAAAGCTGGAGAAAATCCGTTCGCTGGGTTTCGACCCGTGGGGTCAGCGTTTTGACGGTCATAGCGGGATCGCAGTTGTTCGCGAGCAGTGTCCGTCTGAGTCTGGTACTGACGGCGCCACGGTGCGGGTTGCCGGGCGAATCATGGGTCGTCGCAAGGCGGGTAAGCTGCGTTTCATCGACCTGCAGGATCAGACCGGTTCGATCCAGCTGCTGTGTTCTCGTGGCGACCTGACAGAACTGCAGTGGGAACTGGTAAGCGCCCTCGACGATGGGGACCTGATCGGCGTGGACGGCCCATTGCGCCGCACAAACACCGGTGAAATCTCGATTTTTGTTCGCGAACTGACCGTTCTGTGCAAATCGCTGTCTCAGCCGCCTGAGAAATTCCATGGCCTGAAGGACGAGGAGATCCTGGTTCGTCAGCGCTATCTGGATCTGATTTACACACCGGGAGTTCTGCCGCGAATGCTGCAGAGGTCTCGCATTATTGACTCGGTTCGACAGACGCTCCGTGCTCACGCTTTCCACGAAGTGGAAACTCCTGTACTGCATTCTGTGGCCGGCGGTGCAGCGGCCCGCCCCTTCACGACTCACCACAATGCGCTTGACATGCCATTGTACCTGAGGATTGCCCTTGAACTGCACCTGAAACGACTGCTGGTCGGTGGTATCGAGCGTGTGGATGAAATTGGCCGCGTGTTTCGCAACGAGGGCGTTGATGCGACTCATAATCCTGAATTCACGATGATCGAAATCTATCAGGCTTATGGCGACTATCGCAGCATGATGGATCTGACCGAACAGATTGTGACGGACGCGTGTCGCACGGTCTGTGGTTCCACAGTCATTCCCTGGGGCAGTGACGGTGATCAGATTGACCTGACGCCGCCGTGGCCGCGCAGGCGTTACGCTGATCTGTTCCGGGAGCATGCGGGCTGTGACATGTCGGATGCGGCAGCCGTTTCTGCGAAGGCCGGCAGTCTGGGAATAGAAACCGCCGGAGTGCATCCGGACGTTGTGATCAACGAGGTCTTTGAGCGTACAGTGGAAGATCACCTGAGTGGTCCGGTGTTTGTGATGGATTACCCGGCATCCATCTGTCCTCTGACAAAGCGCAGCCAGTCGAATCCGGAGATTGCCGAACGATTTGAGCTGTACATCCGGGGAATGGAACTGGCCAATGCCTACACTGAACTGAATGACCCGGGCCTGCAGGAACAATTGTTCCGAACACAGCTTGCCGGACAGTCTGATGAGGACTCGATGGCGAAAATGGACCATGACTTCGTGCGTGCACTGAAAGTCGGAATGCCTCCTGCTGGCGGACTGGGAATTGGAATTGACCGTTTGGTGATGCTGCTGACGAACAGTCGCGCGATCAAGGATGTGATTTACTTTCCGCTGACGCGACATGAGCAGCCTGCTGCGGGCAGGCCCGAAGGCGAGGGTTGAGGCAAACGCGACGGACAGGATTGAAGTCGTTTGGGACGGGTGAGGGAGCACTGAAATGTACAAGCTGCTGCTGTGTCTGCGCTACCTGAGAACTCGCTATATCGCGCTGGCCTGCATCATCAGTGTGATGCTGGGAGTGGCCACGATGATCGTGGTCAACAGCGTGATGGCGGGCTTCACGACGGAAATGCGCGACCGTCTGCACAATTTTCTGGCTGACATTGTCATTGAATCGCGTGGCACGGCCGGCATTGAAGACGCGGCCATGCAGATGGACAGGGTGCAGGCAGCAGCGGGACAGTACATCGCTGCCATGACGCCGACGATCGAAATCCCCGGCATGATGACATTTACTGATCCGTGGAGTGGTGAAACCTACACGGCTCCGATTCAGATCCAGGGGATTGATCCGGCGGGCAAGGCTGAGGTCGGACCTCTGCAGGATTACCTCGACAGTTACAATCAGGTACTGGAGGATGGGGTAGAAGTCCGCCCGGCTCTGCGGGGTCGCGAGGAACCGCTGGGCTGGGAACTGACGGCTGAGGGAGAGAAGCATTTTCGGATGGTGCAGGAACGCAATCGGCTGTTTCTGGAGGATCGTCAGTCGGGACAGCCGGCTCCGCAGGCTCAGGAATCGATGCCGGAGACCGAGTCACCTGTATTCGACAGTGAACCTGCGCCGGTGGCCGACAATGACACACCTCAGCAGCAGACCGCTCCGGAGCTGATCTTTACCGATGACGACCCTCAAAAACATGAGCCTCAGGGTCCGCTTGCGGCACGAATCTACCTCGGAGAGGGCCTGGTCAGTTTCATGGCCCGCAACCCGGAGACCGGCAGACAGCAGAAAATCATGATGGTGCAGCCGGGCGATAATGTGATTCTCAGCACCATCACCGCCGGAACTCCTCCGGACGTCACCAAGTTTCAGGCGACGGTTGTTGACACATTTCGCAGTGGCATGAACGAATATGATTCCAGCATCGTCCTGATGAATCTGGACGCACTGCAGAAGTATCGCGGCATGCATCTGAAGAATGCCATATCCTCAATCCACATCCGGCTGACGGATTATTCGCATGCCCCCAAAGTTCTGGCAGCCCTTGAACAGGCCTTTCCGCCGGGAATGGTGAATATCCGAACGTGGGAGGAAAAGCAGGGTATGCTGCTGTCAGCCGTTGAAGTGGAAACAGCCATTCTGAATGTGCTGCTGTTTCTGATCATCGCTGTGGCCGGGTTCGGCATTCTGGCCATCTTCTACATGATCGTGGTCGAAAAAACTCGGGATATCGGCATTTTGAAATCGCTGGGAGCCAGTTCCGGGGGAGTGATGTCCATTTTTCTGTCGTACGGGCTGGGGCTGGGCATTACGGGCAGTGCGGCTGGAGTCTTCATCGGACTGTTGTTCGTTGAATACATCAACGAGATTGAGGATGTGCTGAGCTGGGTCACGGGGCGGAAGGTATTCGATGAAAAGATTTACTTCTTTCTCGAGATACCCACGCATGTGAACCCGTGGATGGTGTTTTGGGTGGCGACGGGCGCCATTGCCATCGCGGTACTGGCCAGCATTCTGCCGGCTCGACGCGCAGCTGCCCTGCATCCCGTGCGGGCATTGAGATTTGAATGACGGCTGCCAATGCAACCCCTCGTATCTGACATGCTGGTACCCGAACTTTCCGGAACTCTGTTATGGCTGAGATTCTGAAAATGACGCAGCCTTTGATTACTGCTGAAGCCGTATCGCGGTCCTATCTGAAGGGACAGCATCAGGTCCCGGTCCTGCGCGGCGTTTGTCTGTCGGCGGCCCGGGGAGAATTCGTTTCCGTGATCGGCCAGAGTGGCTCCGGAAAAAGCACCCTGCTGCACATCATGGGCCTGCTGGATTCGCCGGACGTCGGTGAAGTCCTGCTGGCCGGATCCCGCATCGACAATCTCAACCGAGCTGCCCGCGACCAGCTCCGCAACCACGTCTTCGGCTTCATTTTCCAGTTTTATCATCTGCTTCCGGAACTGTCGCTGCTGGAAAACGTGATGACGCCGCTGATGATTCGCCATTCCATCTTCGGCTTCCTGAAGCGTCGCCGGGAAATTCGGGAAGCAGCCCTCAGCATTCTGCAGCAGGTGGGACTGGACCATCGCCTGAAGCATCGTCCGTCCGAGCTGTCGGGTGGCGAAATGCAGCGTGGCGCGATCGCCCGAGCACTCGTGGGCAAACCGGAAATCCTGCTGGCGGATGAGCCGACAGGAAACCTCGATGCTGATACCGGAGCCGGCATCATGGAACTGCTCAATCGCCTGAATCAGGATCAGGGACTCACAATCATCATGGTCACGCACGATAATGCGATTGCCTCGCAGGCCCATCGCACAGTGCAGCTGGTGCAGGGCAGGATTCAGCCAGCAGGACGAGAGATCGCAACAGATCCCCAGCAGCGTCGTACAGCCTGACAGGAAATACCGGAGCTTACTGATGATTCACGTACTGGCGACCATCACCCTGCAACCCGGACGACGTGCCGAATTTCTTGAGCACTTCCACCGACTGATGCCACTGGTGCACGCGGAAGTCGGCTGCCTGGAATACGGACCTGCCGTCGACATTCCGATCGGACTGCCCAACCCCACACCATTTCGCGAAGATGTGGTGGTGATTATTGAGAAGTGGGAAACCCCCGACTCACTCAAGGACCACCTCGTGGCCCCGCACATGCACGACTATCGGGCCAAGGTCCGGGAACTGGTCGTCAGCACCGAACTGCAGGTGCTGGCTCCGGCATGAACTGTGCCGATCCGTACTGACAGCTCACTCTGCATCCGCCAGCAGGGCAGCAGCAGACTGCAATTCCCGACAGATTCTCTGCCCCAGCGATTCAGTTGTCGCAGCGGAATCTCCCGGCATGACCGGCCAGGTATAGGTTTCCACCTCGAGGTGCGGAGCGTAACTCAGCCGTGCGACCTGCCGCAGAGCCGCAGCCAGCTGGGCTCGCGTGGTCTTCAATGGGCCCAGCGACTCTGCAAAGATCGGCACGTGAAAGTGCACGCGCCACTCGTCCGCTTCCAGAAACTGATCCGGAGGATCCCTCAGCAGGTCCTGCCGCTGCAGATCAAGTCGCGACTGCACCGTTCCATCAGCGAAACGTGCAAACGTCTGGTGCAGATAACGCGGTTCAGCGAAGGAACACAGCAGTTCACGCCCGGCCTGATTCGTGGCCGGATTCTCGAGCACGACCGCATTCGTAATGTGGACCTTGTTGATGCGAATGCCGGCCTGATCAAAGTCCCGAATGGACTGTGCCACATCCTCAAATTCCACAGCCTGGTGACACACATCAAAGCACAGGCCGATATATTCACGCACCAGCGGCTCACATCCCAGCGCGTCCGCCTGCTCGTACAGGCCTCGCATGACAGGGAGACTGCGGCTGCGAGTCCCGGACAGTTCACAATATGGCTCCGGTTCCAGCCCCAGACGGATCCGTCGGCCCGTCGTGTCATACAGTGCCTTAAGCCCTCGAGCCAACTGGATCAGCTGGGCATAACACTGAGCCCTGAATCCGGCCGACTGCGGATTCATCAGCCCCCCCAGCGGAACGGTCGAAAGACTGCCCTCGCCACCCGGAGGCAGCAGTTTGGCAAGAACCTCCGCACACAACTGCGTGTACCTCAGCCTTGAATGACTGGCCCAGTCCGGCAGATACACATGCTCCTTCACCCGCTCCCCGTGAAAGTCACCGAAGGGGAATGTATTCAGAGTAAAACATGTCAGGTCATGCTGCCACAGAGTCTGTGCCAGAGATTCCAGGGCCGCTTCGCTGGACGACACCTCGTCCACAACACTGCTGGCCAGCCACAGACCAGCTGCGACAGGGAATCCGGCTGAAGCCCGCGCTTCAGCGGCAAATTCTGATAGCCCCGCATTCACCTCGCTGACTGTGCGACCGGGATGAACGTTGGTGCAATAACTGAGCGGAAGACCCGAAATCGTCATGAAAAACCTCAGGAAATGATCTCATTCACCACTCGGCATTCCCGCTGATCCGTCAATGTCTGCAGCCGTGAATTGTGAAGAAACGTCACCTTCGAATGATCACAGCCAAACAGGTGCAGCAGCGTCGCCTGGTAATCGTTTGCAGTAACGCGGTTGACTACGGCAGAATGTCCCAGCGGATCCGTTTCTCCCCATGTCATGCCACCGCGTATCCCACCGCCGGCCAGCCACATGCTGAATCCCTGGCCATTGTGGTCACGCCCGCTCTCCTGCGGATTGCCATGATTCTCCGTCACCGGCAACCGACCGATTTCACCGCCCCAGTGCACAATTGTCGTATCCAGCAGTCCCCGCTGCTTCAGATCCTTCACCAGTGCTGCAGACGGCTGATCCGTTCTGCGGCAGACAGCCGGTAACTCGGAACGAATGCTGCGATGATTGTCCCACGGCTGCCCACCCAGAAATAACTGCACAAACCGTACACCGCGCTCCACCAGCCGACGAGCAATCAGACAGCGAGTCCCGTATTCACGAGTGGCATCCTGATCCAGACCATACATCTGTCGGGTCGCCTGTGTTTCCTGAGACAGATCCAGAGCCTCTGCAGCTGCAACCTGCATTCGAGCAGCCAGCTCGTATGATGCAATTCGTGCTTCCAGATCCGTTTCACCAGGATACTTCCGCTGATGCAGTCGATTCAGACTGCCCAGCAGATTCAGATTCTGCCGCTGCGGTATACCCGACAGATGTGCCGGCGGCGCCAGATTCAGAATACGAGGCTCCTGCGGACGAAGCACCGTCCCCTGATACATCGCCGGCATCCAGCCACTGGACCAGTTCAATACACCGTCCACCGGATGACCACCCGGGTCCGTCAGGACCATGTATGCCGGCAGGTTCTGATTTTCTGTTCCCAGCGCGTATGTCACCCAGCTGCCGAGGGCAGGACGTCCTGTGACGGCAGGTATACCGGCATTCATGTAACGAATTGACACTTCATGACCATTGAATCCCGTGTGCATCGAACGAATAACACACAGATCATCCACAACCTCCGCTGTGTGCGGCAGCAGTTCAGAAACTTCCGTGCCACACTGCCCGTGCGGTCGGAATCTCCACGGACTGCCCATCAGCTTCCGGCTGGCCCGGTTGACAAAACTGTAGGTGATCTCGCCCTGATACTCAGTACCGCTGTACTTCGTCAGTTCCGGCCGCGGGTCCAGCAGGTCCATGTGAGATGGCCCGCCGTGCATGAACAGCGAAATCATGGCTTTGGCCCGGGGCGGAGCCGGGGGAACCCGCGGGAGCAGGTCCAGGGAGTTTTTTGCGGCAGCAACTTCCGGGGGAGCCCCCGTTGCTCTGTCGTCAGCAAGCAGCGTGGCCAGCGCCACACCACCCAAACCCAGAGCCTGATGACACAGGAAATCGCGACGCGAATGCTGTGCGGTCATCACTGCACTTCACCCTTCTTTGCCACAGCCTCATGCAACGATCGAATCTCACGAATGATGTGCTCTTCCACATCCGGCGACCACTTTGTTGGCAGCCCGTAGTAAATCATCGCTGATTCACCCTCGTAACCGCCCTCCATCAGCACTCGGCGAGAAGGAATGTAGGCCATCACATCGTTACTGTAACCGGCCACCCACGACCGAGCCTTGGAAAGTTCCTGCTGAATTCGCAGGCTGTAATCCACAACCACTTCCCCCCCGAGAAAAGTCAGAGTCGCTGCGTCACCCAGAGACCAGACCTGAATCGGATAGGGATAGGTCTGAGCCAGGCTGCCACGTTCCTCAAACTGGCGGATCAGTCCGCGCGCGCGGCGGGCAAGATACACATTCTCCGACTTCAGATCCTGCTCCACCTGCTCACGAGTCGGCAGAGTGTCCAGCGCCAGATCGATCTCACGATAAACCGTCGACAGACGGCCCTGCACCAAAGTCTGCTCACCGGACAGTGCCTGATCCACTGCAACCGCCGCCTGCCGACCATACTCCATCGCCAGCTCGACCGTGCGCCGGGGCAGCGGATTCTGGTCAGCACCGCAGCCGGCCCAGAACAGAGCGATCGTCCCAGGATGAGCCTTCTCGATTTCCAGTTGAGCAAAACCGGGCCAGTCTCCGCACCAGTCCATCCCGCTGAGCACCGTGGCATGACAGGCGTAACCGAACAGCACCGAGACCAGTTTGCCATCCGCAGCGCGAGCCGCCAGCACGGGGACGCGATGATCGACCGGCCCCACCAGCTTGCCCTCCGCACGCAGCATCGGAACATCCGGCTCGCGGTTGTTGCGACGGTTGACCGCAAACTTCGCCGTCCCTTCAGAAACCTGCAGTCGGACAGGCTGCAAAGCCGCCACTGCCTGATCAGCCGCACTCACACACCAGTCCGTCAGCAGACCCGTGTACTGCTGCACCAGCTGCTGCTGGGAAGGCTCAAGGGAATACATGCTGAGCAGATTGGTGCCCACAACGGGACCGGAATGAGTATGCGATGTGGCAATCGCCACCTGATCACGGGACAACTGATGCCGTTCCTGGATCCTGCGACAGATCTGCTGCGATGTCGCTCGGTCGATACCCACCAGATCACAGGTCAGCAGCACGACAGTGCGTCCGGCAGGGTCACGCAGTGCGAGCGCCTTAACGAACAGGTCGTGAATCTTACCCTGTGCCGGTCGATCACGGGATGCATAACCCGACATCCACATGGCCTGCGGAGGAGTTATCACCACCGCAGCAGCGCCAGCCTGCCACGTCTGTGCCCCGGACAGAGACTTCGGTGAACCGGCCTGTGCCGATGCTGTCGGCAGAAACAGACAACAGATAAGTGACAGCGTGAGCCACCGCATGGGACGCTCCGGCAGTTCTGGGTCGTGGGTGGGAAAAGGTCAGGGCAGGAGGCGATGCAGGCACCGCTCACGGCATCTTCCCTGGTTTCTCAGCCTGAGGCAAGTGTATCCCAGGACTTCAACCCGACCCATCCTCGAATTCCGTCGCCAGTTCTTCGGCCAGCCGTTTGTGCACGTCCGCCATCTTGTCGTCATTCAGTGCCCTGTAGGTGGTTTCCAGAAGCTGATGAATCTCAGGATTGTTCTTCTGGTACTGAACTGATCGCACCAGATCCTTCAGTGCCGCATCCCAGCGTTCCAGCTGCACATTGATCTCGCCATGAGTCCCGAGAGCCTCAGGGTTGTCAGGAATCAGGGCCAGTGCCTGCTCGGAAAGCTCCAGTGCTCTTCCCTTCTCTTCCGGACGGCCGCGCACCAGGGCCAGCGCCAGATTGTTCAACACCATCGGATCCCGGCTGCGGGAGAGAGCATTGGCCTGCTCCAGCCAGCCGATTGCCCGATCATAGCGTTTCATCAGCAGCGCGTGCATTCCCAGCAGATTGAGGGCCAGAACCCCTGTCTGACCGTTCAACCGCAACTGCTTCGTTGCTTCCTCTGCCAGCGGAGCCGCCGGGTGCGGCGACAGACTGAGTCTACTGAGCCGTTCGACGGCCGAAAGAAGACTCCTTTCACTGCGCGACGCCTCCTGCAGCAGTTTCAGCATCTCTTCGCCATCCGCATCACCAAAATCAATATCTTCCGCCTTCCTGACCTTCACCAGTGCCGCTGAGGAATAGCCGGTCATGGAGTCAAACTCCTCGAGACAGGCGCGGGCATACAACTGCAGTACCGAGTCCTCCAGACTGCTCAGATTCTTCGGCAGTCCAGCAACCTTCTGAGCCAGCGAGAGCCTTGAATCCCGGGGACGCTTCAGCAGCAGCAGCGACTCGGCTCGCTCAAGAAAGTCGAGGCTGTCGCCCGGATTGTCAGCCAGTTTGGTATCACACTCCTGAATCAGGTCCATCAGCATTTTTTCGCCGTCTGCGGCCATACCAGCCTCGAGCATCAGCCGAGCCAGTGATACCCGGAGTTCAGGTCGCGCCTCGGCGACCGGACGCATCGTTTCCACCGCTTCAGCATTCAGGCCTCCCAGAAACTGCAACTGACACAGCAGCAGTCTGGCATCCATGTTTTCAGGCTCCTTTTGCACCTGCTGCTGCCAGTGGTCGGTCGCCGCCTGCCACTGAGTCGGCTCAATGGCTGCGCCCAGGGAGCGCAGATTTGTCAGCAGCTGCACAGCCTGCCTGTTGCCTGGATTCAGCCTGATCGCCTCCAGCACCAGCGGGATGCATCCATCACGATTCAGCGGAGTCGCCCCCAAACGCTGCTCAGCCACCGTAATGCTGAGATCAGCGAGGGCTGCCCTGAGCGAAACATCTTCCGGTTTCTGATTCAGTCCGGACACCAGAACTTCACGCGCGCTGTTGAAATCCTGCAGCAGAATCCATGAGCGAGCAAGTGAAATGCGGACCGCGGAATTCGCACGATCCTTTTCCAGCAGATTGCTGAGTTCCGTCACAGCCTTGCGGGCAGCAGCGTCGACATCCTCGGTCGGACGCTGGTTTTCCCGTTTCAATATCGCAATGTCCAGATTGAGCTCAGGACGATTCCGCGAAGCAATGCTCAGATGCTTCTCCGCCAGCGACAGCTCGTTCGTCGTAATGTAAAAACCGGCAAGCAATTCGTGAGCCAGACCATATTCGGGCGCCGCTTCGATGGCCTTCAGCAGTTGCTGCTCAATCTGTTCCTTCGACAGCCTTTGAATGGGTTCCGCAGTCAGAGACTGCTGCACAAGCCAGATGCGAGCCTCTGCGAAGCCGGGCAGGTCGTCTGGCGCCAAAGCCGCAATCTGCTGAAGCCCCTCGACCTTTCGACCGGCTTTTACCAGAAATTGCCCCAGACGCATCCGGTACTGATAATCACCGGGCTGCAGATTGCACAACGCTCTCAGGCATGTTTCCTGCAGTTCCAGGTTTTCCGCATTGATGGCGCTATTGTATCTCTCTTCGTACTTCCGCAGTACGTCCAACTGCGATGAATGTCGTACCCACCAGTAACACCCCGCCCCACCACCGGCAAACACCAAAAATGGCAGAGCTGCCAGGACGGCGACATAGTTGCGAGAAAAGATCCAGCACTCCACCATTCCATACAGAAACTGGATGGCATAAGACGGATTCAGAACCTGCAAAACGGATGGCAATGAGCGGCTGCCGTATGCGTTCTCGGCGCGATTTTTCAGAGGGCGGACCGGTTGATCTGACACGTTAACTCTCCAGCTTCACACACCTGAACCAGTGACACTCTCATCGCCCCAACGCGTTACATCAGTCCCGGAAGCCGGATGGCCTGACCAACCAGCGCCAACACTGTCACGACGGCAAACACCTTAACAGCCTTCGCAGCCAGAGGACGAGCAGGAATGCTGCTCGACTCAGAATTCGACGAGGAACTTGCGACGTATCGATTCCACGAGTAGATGAATGGATTGGCGTAGATTGCCATCGCACCGGGGCGCCGGATATCCGGAATCCATGCCGTCAGCAGATCCAGACCGGCGTCAGCACTCATCAGCATCAACGCGGCGATACCCAGCGTCAGGTATCCCAAAGCATCATGAATCCACCCCGTGGAAAGATCAAACTGATACTTCTCCCACACAATGATCACTGACAAAACTCTGACGGTATTCATCAGCCCCGCAGTTCCCATTCCCATCAGCACAAGTGTCAATCCATGCAGCATGGACCGACGCTTCATCGCAATCACCAACGACGCGATGAACATAATCGTAAACAGCGATTTCACACCGCTGCAGGCTTCGGCAATCAGAAATTTTTTCCCAGGGACAGTCAATGTGTTGCCGTCACTGAAATGTACCAGACCAACCCTGTGACAGATCCCGCTGGCGAAGGCCGTCGTGCGTCCCTGCAACCACTGTATCAGTTGATTGTCACGATCATTCGGCAGGCGCAGCGTCAGGATTACCAGCAGCGAAAGGCAAAGCAAAGATCCCCCGTAACCCCGTTCACGACTGGCACGGCACCAGGCGGTCAGTAAAGCCATCATGCCAGCCACCGCCAGCCACGGCGACGACAGCCAGACCGATGCCCCCAGCAGAAACAGGTCTGCACCAATCAGTGCCAGTGAAAACCAGCCCCAGCGTTCAAGTGACGGATCACGCCTTGTGTGAAACAGCCAGGCAAACATCCCCAGGGCAAAGGGGAAGAACTGATAATGTTCAAGCTTCCACGTCCCAACGTAATGCAAAACTGCAAACGGCAGGTGGGCCGCCAGCAGCAGCAACACAGGTACCGTGGCACCTCCCCAAACTCCTGCACTGACCGCGGAAGGTGCTGCCACCTCCAGCTGCCCCGTCGCAGTCTGCTGCTGTTCGCTCATCTGCCATCACTCCCCTGCTGCTCCGGAAAACACCAGCCGAATCAGACGGCTCACCAGCACATCCGGATCAATCCCCATTCTTACTGATCCCGCACCCGCAGGCGGTGCAAATTGAACTACCTCAACAGAATCTGTGTGGAAACAGTTAGCCCAGTCGAAAGATTCGGAATTAACGGAACCGCAGCGGCCGAATCACTGCCTTTTCACCAGCCCGGCAAAGCG
This sequence comes from Planctomyces sp., assembly GCA_005791255.1. GTDB lineage: Bacteria > Planctomycetota > Planctomycetia > Planctomycetales > Planctomycetaceae > SXXK01. The sequence continues at coordinate 24,655 of SXXK01000353.1, forward strand.
GATCATTCCGTCAACAATTTCCAGCCGCTGTCAAAAATTCCGGACCACTGGATCGCGGATTCCGCGTTTCCTGCCGCCCCGGACAACCGCAAAACCGCAGCATCACCGAGTCGCGGAAACAGCCAGGCATTCGATGCACGGAAGTCACGTTCATGAAAAGTATGACCTGAATTCAGCACCACATACTTCGACCGGTTCAGCGGATTCGGATGAATCAGCACCAAACCATGCTCCGCTGCACTCCACTCCCGCTGGCCAACCCGAATTCGCTCGGCATTCCACTCCACAGGCTGCCCATGCAGCTGCGGCAGAACCCGGGCCAGCACCGAGTTGGAACCGGGATCTCCGAACAAAATCAGATGATGCTCCGCGATCATCTGCTCTGTCAGTTCCTGATCAGTAACCACCCGGATATCCCCCCGAAACCATTTTGCGAACTCCTCACGGAAGTTCTGCAACACTGCCTCTGACCACTCCCCCGCAGCCGGATGCAGCGGAACACCGGTTCCTTGTACACACAGAAAAGATCCCATAAAGGCATCGTCAATCGGTCCCTGCAGTCCCGGACGCCTGCGTACCTCCGGATTCCGTGAAATCGCCCTCGACTCCTGATAACCCAGCACCGTCCAGGAATCGTCCGACTCTCGCCGGAACCAGACGTCCGGCAGCAGTCCCTCAGCCGCTCCCCGCAGCTCAAGCCCACTGCCGTCAATGACCACTGTGCCGGCAATCTCACGTGACAGTCGCAGCAGAGCAACGTTGCGCGTCGTCAGTCGCAGAGTATCCAGTTCGTCAATTTCACCCTCTGCGGTCGACGGCTGATAACTGACAAGCTGCTCCTCAATACGCAGCCAGTCGCAGCGACTGTAACGCAATGAGCGAGTCGAAAAGCGGAGCTTTTTTCGCTGGCCA
>SXXK01000354.1 GCA_005791255.1 Planctomyces sp.
CGGGTCAGGAGTTCTGGTATGAGTATCATTCGAACGAGTCACGTGAGCCGGGGCGGGTGTTATTTCATGCTTTGGGGGCGTGGCGGATTGGGGTGGGGATGCATGATCTGCTGTGGCATCCGGCACTGACCACAGCGGCGTCGCAGCTGCTGGGTGGATCAGTGCGTTTCTGGCACGACCAGTTGTTCTGCAAGCCGGCGGAGCATGGTGGAGTGGTGGCGTGGCATCAGGATTATTCCTACTGGACCCGGACGAGGCCGATGGCCCATCTGACGTGCTGGATTGGTCTGGATGACAGCACGGTGGAGAATGGCTGTGTGTATTATGTTCCGGGCAGTCATCGGTGGGATTTGCTGCCGATTACGGGTCTGGCGGGGGATATGGAAGCGATTCGGGGTGTGCTGACTGAGGCTCAGTGGCAGCAGTTTCGCAATCCCGTTCCGGTGCAGCTGCGTGCCGGGGAGTGTGTCTTTCATCATCCTCTGACGGTGCATGGGTCCTTTGAGAATCGGACGCTGAATCCGCGGCGAGCGGTGGTGGTGAACATGGTGCGGGATGGTGTGCGGAGCGAGTCGGATCGTCCGTTGCTGGAGGGGGTCCCGGTGATTCCGCCGGGTCAGGCTCTGGGGGGGCAGTTTTTTCCGCTGCTGTATGGTGTGCCGGGCGGGATGGTGGACTGAGATTTGGTGTGTGGAGGTGGCAGGAGGAATTGCTGATGCTGGACTGTATGGCGGGTGGTGCCGGGGTGTGGGCAGGCGGTCGTGGTCGGTTTCTGGCGACCTCAGCGAGGGGTCTTGCGGGGATTGCGCTGGGGGCGATGTTGCAGCGTGACGGTGCGTTGCGGGCGGGGGATGTCAGCGAGGGCGGATTGGTGGGGGGCTGGCAGCCGCCGGACGGTGTGCCGCATTTTGAGCCGCGGGCGAAGAGTGTGATCTGGCTGTTCATGAACGGCGGGGTCTCGCACATGGAGTCCTTTGATCCGAAGCCGATGCTGACGAAGTATGCTGGCAGGACGATCGCGGAGACTCCTTTTGCCGATTCGCAGAACCCGGACAAGCTGAAACTGGCTCGCGTGACGGTGGTGAATGACGCCAATGGTCAGCAGCGGAATCGGCTGTATCCGCTGCAGGTGGGGTTTCGTCGGTATGGTCAGAGCGGGATGGAGCTGAGTGACTGGGTGCCCGAGATGGGGGCGTGTGCGGATGATCTGGCGGTGGTCCGTTCGATGTTTACGACGGACGACAACCATGGTGCTCAGACGCAGTTCCATTCGGGGCGTCACATGCTGGACGGCGAATTTCCGACGCTGGGTGCGTGGGTGCACTATGGGTTGGGTTCATTGAACGACAATCTGCCGCAGTTTATATCGATTGGTGGTCGGGAGTACTGGAACGCGAAGGACGGTCATTATCTGGGTCCGGAGCATGATGCGGTTCCGGTGCGAATTGATCCGTCGAATCCGCTGGATTACGGGCAGCGACCTGCGGGTGTGAGTGAGCGTGATCAGCGGCTGGGATTTCGGCTGACGGAGCGGTGGAATCGTCTGCGGGGTGAGCAGTATCCGGGGGATGCGGCCCTGGAGGCTCGGATGCGGGCGTACGAGCTGGCTTATCGGATGCAGATGTCGGTACCGGAGGTGCTGCAGCTGAGTGCGGAAACCGAGGAGACTCAGAAGATGTACGGGATGGACCAGCCGGAAACGCGGGAATTCGGGACTCAGATGCTGGCGGTTCGTCGTTTGGTTGAGCGGGGAGTGCGATTTATTCAGGTGCAGCATGGTGCTGGCGGAGCGGGTGTCTGGGATGCTCATGGAGGTCTGAAGGCCAATCACGAGCGGAATTTCCGGGCGGTGGACAAGCCGATTGGGGGTTTACTGAGGGATTTGAAGCAGCGCGGGCTGCTGGATTCAACGATGGTGTTGTTTGCCAGTGAATTTGGCAGAACGCCGGGGACTCAGGGTTCCGACGGGCGGGATCACCATATTTATGGCTTTTCGGTGTGGCTGGCGGGTGGAGGGGTGCGAGGGGGTGTGGTGCATGGTGCGACGGATGAAATCGGGTTTCATGCGGTGCAGGACCGGCACTATGTCACAGACATTCATGCCACGATTCTGAGGCAAATGGGGCTGGATTCACGGCGACTGGAATTGCCGGATCGGAAACGGCTGGATCTGGATCATGGTCATGCGATTGAGGCGATTCTGGGTGGCTGACCTGGCCGGCGTGTTGACAATCAGCCGCGGAATTGCGACAGTTTGGTCCGCAAATCCCGAATTTTCCGGCGGTTTTTTGGGCAGATTTGCCCTGTGGAGACATCTGTTCGGTTGTGTGGGGCCGGCCCACAGGTCATAGTGTTTGATTGTTCTGTTCAGTTCGGGACAGGTGGGAAGCGAGCCGTGTCTGAAGAATCTCAGAACGCAAAACCGTCAAACAAGGTGACCCAGCTGGGTGATTTCGCGCTGCAGCGTGAGCTCGGTCAGGGTGGCATGGGCAAGGTCTTTCTGGCTCGGCAGGTCAGTCTTGATCGCCTGGTGGCTGTGAAGACTTTGTCTCGTGAACTGTCAAAGAAAGAGGGTTTCATCGCGCGTTTCGAGCGTGAGGCTCGGGCGATGGCGAAGATCGATCACCCGAACGTGCTGAAGATCTATGCTGTGGATTCAGCGCATGGGATTCACTTTGCGGCGATTGAGTACGTGGACGGTCAAAGCCTGCAGAAGTGGCTGGATCAGCTGGGCCGGCTGTCGGTGGGTGACGCTGTGCATCTGGCGATCCGTTGTGCTGAAGCGCTCCGGTATGCTCACGCAGAGAACATGGTGCATCGGGATATCAAGCCGGACAACATTTTGCTGACGAAGAAGGGCGTGGTGAAGGTCGCGGACTTTGGTCTTGCGAAGGCGATGGACGACGACGTGTCGATGACTCAGAGTGGTACGGGTCTGGGGACTCCGCTGTACATGGCCCCTGAGCAGGCTCGAAATGCCAAGCATGTGGACAGTCGCTGCGACATATATGCTCTGGGTGTGACGCTTTATCATATGCTGACAGGTCAGCTGCCCTACACGGGCAAGACGACACTGGAAGTGATTATGGCGAAGGAGAAGGGGCGTTACGCTTCGGCTCGAACGCTGCGTCCTGAGCTGTCCGAGCGTCTGGACATGATTGTCGACAAGATGATGGCGAAGGATCCGGCGCAGCGTTATAAGTCGTGTGAAGATGTTTTGAAAGCCCTGCAGGAGCTGGGCGTGCAGACGGATGCATTGTCCTTTATTGCCGGTGCTGAAGCGGCTCCGGTGCAGCGACCTGCAGCGAATGTGCCGCTGACCGCAGCTGCTCCGGGTGCTCGCAGGGCCGGTTCCACAGCACCGTCCTTTGGTTCTGAAACGGCAACTCAGACCGGGACGAGGATCTGGTACGTGCAGTTTGAGGACGCGAAGGGCAAATCGGTTGTGGAGAAGCATTCCACGGGTCGGATCCTGAAGATGCTGGCGGCAGGTCAGTTGACGGCGAAGGCGAAGGCCAAGGTTTCAGCTGATGGTGCCTACTACCCTCTGGCTCAGTTCCCTGAGTTTGCGAAGGCTGTCGAGGAC
>SXXK01000355.1 GCA_005791255.1 Planctomyces sp.
CATCCTCCGTGCCGTTCTCAAGATTGTGCATCAGCCGCTTATAGTGGCTGTGGACTGCCACAGAGAGCAGTTTCTTGGAGCGGGCCTGACCAATCACGTACTGATCGAGCTCGCGGACAATCTCCCGCGGCGTCGGGACGCGATTGAACAGCTTCTTCGAAGCGCCACGACGGCGACGTTCCTGGTCCAGTATGGACTGGCACAGTTCGATGCATTCACCGCAGATGTAAACATCTTCGGGACCTTCCACCAAAGGTCCGACTTCGCGGTAGTTCTTGCGGCAGAAAGAGCAGTTGGCATTGCGTTTGCCCTGCTGCGACGTTTTGCCGGAACCGAATTCCTTGCCCGATACCATCGTTTTGCCTTTGAATGCTTCAGTCACTCCGCGAGGTCAACTGCTCTGCATGACTCTGGAGGCAGGAGTCTTTAAGCAGTCGATACGCCGGAATGCACAGATCTCTGGAACCTTCGCTCCGTGGTTGTTGGCATCCCTGCCAACTTTGATCTCGTCCTCAGGTGCCGCTGCCAAAGCCCGGTAGCCCGCAGCGGCACCTGTTTTCTCAGCCTGAGCAGAACACCAGTGGCTGCCGGCCACTGGCAATCCGCCCATTTTTCAGACCCTTTCTAATTCGGAATCCGCGGGCAATGGGTGTGCATCGAGTTGATTCAGATCCCTAACAAGACTGGGAACGTATTTCGATCTGCCGGTTTATTCCGGCTGAACTGATTCTTCCTTGTCAGGCAGTTTCAGTTCAGTGTTTTCGGTCACTGTCGAGCCCTTGCTCGCAAGCGGCTGAGGAGACTGTCCTGCGGCACTTTCCGCTGATTTCGGCGGAACATTTTCCGAGGACTTTTCCCCAGGCTGCAGTGTGTTGAGCCGGGTCGCCAGTTTCCCCCTGATGGATCGGAATTCATCCTCGGACAAGTCACCCTCACGCCGCAAATCACGGAGTGCCTGCAGCATCTCTCGATCCGCCTCGGCAGGATCAACGTCTTCATTCATTTTCGACAGGATACGCAAAATCGCCCAAATCAGCAGAACCAGAACAACCGCTGCAATCAGCAAAGGCAACCAGGACCACAGAGTCTGGAACGGATCGTATCGCCTGCGTTGTGCCAGCAGCAGAAACTCGATGAAATTCATCACAACAAACTCCCCGCAATCCCAGTTCCGCACGCCTGAACTCACCATGCAATACCGGTGCCGTAACTCAACGATTTCCACGGACATCGCTCTTTGCCCCGGAAAGCCGCCGGCAGCAGGTCTGAACACTGCATCATCGGCGAAAAATGCCTGAAATGACAGCGATTCGGCAGCCGGAGTACGCCGCGACGCTCACCACTGGCCGCTCGGCGAGTCATTGACACGCTCCGACTTTGCAGAAATTACAAACCCGTTGTAATTCCTGCAGCTCACCAGCCCTCGCACTCACTGCGGAATCTGCTGATTTTTCCGCAGAGTTTCGCCGGGGTGGCAAATCCGCCGTCCGCGCTGTCGGAAGTTTGCAGACTTTACCGGCAGACCTGTTTAGTCTGAGGGTTTGCGACTTAGTCCTCGTGAACGTTCGCCCATGGGGGGGGATATGCGACAAGTGCTGCGTGCTGCATCGGTCATTCTGCTGCTGCTGCCATTCGTGGTCACCGGCAGTGATCTGCTGGCAGATTTGCTGCTGCCGCAGCACTGGCTGCAAACTGGCCTGATTCTTCTCTGCACGGCCACCCTGCTGCGGTCCCTGCTGCAGAACCCAGGTGTCCCAGGCTTCAGCACTGTCCTGCTGCTGATGGCCAGCCTGCTGCTGCTCACCGTCGCCTTCCTGCGGGATTCCGAATGGTTTGCCAGACTGGCCTTCTGTGCGTCCGCGGCAATGACAGCCGGCGGCCTGCCACGGTACCCAAAAGTCAGAATGCTGACGGTGCTGCTCACTGTCTTTGCTGGTCTGCCGCCGTTCCTGTCGCAACCACTGAACACGTTCCTGTCGAACCTGCTGCTGACTCAGATCAGCACCATTTCCAGCCTGCTGGGATTGTGGAATTACACGTCAGGCACCATCCTGACGACTCAGCAGGGCCCTGTGGATCTCCATACGATCCTGAACACGCCTTTCGGTTACAGTGGGCTGGCAGTGCTGCTGGTCGGCTGGCTCACGTACCGTCGCCGAACGACCGCACAGACGCTGCTGGCACTGCCCTTTGTCCTGCCGACGGCAGCGCTGCATCTGACCTGCTCGGGGCTGCTGGCCGTGCTGGCAGCCGGCCGGGGCCTGCCATGGATACCTGTCTGGTGCTGGCCGGTTCTGCTGCTGTTGCCATCACTGCTGCTGCTCCTGTCAGCCGAACAACTGTCCCTGTTTCTGACAGGTGCCATTATTCCGCTGGATCGTCGCGAAAGTGGACCAACGACCAAAAATCAATTCAATCGCCTCTGGGACCAGATGGTCTCCGGAAGGTCCTCCGACATGGTCGGAGAAGTCCGCCTGCTGGACCGCAAACGTCGACGCCTGTCTGCAGACGCGGTGTTCACGGAATTCGTCAAAGACTGGTGGTTCTCGCGCAGGCTGAAGCGACTGCCGTCCGCTGCCGTGGCTGTTCTGACTGCTGCGGTGCTTCCGCTGCTGAATTCAGAGCTGTCGACACGCGGCGCTGCGGTGTTTTCCCTTTACGAAAAACAGCTCAAACTGGCGATTGACCAGCAAAATCCGGAACTGCAGGAGCTGCTGCTCCGCGGCATGGCAGCTCAGATGCCAGGCGATCTGCGCGGCCGGCTGCAGCTGGCCAACTTTCTGTGGACACACCGTTCCCAGGACGCCGGCTGGGCTGAATACGAACGCCTCGCACAGCTCGATGCCATCGGAGCGGCTGAAGCGCACCTGTGGATTGCTCGCAATGCCATGTCTGCCCAGCCGTTTCGCAGGCTGACTGACCAGCAGCTGATCCGGCATCTGCAACAGGCGCTGCAGGCCGATCAAAACAACGGCGAAGCTCACTCACTGCTGGCCCGCCTGTACCTGCGGTCAGGTGAAAACACCTTCGGCGAAAGTCATCTGCGTCAGGCAGCCGACGCTGACGTGAGCTATCTTGATGATCTGCTGGCCTTCTGTCGCAATCGCAGACGCCCGTTTCCTCCACAGTCGCAGATACAACAGCGTCTGCAGCAGCTGACACAGCAGCTGGCCAGCCAGCCGGCAGACGACTCGCTGCGGGTTCGCCTCGCCTTACTGCTGGTGGTTGTCAATCAGCTCGATCAGGCGGAGCAACTGCTTGCAGAGGGACTGCAGCGTCAGGATTCAGCAGTCCTGCGAAAGGCACTGGCTGAACTGCGACTGTTTCAGGTCCGCGTGTCGCTGCTGTCCCCGCAGATGGTCGGCGACGAAAGCCTGCTGCGGGTGCGCGAAGCCCTGCGGCTGGACCCCACCAGCGAGGAAGCCGCTGTACTGGCTGCCCTGCTGCACCTCGAAGGTGCTGACTTCACCGACCATGCCACGGAAGCTCTGCAGCACTGGCAGACCGCAGTGCAGCAATCCGGAGAGCCGACCGCACTCCGCAGCCTTGCGATGCTGCAATTCGCCTGCGGTCACCCCGCAGAGGCTCTGGAACTTTTCGCTCGACTGCCCCAAAAACGCTCTGAAGACGCATTTGTCGTCATCACGGCCCTGCAGCAAACCGACCGCAAGGCAGAGGCAGTCGCCGAAGCACAGTCGGCAGCAGCGCCGCAGCTGGCAACCAGTACCGTGACGGGCCGCACCATAGCCGCCGCATTGTACTGTCGCGCCCAGGCATTTGCTGAAGCGCAGCAGTGTCTTGAAGCACCCGCTGCCACCGCCGCTGACAGTCAGCTGCTCAGTAAGGCTCGCGGCAGAATTGCCATGGAAGAACTCGATGCCATTGCCGGATATCCGGGACACTTCAAAACCCTCCAGCAAGCCTGGACTCCGGTCGTCCCGGAACAGTCGGTGCAGCGTGTCCGCGAACTGATTCAGTCTGGCCTGCAGGCCCCTGAACTAAGTATTCGAGTCGCTGATCGGCTGTACCTGCTGACAGTGCAGGGTGGAGCACTGGGGGAGGCTGCAGAAGAGGCCCTGACCGTTTATCGAGCCCAGGGCGGTGACGCGGAGGGCATTCTAATGGCCATGGGCAGCCGAGCACTGCAGGTGGAACAGTTCGATACCGCACTCCACTGGCTTCAGCAGGCGCGCAATTCCTCCAGTACCCCCAGCCCGTCCCTGCTGAATAATCTTGCCATAGCCATCGTGCGATCACAGCTGACCGAGCGTTATGCTGAGGCTCTGACGCTGGCCAACGCGGCTGTGCAGGCACTGCCGGGCAATCACATCATCCTCGCCACTCGGGCTGAAGTTTACCTCGCTCTCAACGAAGTCGCAGCGGCTCAACAGGATCTTGAAGCCGCGCACCAGCTGCGACCGGATTATCCTGAAACTCTGCAATTGCTCGCCCGTACCGCAGACCTGCAGGGAAACACTCAGCAGGCCGACGGTTTTCGACAGCAGGCTGCCGCTTTGCTCAGGCCGTAAACTCGGCAACAGGAAGCCATCTGCACCCGACGATGCATCCTGGCAACAAAACCCGGCAGTCCGGGGAACTGCCGCAAATGCTGAAACTGGCATCCGAGTGGCTGCATCCTTCCAATCTGCAGGGGCCGACCAAATTCAAGCCTTCCGATCTGGACTCGCATCAGCACGCAGGTAGTCTGAGGGCGGGATTTTATGGATGCCTCCGGAGTTTCGAATGCAACGGTTCTGCAAGGCTGTCTGCCTGTTTTTGGCCTGCCTCCCCTTTCTGCTCAATCATGGCGGATTGCCGGGTTCGCTGCTGCTGCCGCAGAACTGGTCGGCGATCGGTCTGATACTGGTGGTGGCCTGGCTGCTGCGATCTGTGCGGACTGCCGCGCTGCGGGTCACTCCCCGCGGACTGCTGTACTTCGCGTTGTATTCCATCACCCTGCCGGCGGCGATCCTGCGTCATTCCAACTGGCTGGCGGCAGTTGCGTTCTGCCTGTCGGTGCTGCTGCTGTCGGAAGCCGCCGGTTTGCGTCTGCGTGGACGTTTGCTGTTCCTGCTGGTTCTGTTTACCGGACTGCCCGCATCCATTGCCGTGCCATTGCGCACAGCAGCGGACGAACGCCTGATTCAGCATGCCAGTGCACTGGCCGGATCTCTCGGATTCCTGCATTTCCGGGACAGCACTGTGGCAGGCAGTCTGACAGCAACCACGGATCTTCAGCAAATTGTGGACTCACCTTTGGGAGTCAGCGGATTCACTATTTTGGTCTCCTGCCTGCTGCTGTATCGACGCCGCACGCTGGCGCAGGTTCTGCTGATGCTGCCGGCGGCCGTTGTCACCAGCCTGCTGGGGCAATTCTGCTGCTGCCTGCTCGCGATTCTGCAGCTCAGCACGGTCGGACTGCGGCTGCCGGCAGGAATCTGGCCCGTGCTGCTGTGTTTTCCCCTGGTCTTCACAGTCCTGACACTGCAGGGCGGCGTGCTGTTCCTGACCTCCGGCGTCATTTCGGATGATGGCAAGACCACTGTGAAGGCTCGCACCAATCCGGCCAACCGCCTCTGGGGACTGTATGTCAGCGGCGACCTGCCGCAGAAGTGGTCAGCGGTGTCATTCCGCACCAGCGACGGTCAGAAACTATCGCTCTTCGCCTGTTTCCTCGCATTTTTTCGGGACTGGGGCATCAGTCGTAAAGTCTCGTATCTGTATCGCGCCCTGCCGGGCACGGCCTTACTGGTCGTTGGCCTGCTGGCAGAAAATGCGGGGGCCAGTGCGATACTTACGGTCAATTCCCGTTACGAAAACCTCCTCGCAGCAGCTCGCGAAAAGGGCGACCGCGACTCGGAAGAACTGTGTCTCCGGGCACTCGCAGGCCTGCAGTCCGGTAATCTGCAGGACCGTATGCGTCTGGCTGAATTCTTGTGGCAGCACCGCAGCCGTGAAGCGGGCTGGGCAGAGATCCTGCGGCTGGCTGATGATGGACAAACCGGATTCGCCGACGCACATCTCTGGATCGTGCGCAATGCGCTGTCCGCAGAACCTTACCAGCAGTTGACCGCCGAGCAGATGATTGATCGCCTGAATCGGGCGCTTCGCTCGGCCCCCGACACTGCCGAAGCTCACGGGCTGCTGGCACAGCTGTATCCGGCCATCGGCGAGAAACTCCTCGGTGAACAGCACCTCATCAGGGCGGCCGAAGCAGATCTCACTTACGTGGATGCGCTCGCCGCAGGACTGGCCGCTGAGGGCCGGCTGCAGCCCGGCGACAGTCGCGTCCAGCGACGCTGTGAAATGCTGCTGACACAGCTCAACACTGCTCCGCGAAACAACGAACTGCGAATCCAGCTGGCGGTGCTGCTGATGCTGACCGGCAGGGATCGGGAAGCAGAGCAGCTGCTGGATCAGGGGCTGCAACTGGATGATTCCCTCGAGCTCCGCCGCGCGGCGGCTGACCTGCAGCTCAGATCTGTCAGCCACGAACTGATATCCGCTCGACTGCAGGGGGATCACAGCATGCTGGCGGTCCGCCGGGCCCTGCAACTCGATCCGCAGAATCCACTGGCTCCAATGCTGGCATCCTTTCTGCACCTGCAGGGCGCCAGCTTCACAGGATTTTCCGAACCGGCGATGCAGTACTGGGACACCTGCGCCGCCGAACTCCCGGCCGATGATTCACAGTCACCCGAGTCTGTCGGCAGGGCTGATGCCGTGCTCAGAAACAAAGCTCATCTGGCGTTTGCCTTAAACAAAGACGAAGACTGTCTGACGACGTTCGCAAGGCTCGGACAGCTGCAGCCGCAGGATGTCAAAGTCCGCGTGGCGGCCCTGCAGTCCGTCGGCCGAACAGCCGATGCCGAGGCAGCTGCCCGGGCACTGGCGGACCAGCTCCGTCAGTCGACGCGTGCCGAAGATCGAGCGTCAGCAGCCGATGTGCTGTGTCAGGCCAGACTTTTCGAAGAAGCAAACAACTGCCTGCAACTGGAACCGGACTCCGAGCAGGCCAAATTGATTCTTGCCGGGGCCCACGCCTCCACAGCACTCGAACATTTTGATCACCTGACCGGATACCCCGGAGACTACTCGCTGCAGGAAGCCGATTGGGTACCGCAGATCCAGGGCAATTCAGCACGGCAACTCGCAGGGCTGCTGCAACAGGGGCTGCTGGTCCGCGAATTCAGTATGCGAGCCGCCGACCGGCTGTATCGCATGAGTCTGCAGCCAGGGGCCATCGGCAAAGTGGCCGACACCGCGCTGGATCAGCTGCGAGCCCAGGGCGTCGCCGCCGATGATGTCCTTGCGGCGCTGGGCAGCCGAGCCCTGCAGGCAGGCAGAATCGAGCCAGCGATCCGCTGGCTCAGAATGGCTGAAACTTCTGCCGACGGACGCGACCCTGCTCTCCTGAATAATCTCGCACTGGCCCTCGTCCGCAGCAACGATCGCCAGCTGCTGCCCGAAGCACTCAAACTGGCCAGCCGAGCAGTGCAGATTGCCCCCGACAACCACTACATGCTCACCACCCGCGCTGAAATCCAGCTGGCACTCGGTGATGTCCGGGCCGCAGTCAGCGACCTGGAACTTGCCCGGCAGGTGCGTCCGGACTTTCCGGAAACACTGCAGCTGCTGGCCAAAGCCAGCATCCAGCAGGGCAATATGCAGCAGGCGGAGCAGTATCTGCAGGAAGCCGCCCAACTCCAAAAAACTCAGCCCTGAAACCTAATCGCGTTCCCCGGAACCGGAACCCGAACTGGACAGGAATAACCACGGCGCTGCCTGATGTGCCACAGCCGGGTGCTCCACCCACTCCGGCCACATGTGCTGGCAGCCAACGGTTGAACCCACATTCACATCACGAACTTTCACAGCCTGCGCCCCCAGCTGCTGCAAATCCTTCTCGGTGAAGCCCGTGTGTCCCAGAGCCCGTCGAGAACCGATGCGCCGCAGCGGATAAATGATCAGTGCCGGGTCACGCGGATTCTGCAGATTCAGCAACGCCTCCGTGCTGCACAGGGCCCGTTCAAAACGCTCGCCTTTGCCCAGCCAGTCATGGTCAATTGCTGACGCCGTGAACACCGTGCGGATATGACGATGACTGCAGCTCAGCTCCGGACAGCCAATCTCCTCCACTCGACCACCGGCCATCAGGTGCAGGGCCGAGGCGATCACGCGGGTGCCATGACTGTGACCAATCAGTCCTACCGGAGTCGCTTCAGGCACAGCTTTGATCAACCCGGCAAGGTAGAAGCCGTTGCGACTGGCACGACGTCCCAGCACTGCAACATCGATATTAATCAGCAGCGAGGGACTGCGATAACTGGGCCAGCGGAAGTAGATGAATTCGAACGGCCTGCCCCCGGCTGCATGCTGCAGCCATTTCCATGTCCGCAACGACTCCGGTCCGACACTCGGGGAATCCATGAAGCTGCCGTGAACCATGACCACCAGCGGAATCCCGGGCTGCAGTGAATTCCGCAGATCTTCCAGCGAGCTCCCGTGTCCGCTGCCATCGCTGTGACGGCACTGCACGCGGGCACAGAATCGGGGGAGCGAGTCGTCGAAGGACTGCGGCGAATCTTCGGTGCTCACAATCCAGTATCGACTGTGACTTTCAGAGATCCTGACGCGGCCCGTCACAGCGGGCACCGGCTCTGCAGCGTCCGCTGCGCGCAGCGATTCGGCTGTCAGCAGCGCGACAGTCAATGCCAGCAGGCAGGCAATACGACAGCTGCGTATCTGGTCTGCGTAACGGTACCGAGCCATGAACTTCTGATCCGGAACAGGATACTGCAGAAGCTCGTCCTTGAGGTAATCACCGGCTGACGAAACATCGAGTTGCGCCAGATCGAAACTCCAACAGACGCCGCGGCAGGTGCGCAGAGGCGACAGGCCGGCGGGAAGCAGGAGTTCGACTACGGGCAGATTCGGCAGGACCGCGCGGTCATGTTGAACGGCTTCCGCTGAATTTCACGAGAAATTCTGAATCCGGCGAAAGTCTGCATGCGGCAACGATGGAACAGCCGCCCGTTCAGGTCCCGGTTCCAGCCATTTTCAATCGCGGGCCGGTTTTCTTTCCCCCATTTTCCTGCGATAATCGCACTCCCCGGGAGGCCACCTGACGGAAAGGGCCCCCCTTTGCCCGGATTGTCCCACAGATTCTCAGATGAACCAGGGTGCAAACTATGCTGCGTGGATTGTTGCTGTCCTGTTGTCTGGCCACCCTCCCGATGGCTCAGGCACAGCAGTTTCTGACTCAAAAGGCCGAACTTCAGCCATCACAGTTGCGCGGCACGGCCGATCAGCCTGCTCAGCAGCCGACCGCAGTCATTTCCGATGCAGACTTTGGTGGCGGACTGCAACCGGCATGGATCTGGGGACCGAACAATGATTCCCGATATGTGCTCCGCACAACCGTGACACTCAGTGCAGCTCCGACTGCCGCTCGACTCAGAGCCTCCTGCGACAACGTCTGTGCCGTCTTCGTGAATGGCCAGCGTGTGGCAGGCGGTTCGGAATGGCAGGAACCCTCCGACGCCAGTGTGAGCAGCCAGCTGCAGGCTGGTGTCAATTTGATTGAGGCCGAGGTGGAAAATCAGGGCGGTGCTGCCGGATTTTTGCTGAAACTTGTCATTCGTGGAACCGACGGCGGGCTTACAGCAGTCGTATCGGATGAAAAATGGACCCGCTCGGATCGTCGTGGAGCCGAGTCCGGCGAAGCGGTGGAAGTGCGCGGCCGCTACGGTGACGCACCCTGGAAGGACGTCTTCTCCAGCGCCGCAGTGGCATCGCGGGTGCCACCGGGAGTGTTTGAGTTGCTGCCGGGCTTTGCCGTCGAAAAATTGTTCACCGTTCCGAAGGACGAGCTGGGGTCGTGGGTCTGTATCGCTTTTGACAACAAGGGACGACTGCTGGCCAGCGATCAGGGTGACAAAGGTATCTGCAGAATCACTCTGCCGCCCCTCGGTGAGCAGCAGGGGGAAACTCGCGTGGAGCGTCTGGACTTTTCCAAATGCGAAGTTCAGCCAACGGCCGCCCAGGGCATGCTCTGGGCCTTCGATTCGCTGTACTTTTCGATTAACGGCGGACCGGGCAGCGGTCTGTACCGGGCCCGTGATACCGACGGAGACGATCAGTTCGATCAGTGTGTCAAGCTGCAGGATTTCCGCGGCGGTGGCGAGCACGGTCCCCATGCTCTGCGACTGTCCCCCGATGGCCAGCGGATTTTTGTGATCTGCGGCAATCACACAAAACCACCGTTCGATGCCGGTGCAGAACTGACCAATCGGAACTTCACAAGTCGCATCCCCACCAACTGGTCTGAAGACCACCTGCTGCCTCGCATGTGGGACGCCAACGGTCATGCCGTCGGTATCATGGCTCCGGGTGGCTGGATTGCCAGCACGGATCCCGATGGAAAAACGTGGGATTTGTGGTCGATCGGTTATCGCAATCCGTACGACATGGCATTCAATGCCGATGGTGAGCTGTTTGCGTACGATGCGGATATGGAGTGGGATGTGGGCTCACCCTGGTACCGCCCCACTCGCGTTGTGCATGCTACCAGTGGCAGCGAATTTGGCTGGCGCAGCGGCTCTGGCAAATGGCCGACGTGGTATCCGGACAGTCTGCCTCAGCTGGTGAATATCGGCCCGGGTTCGCCCGTGGGCGTGGATTTTGGTTACGGCTGTCGCTTCCCGGCCAAATATCAGAAGGCCCTGTACCTGTGCGACTGGACGTTCGGAACGATGTATGCAATCCATTTGGAACCCCGTCAAAGCAGCTACACCGGTGTGAAGGAAGAGTTTCTTTCGCGCACACCGCTGCCGCTGACAGATGTGGTCGCCGGGCCGGACGGAGCACTCTATTTTTCTGTCGGCGGTCGGGGAACGCAGTCGGAACTGTTTCGAGTCATTTACACGGGTGCAGAATCCACCGAGCCGACTCAGCTGAAGGATGCTCGTGAAGCCGGACCTCGTTCACTGCGGCGGCTGTTCGAGTCATTCCATGCGGGACGCACAGGCAACACCGCTCAGCCACGAGTGGATTCGGCAACTCTGCTGCAGAATCTGGCCAGTGTGAGAGGGACGAACGACCGATTCCTCCGCATGGCCACTCACAATGCCTTCTGGAATTCGCAGCTGTTCCCGGATCTGATGCGTTCGCTGGATCAGGCGGATCTCAGTGGCGACGACAGCAACTCGGATCGGACCGCCATCGCCATGGCGCTGGTGAAGGCTCCGCTGTCGTCCCTCGCCAAAACCGAAGGACTGTCGGAAGCGACAGTGTCCGGCATGGAGGAAACGCTGCGCAGGCTGTGCACCGCCATGCTGCAGGGCCAGGACTTTGCCGGGCTCAGCCGCGAAAAGAAGCTTGAGTATCTGCGGGTGGTGAGTCTGGTGTTCCTCCGCCTGGGACCGCCCGAAGCAGCCGAACGTCAGGGTTATCTTGACCGCCTCGACGGTCTGTTTCCCACTGCTGATGCCGATCTGGACCGCGAACTGGTGCAGCTCCTCATTTACCTGCGATCACCCACAATTATTGGAAAAACTGTGGCACTGCTGGTGGCCGAATCAAAGCCGACAGTGACCGACGACATGCAGGATCTGCTGGCCCGCAACCGGGGTTACGGCGGAGCGATTGCTGCCTCGATCACAAACGCTCCGGATCCGCAGCAAATGTGGTCTGCATTCTGCTTGAGGAATGCAAAGGAAGGCTGGACCCTCGAGCAGCGCAAGGTGTATTTCGCCTGGTTCGAACGCGCTCGCGCCTGGTCCGGCGGAGCCAGCTTCAAAGGGTTCCTGCGGAATATTGAAAACGAAGCCTTCCTGAACGCCACCGAACAGGAACGCCTGCTGATTGAAGCTTCGGGAGCTCGTAAACCGTACGCGCCGCCGGAGCTGCCGAAACCAGCAGGACCCGGTCAGGACTGGACCGTTGAGGAAGTGCGGACACTGGCCGAGAATGGCCTGCAGAATCGCAATTTCGAAAATGGACGGAAGATGTTCGCCGCCACTCGCTGTGTCATCTGCCATCGCTTCGGAGGAGATGGCGGAGCGACAGGGCCCGATCTGACGCAACTGGCCGGACGGTTCACTGTCAAAGACCTGACGGAAGCCATTATGGATCCCAGCAAGGTCATCAGCGACCAGTACAAAGGCAGTACCGTTCTGACCAAATCAGGACTGGCAGTGTCCGGTCGAATCGTCGCTGAAAGCGAAAACTCGGTGACCGTACTGACAAACCCGGAAGATCCCACGAAGATCACGGAGATCCTGAAGACGGAAGTTGAAGAGATTCAGCCTGCGACTGTGTCCATCATGCCGGCGGATCTCCTGAAGCCGCTCAATCAGGATGAAGTGCTGGATCTGCTGGCCTATCTGCTGTCTCGTGGTGAAAAGAACAACGCGATGTTCAAACGCTGAGTTGGCATGCGGGCTCAACCCCATTCGCTGCCGGTCTGCTGCAGGACCGGCAGCGAACTCTGTAGTCAGTGCAGTTTTACGATGGTGACAACGATGAGCAGCGGGATACGTGCGTGGGTTGGTGTGCTGGCGATGGCAGTGGCTGCAGCTGGCTCAGGAACCGCCTGTTGTGATGAGCCTGTGGCTACGTCCGAGCTGGCACAATTCTACGGTTTCACGGGCGTGGAGATTACGAAGCTGCACGAACGGGCTGAGCATCTAAAGTCAGGTGACTTCAACAGCGATGGCCTGACGGATGTCGCTGTGATGGACAATTTTACCAGTTCGATTCGACTGCTGCTGCAGCGGCCCCAGGGGACGGCACAGGACAAGACCAGTGCTCAGATCAACGAGCTGTCTTCGGACAAAAGATTCGAAGATCGTCGGATTTCGATGGACCGCGCCATAGCGGAGCTCGAGACCGGGGATTTTGATGGCGACGGACGAATGGATTTTGCCGTCATCGGGCCTCCTGATCAGCTGGCTGTCTACTATCAGCCGGAGGCAGGCCGGAAGGAATGGACCAAAAAGTGGACGGTGCGTTTGCCTGGCCTCGAACCGGTCTCCGGTATCCTTGCCGCCGGAGACTTCAACGGTGACGGGCGGACGGATCTGGCGGCAGCCGGGAAAGCCACCATGTTTCTGCTCAGTCAGACAGAGCAGGGCAGCATGCGCGCGCCAGAACAGTTGATCAGCACTTCCGGGAGACAGGGACTGCTCCAGGCCGCCGATCTGAACGGCGATGGACGAACGGATCTGTGTTATCTGGCGGGAGAACAGACAGGACGCTCTGTCTGTGCTCGACTGCAGTCTGCCAGTGGCCGACTGGGGCCCGAGATTTCCTTCACCCTGCAGACTCCGCGAGCCGTCACGATTGCCAGTCTCGACAGTCGGCCTGGTGCGGAAGTCATTTCCATTGATGGTCGCAATGGCCGCATCAGTGTGCTGCAGGCGGAACCTGCAAAGCAGGCAGCAGACAGTGTGTCGGAACGACTGCTTCGCTATGGAATTGGTGCCACCGAATCCTCCCGGGATCGCGCAGTGGCTGTAGCCGATTTTGACGGTGACAAACTTGCCGATGTGCTGGTGAACGAACCAGGGCAGGCCCAGTTGCTGCTGTATCGACAAAACGGAATTGACGGTCTGGGTACAGCCGAGCAGTATCCGGCGCTGCTGGGAATCACGGATGTGGCGGCTGAGGATCTGGACGGAGACGGTCGTCTGGAAGCTGTGCTGTTAAGCAGCAGCGAGGGAGTGATTGCTGTCAGTCGATTTGAGAATGGTCGACTGACGTTTCCTGAGGCCATTCTGCGTAAGCCGGAAGGTTGGGAACTGGCAACCGTAGCGGTTCTGAAGCATGACGGACAGCCACAGCTGATTGTCGGCCTGTCGCAGGGTTCCGGGAATTCGGCAAAGCTCGAGTATCAGCGTCATCGCCGAGACGCGGACGGTCGCTGGGCGCGAGTGGCAGAAGACGCCAAACTGGAATTTGCCGGGGCTGTCGGGCAGCGCGGAGTCAAACTGGTGCAGATGGATGTCAACGGCGATGGTCGACAGGACCTGCTGTCCATTGCCAGCGGTCAGGCGAAAGCAGGATTCCACGTCCTGCTGCAGGGCGAAACAGGTCAGCTGACGGCCGCCGTCAGCAGCAGTCAGCTCGAGGCCGGTGTGGCAGCGGCAGGACGCACTTTCGTCACCGGCTCAAATCTGCTGGTGGCTCGGGATTCCTTCGCCCGCATGCTGGCATGGAAGGACGGTGGCTGGCAGGTTGTCGATCAGTTCAATGCCGGCGAAGCAGCGGCCAGCATTGAAAGCGTCGCGGCGCTCGATCTTGATGGAGCAGTTGGTCATGAAGTGGTGCTGCTGGACTCCGGTGTCCGCAGGGCTCGCATCCTGCGTCGCGAGGACAATGTTTATCGGCCATGGCGGGAGGTCGAGCTGGGAGCGGCTCCCTTCTCATCCACCATCACCGCTGATCTGAATGGCGACGGACGGAGCGATCTGATCTTTGTCGGTGCTGAGCAGTTTGCTGTCTTGTACAGCGGCCGCACCGATGTGGTGCTGAAGGAACTGCACGGGTTCGAATCGCAGCGTGAGAAAGCCTTCCCGGCAGATGTGCTGGCCGGGGACGTCAATGGTGACGGAGCCATGGATCTGGTGGCCATTGACACCAGTATTAATGGCGTCGCCATTCTGCGATATGACGAACGCGACGGGCTTCGTGAGGCCACCAGTTTCCGGGTCTTCGAAGAAAAGCGGCTGGTGTCTTCGGCCACAGATCGGGGCCTGCAGCCTCGCGAGGGCCTGATCGTGGACGTCACCGGTGACGGTCGGGCGGATCTGCTTCTCCTGTGCCCCGATCGACTGCTGGTCTATCCGCAGGATACCGGTGAAGCAGCCGCAGGATCAGCCGGAGGAGGCTGAAGAAGACTGCTGCGACCCGGGAGACACGCTGATGAACCTGTCGGATTTCAACATTCTCGATCCGGCGGACGGCGGCTTCGGGGAGAATCTGTTCGTGTGCCCCGGAGCCACGTCCGGTGTTTCGCGAGCTGTGCACCTCGCACGGCTCCATGCCGGATGGTCGGTATGTGATCAGTGTGAATGGCGACGACATACGGAAGGATTGTCGGAGCACGCGGTGGATGAGATTCAGCGGATTCGCCACTTCCGACGGGAAGGCCTCGAGCGGTCGGAATTCGGCGTGCGAGGCCCCTGGCTGAATGTCCTCGATCGCTGCCTCGCAGAACGGCTGGCAGAAGTCTTCTGTGTGTGCCTGCAGCGCTCCTGCAGCTCGGCGGCCGAGCGTACTGAGGTTGTGCCGGCTGACACCGAATCACGCCGCGAACCACTGCGGTCCATCATTCTTGGTTACGACGCACGAGCGTTTTCGCAGGACCTGTTTGCCGGAGTGGCGACAGCCGTCAGCAGGCTGGGCTTTCCGGTGCATGATGCGGGCAGAACGACCGCAGCAGCCCTGCATGAAGCAATTCGTCGGACGCCGGGGGTGCTGGGAGGCCTGCTGGTCACAGGAGCCGGCTGCCCGACTGCCTGGGCCGGACTGGACGTCTTCGATGCGGCAGGCGAGTCGGTCCCGGTGGTCTGGAAGGATTTCGGAATTCGTCTGTTTCAAACCGCGGACGAGAACGCTGCAGGAACAGCGGAAACGAGACCGGTGATCAGTCGACTGCAGCTGGATACTCGGGATCTGCCAGAGACGGGCCGACGACTTTCGCGCAGCAGCGGCACAGTGTCCGCGCTCGATACCGAAACCAGTTATCGACGCTGGCTGTCAGGCTGGTATGTGGGCACGAGCGGACGGTCGCTGGTGATTGTCAGCGATGATCCGCTGGTTCGTCAGCGTGTCCAGTGGCTCAACGACCAGGGTGCGGCTGAACTGGTACTGCGGAATCGACAGTCGGTGGAACCGGCAGCCGCTGCCATACAACTGCTGGTGGAAGATGATGATCGATTTTTCGTGATACAGGATGCAGAGGGCCGTATCTACCCCGCCGACCTGCTGGCGCAGCGGCTGAATCGACTGCTGGGTAGCGGATTCGGACACCTGACAGTCCATGCAGATGCCGTCACGGGGCGAATCTGGCTGACAGATACCGTGCTGCCAGCAGCCGGTGCAATTCGCGGATCAGCAGCAGAGCGCATCGAAGACGTGCTGGCATTCGGAGGTCTGCTGCTGCGGCTGAACGTCGGCGGCCGATTGCTGGTGTGACCTGCCGGTTTAAGACCTGCTGACGTCCACCGTTGCAGCCTAGCGGCGTCGGCCTGACGGCGTCTGCAGCCTGCGTGCCAGAGAATTCAGTTGGGGAGCAATGTCGGATTGCAGCCAGGTCAGCAGACGACTGGATTCAGCAGCAATCTCTGCCGTCGACTGGCTGGCTTTCGCGAGGGACTTTTTCTTCCCGGCAGATTTCTTCTGATTGTCCGTGACCTTTTTCAGTGACCGCGCGGCAACCACAGCATCCTGCAGCCGTCCCAGCTGCTTCTGTACCTGCAGCAGACACTGCACCAGACGCTGAATGATCGGATGCCCCGACAACTGCAGCAACAGCTCAGCCTGATACCGGTGCTGCTTTACCAGCAGTCGAAACCGATGCAGCGACTTGCTGGAGGAAGACGCTGGCAGGGCCGTCTGCAGCTCGGCCAGTCGCACCGTGGCCTGTTCCACGGCCCAGCCGGAAGCTGATGAATTTGCCAGCGCCGCACTTGATTCGCGACACGCGGACCGACTGATCGCCTTCAGCAGTGCACGACGATGCTGTTTCAGGCCATCCGGACGACTGAGACGCTGCTGGATTTCACGCAGCGGTTTTTGCAGTCGGCGACGCTGCTGCTGCCACTGCTGACAAACCGCGGCCGAGGTCTTTTTTGCGGCGGCATGGTGCAAAAGCACATCCAGATCCCGCGCCGGACTACTGGCCTTCAGCAGCGACTTCAAATGCTTGCGCAGCCAGCGCAGCGAACGATCCTTGCCCAGCAACGGTCCAAGCAGCTCCAGATGCTGCTGCAGGCGACGTGCCGAAATCCGGGTCTGGTGCAGATGGTCGGGCTTTTTTCGCCAGCGATCAATGCACTTCAAAAGATGCTTCTCAAACTGCTTCAGTTCCTGTTTCAGCAGACTGCGAGCTGCCTGCCAGACGGTCAGCGCGGCATCCGCAGCCACGGCCTGCACTTTCGGCATCTTCGCCGAAGTCCGCCTCTCAGCAGACTTTTTTGCAGGACGTTTGGCCGCAGCAGCGGCAGAAGCGGGTCGGGACATGAGGCAGGCCGGATGGTGGTCAGGAGCATCCGTGCCCCGGAAAACTGAAATCATTGCTTCACACAGGTTGATGAAACAACCCAGGAAAAAGCAAACACAGAACCGATTGTTCCTGAAACCTTAACAATTCAGGCTAGTCCCAGCGGAAAATCCTCAGTGCCACAGCGAATGTCACGACCAGCCACGCTGCCATCAGACCCAAATCCGGCAAAATTGTCACCAGCCCGGCCCCCTCCTGCATCACCTGACGAAGAGA
>SXXK01000356.1 GCA_005791255.1 Planctomyces sp.
ATGTTTCGTTTTGCGGCGACGATTTTTTTGAGTGCGTTTCTGCTGTTTCAGGTGCAGCCACTGACGGGGCGTTATATTTTGCCGTGGTTTGGCGGCGGGCCGTCGATCTGGACGGCTTGTATGCTGTTTTTTCAGATCCTGCTGCTGGGCGGGTATTTGTATTCGCATCTGCTGACGTCTCGATTGCCGCCGCGTCGTCAGGTGCAGGTGCATGGTCTGCTGGTGGTGCTGTCACTGCTGTGGCTGCCGATCGCACCGGACGTGTCGTGGAAGCCGACGGCTGGTGAGGCGCCGCTGTCTCGAATTCTGCTGTTGCTGGCGGCCACCGTGGGTGCTCCGTATTTCGTCCTTTCGACGACGGGACCGCTTATGCAGCGGTGGTTTACGTGGACGAGTCCGGGGGCGTCGCCGTGGCGGCTGTATGCACTGTCGAATGTGGGTTCGCTGCTGGCACTGCTGAGTTATCCGTTTGTGTTTGAGCCCTTGCTGACGCTGCGGAGTCAGGTGGTTTGGTGGAGCGTGCTGTATTTGAGTTACGGAGTTCTGGCGGGTCTGTGTGCGATTCCGGTGTGGCGGATGGGGCGAGTGCTGCTGGCGGGGGGAGCAGACGCTGGAGCGGTGTCGGGGGGTGCAGCGAGGATACCCGACGACGACAGGACTCCGCGACCATCCTGGACGACGATGGGTCTTTGGCTGCTGCTGTCGGCGGCCAGTTCTGTGATGTTTCTGGCGACAACGAATCAGTTGTGCATTGACGTGGCTACTGTGCCATTTCTGTGGATACTTCCGCTCAGTCTGTACCTGTTGTCCTTTATTCTGTGTTTTGACAGTCCGCACTGGTATAACCGGACGGTGTTTGCGGTGCTGCTGATGCTGGGCTGTCCGGTGGTGTGCGACGTGCTGCTGGACGGGGCGGATGCGGGGCTGGTACTGCAGATTGCGGTGTTTTGCACGGTGTTGTTTGCGGGCTGCATGTGCTGTCATGGCGAGTTGTATGGTCTGCGTCCTGCGTCACGCTGGCTGACGTTGTATTTTGTGGTGATTTCAGCCGGCGGTGCTTTGGGTGGTCTGTTTGTTGCTTTGGGGGCACCACGGCTGTTTACGGGATATTACGAGTATCATTCGGGACTGGGTTTGGTGGCGGTGGCGGTGTTTTTGGCGATGGTTTGGCAGCGTGTGTGGCTGCTGACACCGCGGCTGCATTTCTGGGTGTTTGCCGCTGCTGCGGCTGCTCAGCTGCTGGTTGTGTCGCGGTGGTTTTTGCAGCCGGTTGAGGCGAATTTGTCGGATTCGAACTGGACGATTTTGGTGTCGGTTTTTGGGGCTTTGCTGGCGGGCGGTCTGCTGGTTACGGGTTTGCAGCGGGAGAGTTTGTGGCGGCTGTGTGTGTTGTGGTTGGGTGTGGGTGTGCTGGAGGCCTGCTGGCTGTCGGGTTTTGTGTGGTGGAAGGCGCCGGCTGCCTTCCAGGAAAAGTTTGGGGCTGCGGTGTCTGCGGCTGAGGAGCAGTCGCTGAGTCTGCCCCCCGGTGTGCTCCGCTGGTTCCCGCTGATTTGCGTGCTGTTATCGGCGCAGGCGATTTTGGTGTACTGGGCATTTTCCCGCGGAACGGGGCGGATGCGATCGGTGTATGCGATGATGTGTGGAGGTGCGGCGGGGACGCTGCTGTTGCTGGGAGCAGCAGGAGTTGAGCTGGCGATTCGGCAGACAGTATCGGCGCTGCTGTATACGGCGGTGTCGGGGCTGCTGCTGGATGTGGCGGCGCGTGGTTTTCGGGGGCGTGGCAAGCCGGAGCTGGGTTTGTTTCTGGTGGTTCCTGGGGCGACGCTGTTGCTGGTGCTGGGGCTCAGGCTGTGGGAGATTTACGAGGCGGATGCGCGGCAGGGCAATGTGGTGGCGTTGTCACGGAATTTTTATGGAGTGCTGAGGGTCAGGAGGTATGAGGCTGAGGATGAGCAGGAGTTTGACGCTGAGGGAGACCTGCTGCCGTCGAAGGTTTCGCTGACGCATGGTCAGATCCGTCACGGGTTTCAGTTTGAGGACGAGTACTGGTGTCGGCAGCCGACGACGTACTATGGCTACGAGAGCGGGTTGGGTATGGCCATCCAGTGGGCTCGTGCGCAGGCGCAGGCGGGCGATGGTCACGGATTGAAGGTCGGTGTTGTGGGTTTGGGTACGGGTACGATTGCGGCTTATGGTCGGAAGGGTGATGTGTTCCGATTTTACGAGATCAATCCGGATGTGGTGGAGTTATCAACAAAGGGTGTGTTTACGTATCTGGCGGACAGTGAAGCGGAGAAGACGGTGGTTCTGGGTGATGCGCGAATCATGCTGGAGCATGAGCTGGGTGAGGAGGGTGGTTCGCAGCAGTTTGATGTGCTGGCGATTGATGCATTCAGCAGTGACGCGATTCCGGTGCATCTGCTGACAACGGAGTGTGCGGAGATTTATCAGAAGCATTTGCGGAACGGCGGAGTGCTGGCGGTGCATATTTCGAATCGTTTTCTGGATCTGGCCCCGGTGGCTCGAGGGATGGCTCGTCATCTGGGCTGGCAGGCAATTGAGGTGTCGAATGGGAATGATGATACGACGGGAGTCTTTGGTTCGACCTGGTTTCTGCTGACATCGAGCAGTGCTGTGACAGAGGATGCGACAATTGGGGGTGCCGGCACACTGTCAACGGAGAGTGATCGGGTGCTGCAGTGGACTGATGACTATTCGGGTTTGTGGCAGGTGCTGACGTTTTGACGGGGTGAGGTTCAGGGATGAAGACACTGGCAGGACGGACGGCATTTCTGACGGGGGCAGCGGCGGGGATTGGCCGCGCGCTGGCTCGGGCGCTGGCAGCGGCGGGCTGTCATTTGTTTCTGGTGGATCGGGATGCGGATGGGCTGCAGCGTTTGCAGGACGAGTTATCGGGTTCCGGTGTGACAGTGCGGTCTGTGGTCTGTGATCTGGCGGATGCGGTGTCGGTGGACCGGGTGGTAATGAGGGCTCTGGAGCAGACGGGGGGGATTGACCTGCTGATCAATAATGCGGGGGTTTGCTGTTATGGTCCCACGGACCAGATGACGCAGGCGCAGTGGGACTGGCTGATGAGTATTAATCTGCTGTCACCGATCAGGATTACTCAGGCCTTGCTGCCGCATTTGCTGCTGCGTGAGGATCCGCATATTGTGAACATGTGCAGCATTTCGGGTCTGGTGGCTGGAGGACGTCTGGCGGCGTATCACACGAGCAAGTTTGGACTGGTGGGTTATACGGAGGCATTGCGGGCGGAGTATGGTCGTCGGGGAGTTGGTGTGACGGCGATTTGTCCGGGTCCTGTGCGGACGAATCTGTATGATTCAGGTCAGTCACTGCGGGATGGGACGCGGGTTCCGTTGCCACCGGCGTGGCTGTGTGCGACGGCGGAGCAGGTGGCGGCGGCGACTGTGCGGGGAATTCTGGGGGATCGTGGCAGGGTGCTGGTGACACCGATGGCGCATGGGTTGTCAATGTTGAGTCGACTGGCGCCATGGCTGATTGATTTTGCGAACCGATTTAGTCGAAATGGGCGTCGACGGCGTCTGGAGCAGGTGCGAGCGGAGCAGCGGAGGCAGGCGGAACAGCAGGAAATTCGGAAGGCGGGATAACTGGTTCCCAGTCGCCTGTGGTGGCTGGGTTGAGTGCCTGTTGCAGGATGGTGCGTTCGAGCTGGACGAGAGTGACGGATTGTGAATCGTTTCCGCTGATGATGCAGCGGATGCCTGTCTGGAACAGTCGACTGGCAATCTGGAACTGGGGGAACTGAGATGTTTGCAGCATCACGGCCGCCGCGCAGTCGTGAAGTCTGTCGGGTGCGAAGCGGCCTTGTGCCAGTTTGGGCAGTGATCTGAGCAGTCCGACGGCGAGAGGCATGAGCCGGGCTGAGGTGAGTGGCTGGTGCATCTCCAGCATTTGGCGAATACCATTTTGCAGTGTGTCGAGTTGTTCGTGGAGCAGAAAGATGGCAGCGAATTTTTCTGCTGGATCGCCTTGTGTGTTATAGGGTGGGGCGTTTTCTTCGAGCAGCACAGGGAACTGTGCGGGCGTTTGCCGGAGCAGCCGTGCCTGATTCCAGTGGAGCAGGAAGGGTACGATTGCCGGAGTCTGGCCCGGTGTGCAGTGCTGGCAGGCGAGTCGCAGGAATGTGTCTTTGATCTCGTACCAGGTTTCGCGACCGCGCTGGCGAGAAATGAGAAGTCCGGATTCTGCGAGCAAGCGGATTTGTTTGCCGATGCTGCCCTGTTCTGTGAGCAGCCTGCGGGCGATTTCTTTGGGGTTGATGGCGGAGTGGTGTTCGCAGAGCAGTTGCACGATTTGTCTCTGCAGGGGTGACAGTTCCCTGAGTGGCTGCAGGCAGGCGGGTGTGAGGTCGTCGATGGTGCTGCAGATTGCTGCGAAGACCTGATTTGGCGTTGTGTCCGTGAGCTGTGTGGCGAATGTGATACAGGCGCGCGGGTTTCCATTGGTGAGTTGGTGGAGAGTGCTGGCGGCGCTGAGGAAGTTGGGTGACAGGATGGCATCTGCGAGAGCCGGTTTGTGGCTGGTGCGAGCAACGGCGGAGGTGAGCCGGCGAGTGTCCTGCAGTGAGAGTGGCGGAATTTCAATTGTCTGGAAGAATCCGAAGAAAGGCTGATTGCGGTCAGTGACGGAATGGAAGAGTTGGCGCGTGGTGGAGATGAGGCAGGCGAAGGGCTGTTCCTGCAGCAGTGCTCGGAGTTGTTTCTGGCCATGGCTGCCAAGTCCGGTGAACAGTCGGTCAAGGTTTTCGATAAACAGTACGAGTCGGCGGTTCGTGAATCGTGCGGCGAGTCGGCGGGTGAGGATTTCGGCAACATCGGAGGGGGACTGTTCGAGGAGCTGATTGAGCCAGTCCTGGGAGTAGTCGTGTGGGTAGTGGAGGCCGAGCGACTGGTAGACAGCGAGGAGCAGCTGGGGCAGCGAAGAGATGTTTTGCTGTTCGTGGAGCCATGCGATCTGCAGTTTGTCGGCGGTTTGCGGCGAGCAGTGCAGGTTGTGCCACAGCAGAGTCAGGGTGTGTGATTTGCCGCAGCCCTGGGGGCCATGAAGGAGGATATGATGGGTGCTGCCGGAGGGGAGGTTGGCAGTAATCTGTTCCTGCAGATTGGTCAGCAGGCGGTGCGTGTTTGTGGAAATGGAATTGAGAACCAGCGGGGGGGTCTGGTGTGGAGCGTAGCGGCTGATGAGGTGCTGGCCGGTGTGTGTATGGGCAGGTGTATTCATAGAGCTCGATCAAGTTTCCACCAGCGTCGGATGAGCTGGCTGCGGAAGTGGTAGTGTCCGAGGGTATCGCGAGTGATGTAGTGGTCTGCGTCGAGCAGTCTGAGCAGCTGCAGCAGGTGATCGTGGTCGGGCGGTGCTGAGGTGCCTGCGGCAAGGTGCTGTTTCAGCTGCTGGACTGCGAGTGCGGGCTGCTGGTCGGGAGTGGCGGCAAGTGTGTCGAGGATTGCAGCGGCATGGCGAGCATCGCTGCCGTTGGGGTAGTAGCTGTGCAGTCTGTTGCGGTAGTGAGCGAGCTGCCATGGGTCATTGGCGTCAACGAGCTGTTGTCGGACATGCTGGCGGATGGTGTCCGGGGTGACGGGGTCCTGTTTGAGTCTGAGTGCGGCGACGATGTGCTGGATGTAGAAAGGCTGGCAGTCGACTTCCTCTGCAATGCTGTGGGCAACATCATGCAGTTGACTGCAGGGAATGTTTTCGCCAGTGAGCAGATCCGTGGCTAGGTGCACTGCATCAGCGGGATTCAAAGGTGGAACGTGAGCCTGGTACAGATCATTGATTGCCGGAGTGGGGATTCCGGCGGCGGAGAGTTTGGCCAGAATGTGGTGGATACCGATGGATCCTGTGAGGATGACGCGGAAGCTGGTGTGTTCAATGCGGAGGCTGCGGATGGCATCGAGCACCTGTGCGGCGACAGCGAGTCCTTCGTGGCGGCAGATGCTGTCGAGCATCCAGGGGACTTCATCCCAGAAGAACACGAGTTTTTCTGTCTGACTGGATTTGTCGAGGTCAGCGACGGCAGAGTTCAGGAGTTGTTTCCATGTGCGACCTTTGAGGTTGATGTAATCGGTTTCGTTGTGTTCGAACCATCGCTGTATGAAGTTTTTAGCGCGAGTGGCGGTGCCGAGGAACTGTTGAATGTCGTCGTAGACGAGTTCAGCAAATTCGAGTGCCGAGTGGATTTTTTCAAGGTCGTGGAAGACGGGTTTCCAGCCGGGTTTTGGCTGCTGCAGCATTTTGCGAAGGATTTGAGTTTTGCCTGTTCGTCTTTCGCCGGACTGGAGGATGGACTGGGATTGGAGGGTTTGCCAGAGGAATTCGATGAAGTGGTCGCGTCCGTAGACGTGCTGTGGTTGGAGGTTTCCGCCGGCGTTGGCTTTCATGGGAGTGGTCTGTGGGATGTGGTGTTTTGTGTTGAAGCGGTTGGCGTTGCGGGTGTGTTGCTGTGGGAATTATGGGGTTCTGTTTGTAGTGTGTCAAATGTGAAATGTGTTTTTTGTGAAATTTGTTTTTTGAGGGAGGCCGCGGGGCTGGCTCCTGCCGGGGCGGTGGCGGTGGGCGGCGGGCGAATGGGTGCGGCTTCAGGATTTGGGGCTGAACGACTGGACTTTTTCCAGCTGGTGTCCGGGGGTCGCTCCGGCGTTCATTGCCATGTTGCCGCCGTCGAGTGGAATGATGGCACCGGTGATCCAGGCCGAGGCATCGGAAGCCAGCAGCAGAGCGATGCCGCGGATGTCATCGGGCTGTCCCAGTCGATTGGCGGGGATGCCTTTGAGGAAGCGGGCTTCGAGTTGTGGGTCGTCGGCCATGCGAGCCTGGAGGCTGGGGTTGACGACCTGAGCGGGTGTCACGCAGTTGACTCGGACACCCCGGTGGGCCCATTCGGTGCTGAGTTCGCGTGTCATCTGGATGACAGCGCCCATGGC
The DNA here is from genome assembly GCA_005791255.1 of Planctomyces sp. GTDB lineage: Bacteria > Planctomycetota > Planctomycetia > Planctomycetales > Planctomycetaceae > SXXK01. The sequence continues at coordinate 6,969 of SXXK01000356.1, forward strand.
CATGCTGTAGGCGATGTGTCCGCGACCGAGTGCGGTGCTGCTGGCGAGGGACCCGATATTCATGATGGATCCTGAGCCTTGTTTGAGCATGCGTCGTCCGGCCTGCTGGCACATGGCAAAGCGACCGACGACGAGGTTTTGGAGGACGCGGTGGAGGTCGTCGATGGAGAGTTCTTCGGGGCGGGCGAGGCAGCCGTCGCCGGCGATATTTCCGAGGAAATCGACGGTGGGGAACTGGCTGTCGATGGTGGTGAACAGTTCGGCGATGGCAGCGGGGTCTGAGACATTGCAGCCGGACACGAGAGTGCGTCGTCCGAGGGCCTGAATCTGCTGGCTGGTTTGTTCGGCAGCGGTGAGGTTGCGGTCGATCAGAACGAGATCAGCTCCGGCTTCAGCGAGAGCGAGAGCGGTGGCTTGTCCGAGTCCCTGGGCGGCTCCTGAGACGACAGCGACTTTTCCGTGCATGGACCACATCTGGGGGGGCTCCGATTTCAGCGGCTGGTTGGCGGCGGGCGGGACGATCAGGGTTCGGTTGCTGCTTCCCAGTCGGAAGCGGCGGGTTTGAGAGTGATTGAGGGAAACAGTGGGCTGATGCGTGCGGGGGCCTGGTCTGGCCAGCGAACGCAGTAGTCAGAGAAGGTGGCCACAGGTTCCGGGAAGTCTGTGCTGATGTACTGAGCGCCGCTGGCGAAGGCTTTTTCGCGGCGGGTGGAGTCATTGGCGCGGGCCTGGGTGGTGTCTGCATCGGCACGGGTGCGGATCAGAAAGCCCTGTTTGGCGAGGTTTTGGATTTCGTCGAACTGGGTTACCGGATCATTGCGTTTGAACCATGCAGCGAGTGGGTGGCTGGTGTCTGCGGAGACAAACAAAGGGGCCTGTTCGGGCTGTGGCTGGGCGTCGAGGTACCTTCGAACCCAGGTTCCTTCGTTATCGAGGCAGAAGAAGACTTTCCCCTGCAGGTCCTGCAGCGGCGGCCAGCCGCGTTTCCGCACGGCGTCACGGACGGAGGCATCTGCGGGCTGTCGGAGATCTGCGGGGATCAGTCGTGTGGCTGGCGGGAAGATTTCGAGGATGAGCTGGTCGAGTTCTTTGATTCGGGTGGCATCCCAGGGCACCAGCCGGACCCCGGGTGGATTCGGCACGGACTCCTTCAGTTCCAGGAGGATCATGACCGGGAGGTGGTGTGGTGCTGTCCGGGACCATTGGCGAATCTGCTGCAGGGCCAGCCGCAGGGTGGTGACATTGGTGGCGTAGTCGAAGCCGGCGGCGTGGAGGACTTTGATGCCGGGCGGACTGAGGCTGCCATCGGCATTGGGATCTGGTCCGGGATCCTGATGACCTGCTGTGAGGAGATTGCGAGCGAGGGGTTTGGCGAAGAGTCCGCCGTCGGGGTCTGCGAAGAGGTCGAGTTCAAGTTGTCGGATTTGCAGATGCTGCAGTTGATGCGGGAGTGGTTTGTGTGAGTATTCGATGGCCTGGAGGACGGATGGTCCTGCGAGGCGAATGAGTTCGCCAACGGATTTGTGGGGGGCGATGTGGTAGCTGTTGTGAGTGCCGATAAGTTGAATCTGGTGGAGTCGCAGGTCGTGGAGGCGTGCATTTTGAGCGACTGCCGGCGAGCTGCGGTGCAGCAGCGGCAACAGCACCAGCAGGAGCGGCAGCATACAGCGGCTGCCGCTCCGGCGGTTTCGGTTGTGACTGTGACGAGCGCAGATTGTGGTCAGGCGAACCATGTCACGGCGTTCCGGAAGATACGAATGCCGTCCCCTTCGCCGCGGAGACCTTTGCGGGTCCAGTGCGGGTGTTGTGTGGCGAACAGGAAGCGTTCGGGGTGTGGCATTAATCCGAGAACTTTGCCGGTTTCGTCGCAGAGTCCGGCGATATTGGCGAGCGAGCCATTGGGGTTTTCGGGTTCGGGGAGCAGTTCGATGCGAGTGGGGTCACCGGAGGCGGCTGCGAGTTGTGCTGCGCGGGGTGACCAGTAGCAGAGAGCGATCTGGTGCTGCTGTCGGAGTTGTTCGAGGAGTTGTGGCTGGCGGACGGCAATGCGACCTTCTGCGTGAGCGATGGGCACGTCGAATTCGTCGATATCGCGCAGAAACACGCTGTTGCGGGAGGCGACTTTGAGGCGGACCCAGCGATCGGTGTATCGGCCGTTGCTGTTCCATGTGAGTGTGACGTCGGATTCGAGGCCACTTTCGGCGGGGCTGGCGACTCCGCGGCGCATCAGCAGGCCGGCTTTGAGGATGGTCTGGAAGCCGTTGCAGATGCCGAGCACGAGTTTGTCGGCGGTGAGGAACTGCCGGATGGCATCGTTGAGTTGTCCGCGGAGCTGACGGGAGAAGATGATGCCGGCACCGAGGTCATCTCCGTAGCTGAAGCCGCCGGGGATGCAGAGGATCTGGAAATCCGCGAGTCGTGCGGGATTTTCGAGCAGTTTGTTGAGGTGCAGTCGTTCGGGCCGGGCACCGGCGAGTTCGAAGGCCCAGGCGGTTTCGATGTCGCAGTTGGTGCCTGGAGCGCGGAGAACGCAGACGTTGGGGGTGGCCATAGGGTATACCGTAGAGAGTCGGGGGCGGGCAACGCAGCGTGTGTTTAACAGGTTTTGGGGGGATTTGCACGCGGAACGGTGATTTTTCGCAGGTCCTGCGGGCGGTCTGTCCAGACAGTGGGAGAGCCTCAGCTGAGGCTCATTCGCGGCTTGAAAGGTTGACGGCGATATTCCACAATGTGGCATTCGGGAGCGACAGGAATTGCGCCGCTGCTGGATGGCGGTGTGCAGGGTGACCTGTGGCGGATCCCGGCCTGAGATCGTTGACTGACAGGAAACCGGCTGTGTCACTGATTGACCGTGCTGAACGACTGAAGACAGAACTGACGGACAAATGGGTCGTGGTTTCGGCCACTTCGCCTGAGCTCAAGCGATTTGCCTCGCTGACGGGCAAAGTGCGAACGGTGAACATGAATTGCCGGGCGCTTGTGGAATTCAACAACGGTGTGGACATCGCCTGGTATGACATTGACCCTGGCTTTCTGACCGTAGTGGAGGCTCCGGTCGCGAAACCGGCGGCGTCAGAGAAAGCCGAGAAGCCGGTCAAGTCCGCGGCACCGGCAGCCGCGGCGCCTGCGGCGGGTGGTGGTTCGGCGATGGATAAGATCCGTGCGGCTGCGGTCAAGCCAGCGGCTGCTGCGGCGCCTGCTGCCGCAGGATCGCCGCTGGACAAGATTCGGGCGGCTGCGAGCAAGCCGGCTGCTGCTGCCCCCGGCGGGTCTCCAATGGATAAGATCCGTGCTGCGGCTGCGAAGCCTGCCGCGGTGGCGGAACCAGTGGCGGAAGCTGCACCTGCCCCGGCGGCACCAGCGGCCCCGGCACCTGCTGCTCCGGCACCGACAGCGGTGCCACTCACGGGATCTCCGCTGGACCGCATTCGCGCTCAGGGTGCCGTGAAGAAGTGAGTTGTGGGAATTGGGCTGAGTAAAACTCGCAGACCCGGCCGACAGATGCAGGCCGGGTTTCTTTTTTGGGGGCTGGAACAGGAGCGGAGTGCAGATGCGGACAGCATGGCTGGAATGTGCTACCGGGATCAGTGGCGACATGACGCTGGCGGCACTGATTGACGCCGGTGCTGACGTGCAGGCGGTGCGAGCGGCGATTCAGTCGCTGGGGCTGCCGGATGTGCGACTGCGGCTGGAAACGGTAATCAAGGGTGGTTTTCGGTCTTTGCACGCTTTGGTAGATCATCCTGAGCAGCATGCGCATCGGCACCTTGCGGACATCCGCGCTCTGGTTGAGCGGTCTGTGCTCACGGCACGGCAGAAATCGCTGGCGCTGCAGATGTTTCAGGTGATTGCCGAAGCCGAGTCGCGGGTGCATGGTGTGTCGGTGGAGACGATTCACTTTCACGAGGTCGGTGCGATCGACTCGATTGTGGACATCATCGGGACGGCCGTTGCGTTTGACCTGCTGAAGATTGATCGCGTGGTCTGCAACGCCGTGCCGCCCGGGCGCGGATTTGTGCGGATTGATCATGGTATTTGTCCCGTGCCGACTCCGGGAACAGCAGAGATTCTGAAGGGCATGCCTCTGTCTGTGGTGCCGATTGATGCCGAGCTGACGACTCCTACCGGTGCAGCGATCGTGAAGGTGCTGGCCGACAGCTTTGGACCGTTGCCGGCAATGACGATCGAGTCGATTGGCTGTGGGTGCGGGACGATGACTTTTCCGGAGCGGGCGAATGTGCTGCGGATTTTCATTGGAACGGTTGCCGGGGGCGTGCAGACCGAATTGGTGACGCTGCTGGAAACGACGCTGGATGATGTTACGGGTGAGGCGGTGGGCTTTGTACGGGAGCGACTCACCGCGGCTGGCGCGCTGGATGTGTGGGTGATCCCGGTGCAGATGAAGAAAGGGCGGCCCGGGGTGATTGTGAGCTGTTTGTGTCGACCGGGGGCAGCGACGGGGCTGGAGCAGGTGTTGTTTGCAGAAACGGGGACTCTGGGAGTCAGGCGACTGCAACTGGAGCGTTCGGTGCGGCAGCGCGAGTCGGTGACGGTGCAGACGGTCTGGGGGCCGGTTCCGGGCAAGCGTGGCTGGGGGCAGGGGGTTGCGGAGACGTTTGCTCCGGAGTTTGCCGCGTGTGCGGCGGTGGCTGCAGCGGCCGGCGTTCCACTGCGGGATGTGTACCGCGCGGCGGAGGCAGCATGGCTGATGAGGGTCGGTACTGCAATGTCGCCCCCTGATCACTCGCACGATCACTCACACGATCATTCACACGATCACTCACACGACCACTCACACGACCACTCACACGACCACTCACACGACCATTCACACGACCACTCACACGATCATTCACACGATCATTCACACGATCATCCACACGACCACTCACACGATCACTCACAGGGTGGTGAGCGAGGTCGTGGTGCAGCAGGATCGGGCGGAACTTAGCCTGCTTCTGAGCTTGGTCAGCGCACTGTCGAACGTTATTCCTGCCTGGTGGGGGCGGTGCGAAGGGGCTTGACGGGGGGATACTGTGGTGGACTCAGCTGACGAGTGTGAGCGTGCTGTGGTTGTTTTATATTCAACGGACCTGATGCTTCTGAGCAGTGTCAGTGGTGCGGCAGAACAGCTGGGGCTGGGTTTTTGCAATTTGCGATCGTTGTCAGAGACAGTTGGTGTTGCGGATCAAGCCGGGGTGATTCTGTGTGTGGACCTCGCGTCCAACGTGGACGTCTGGCAGATTTCGGCGAATTGCGGTGCGGATGTATTACGGCGTGCGATTGCGTTTGGTCCGCACGTGCATGTGCAGCGTCTGGAGGCTGCTCGGGCGGTCGGTTTTGGGCTGGTGGTTTCGCGTGGGCAGTTTGTGATGCAGTTGCGGCAGTTATTGTTGGAGCGAGCCGGAAAAGATTCCGAGTGATGTGCACTTGTGTGCAGGTTTTTCAGGCGATTTTTGTTGATGCTGGTGTTTTAGGGGGTGTTTTGCAGCGTGGGTTCTCGGGGTCGGCAGGATTGGCCAGGCTGGTCCTGGCACGAGCAGTGGTTTGGTCTAGAATACGCAGCCGGGCACGGAGGTCTGTCTGCGCGGTTGCTTGCGGGCCGGAGGATTTCGGATTTGTTGGTCTTTTTTAGAGGGAGATTTTATGAGGGCGATCAGACTGACAGCATGTCTGGCACTGGGCCTTGCTTCGCTTGCGATGTCGGGGGTGCGGGCAGCTGAGAAGGTGGTACTTGGCAGCGATGCTTCTTTGACGGCGGGTATTCCGGGTACTGGTCCATTGACGGTGGAGCAGGTTCAGGGGTGGCTGTCGGATCCGAAGAACCATGAGGTGCTGGATGTGCAGTTGCCGCTGGGGCTGGCTCTGGGTCAGGCTCAGATGAAGGGTTTGGAGAAGAACCCGCTGACTCGTGCGAAGGTGGAGCTGGGTCGTCAGTTGTATTTTGATACCCGATTGTCGAAGGACAATACGGTCAGCTGTGCTTCGTGCCATCATCCGCAGGAGGGTTATTCCCGACACACTCCGACGGGCATTGGTATTGGTGGAGCGAAGGGCGGACGGAATTCGCCGATCAGTTACAATCGAATTCTGAGCGACGCGCAGTTTTGGGACGGCCGTGCCGGTTCATTGGAGGCTCAGGCTGTCGGTCCGATTCAGGCCGGGATTGAGATGGGGAATACTCACGAGAACGCCGTGAAGACCTTGAAGGGTATTCCTGCCTATGCGATGCAGTTCGACAAGGTGTTTCCTGGCGAGGGCGTGACGATTGACAACGTGGGTCGAGCGATTGCGGCATTTGAGCGAGTTCTGGTGACTGGTCCTTCGCCGTATGACTACCAGGAGGCGTGGTCGAAGTTTGCGGGACTGAGCGGTGACGATTTGCAGGACGTTCTGGATGACGAGACGACGAAGGCGGATTACGAAGCGGCCCGTGCCGGTGCTTCGGGGAATCCTATGTCTGACAGTGCACTGCGTGGGATGGCGTTGTTTTTCAGCAAGGAAGTGGGCTGCAGCAACTGTCACGTGGGTGCGAATCTGGCTGACGAGCAGTATCACAATCTGGGTATTGGTATGGAGAAGAAGGAGCCGGACTTTGGTCGCTATGTGGTGACGAAGGTGGAAAAGGACAAGGGAGCCTTTAAGACGCCGACGATTCGCAACGTGGCTCATTCTGCACCGTACATGCATGACGGCAGTCTGCTGACGCTGGAGGACGTAGTGGAGCACTACGCCAAGGGTGGTCACAAGAACAAGTGGCTGAGCGACAAGATGGTTCCGTTGAAGATGACGGCTGCTCAGAAGGTGGATTTGGTGGAATTCATGCGAGCCTGTTCGGGTGAATTTCCGGCGGTCTCATCGGCTCGTCTGCCGGAGTGATGCTGGGTTGGTAACTGGTGTTTGAGGATTGCAGCAATCATGAACCGCTCCGTTAATCACGGAGCGGTTTTTGTGTTTTGCGTGTCCGATTTCTGGGCGAGTGGTTCAGTGGCTGGTGGCGATGTGATGCACAGCATCTGCCAACCGATCAATGTCACTGGTAGTGTTGTAGATGGCGAGGGACGGTCTGACGGTGGCATCGAGACCGAAGCGTCGCAGTGAAGGCTGTGCGCAGTGATGACCGGCTCGAACGGCAATTCCTTCACGATCGAGGAGTCTGCCGATTTCTTCGGGGGTCCTGTTGGGCAGTACAAATGACAGGACTCCGACTTTGTTTCGCGCCTGCCCGATGAGTCTGAGGCGAGGAACTTCGAGCAGTCGTGCTGTTCCGTATTCAAGCAGTTCATGTTCATGGCGGAGGATGGCGGGCCAGCCGAGTGCGAGGAGGTATTCGATGGCTGCCTGCAGTCCGACGGCATCTGCGACACTGGGCGTACCGGCTTCAAATTTTGCGGGTGGTTCGCTCCAGGTGGTTTCTTCGAAGGTCACGGTGCGGATCATGTTACCTCCGCCCTGCCAGGGTGGCATCACCTGCTGCAGTTCGCGGCGTGCATAGAGAGCTCCGATGCCGGTTGGGGCGAAGATTTTGTGGCCTGAGAAAACAAAGAAGTCGCAGCCGATTGACTGCACGTTAACGGGCATGTGTGAGACGGTCTGGGCGCCGTCGATGAGGACCAGCGCGCCGTGTCGTTTGGCGGCGGCAGTCATCTGTTCCACGGGCAGAATTGTGCCGAGGCTGTTTGAGGCATGTGTCAGTGAGACGAGTTTTGTGCGGGGGCCGAGTAACGATTCGAAGGCGTCGAGCTGAATTTCGCCGCGCTCATCGACGGGCACGACACGAATGACTGCTCCGGTTTCCCGGGCAGCCATCTGCCATGGCACGATATTGGCGTGGTGTTCGAGGACTGTGAGGATGATTTCATCACCTGGGCGGAGAAAACAGCGTCCGACCGTTTGCGCGACGAGATTGATGGCTTCGGTGGTACCGCGGAGGAAGATGATTTCCGAGGGTGAGGCTGCCTGAGCAGTAACCGCTGACAGTGGCGGTATGCCGGACAGTGGTCGGGCCAGCGGCTGCGGTATATCTGGCATCGTCGGCTGTGCCGCGGCAGTCGCGTCCTGAAGCAATTTGGCTGCGATGCTGCGGATGTCGGCTTCGGCGAAGTCCGGTGTGACGGCTGAGAGATCGTGAGTCATTGCAGGTGTCCTTCACTACTTCACTTTGGGAGTGCGGTTGTCGTAATCGTGGTAGTAGCCGACTTCGACATTTTCGAGGATTGCGAGTGCGTCGTCGGTGAGTACTGCGCAGGAGAAGTAGAGAGTGAGCAGGTATGATGCGACTCCGAGGCTGTCGAGGCCCATGAGTCTGGCTGAGAGGCTGGGCATGATTTCACCGGGAATGCCTGCCTGATGCAGTCCGACGACGCCCTGATCTGACTCACCGGCTCTGAGGAGCAGGATGCTGGTGGTGCCGAGTGACTGGTTTGACTGGCTGCGGCTTTTCATTTCGAGTTTGTCGCAGGGAATGATGGGTACTCCGCGCCAGAGCAGGACGGGGCTGCCGAGCAGGGTTGTTGTCACGGGTGGCACACCGCGCCACGTGCATTCTCGTTCGAAGGCAGCGATGGCTTTGGGGTGAGCGAGGAAGAACGCGGGTTTTTTCCAGACGAGTGCGAGGAGTTCATCGAGGTCATCCGGCGTTGGTGCACCGTAGCGTGTGCTGATGCGCATGGCCGGATCGACCGAGTGAATGAGTCCGAATTTTTTGTTGTTGATGAGTTCCCATTCCTGTCGTTCGCGAATTCCTTCGATGGTGAGTCGGATTTGTTCTTCGAGCTGGTTCCATGGTCCGTTTTAGAGGTCAGAGACCCGGGTGTGCACTCGTACGACGGTCTGTACGGCGGAGAGTGAGTATTCTCCGGGGCTTGCGGAGTAGTCGACGAAGGTTTCCGGAATTTCGATGTTTTCGGCGAATGCGGAGACGAGATCGATGTTTCGTTCTCCGTACCGGTTGACGGTGGATCGCAGTTCGAGGTGTGTGCGGATAGCGAGTTCGAATTCGGATCTTTGGGAGGGGTTTTCGGCGAGCACGGCGTCGAGATCGCGACGCGAGAGAGTCAGGAGTGTGCAGGGTGTGATTGTGCGTACTGTGACGTCAGACAATTTGTCGGAGACGAGATCGGATTCACCGAAGAATTCCCCCTCAGTGAGGAGTGTGAGTCTGAGATTTGCTCCGTGAATGCCTTTGCTGAGGACTTCGACCTGTCCCTGAGCGATGATGAAGAACTTGTTTCCGTCTTCACCTTCGCCGATGAGTTTGTTTCCGAGGGAGACGGTTTCTGGTCGGAATCTGTTTGCCATTCTGGAGATGATGGCAGCGGGAGTGTTCGGAGTGTGCGGGCGACAGCGGATCCGTTATGGGTTCGGGTGTTGCTGATTGGTTCTGCGCTGACAGTGACAGTGGTGCTGATTCTTGTGCCGCTGGTGTATGTTTTTGTGCAGGCATTTTCTGCGGGTGTGGGTGAGTGGTGGTCGCAGCTGACGGCGGACCCGGATACTCGTCATTCGATATTTCTGACATTTTCGGTGGTGCCTGCGGCGGTGCTGGCGAACACAGTCTTTGGGATTGCGGCGGCCTGGACTCTGACACGTTTTCAGTTTCGTGGACGGTTGCTGCTGCTGACTTTGCTGGACCTGCCATTTGCGGTGTCTCCGGTGGTCGCTGGTCTTTGCATTCTGCTGATTTACGGAGCGCAGGGCTGGCTAAGTCCGCTGCTGAAGTCGGCGGGGATACAGGTGGTGTTTGCGTGGCCGGGTCTGGTTCTGGCGACTACGTTTGTGACGCTGCCGTTTGTCGCGCGGGAGCTGATACCGCTGATGGAGTCACTGGGTGCGGACGAGGAGCTGGCTGCGGTGAGTCTGGGTGCTGGTCCGTGGCAGTTGTTCTGGCGAGTGACTCTGCCGAACATTCGCTGGGGGCTGTTATTTGGTGTGATTCAGTGTCATGCGCGGGCAATTGGCGAATTTGGAGCGGTGAAGGTGGTGTCAGTGCTGACGCTGATGGCTTTGGCGACGCTGGCAGCGGCGTGGGGGCTGGAGCACTGGGCGTTACGGCGTGTGGAGCAGGTTGATCAGGTTGAGCAGGGGGGGTGAGTGATGTCGATCAGGATCTGCGGTGTGAGTCGTCGATTTGGTGCATTTCAGGCGTTGTCGGGTGTTGATTTGCAGGTGCCATCGGGCAGTCTGACGGCTTTGCTGGGACCATCCGGTTCCGGGAAGACGACATTGCTGCGGATCATTGCGGGTCTGGAGTCGGCGGATTCGGGGCGTGTGCTGTTTGATGATCGGGATGTAACGGACCTGGCGGCTCGCGAGCGGGGTGTGGGTTTTGTTTTTCAGCATTATGTATTGTTTCGCCACATGACGGTGGCGGAGAACATTGCCTTTGGGCTGCGTGTTCGCAAGGCTCCGGCATTTGAGGTGACCAGTCGGGTTCAGGAGCTGTTGCATTTGGTTCGTCTGGAGGGGCTTGGTCAGCGATTGCCTGCGGAGTTGTCGGGCGGGCAGCGTCAGCGTGTTGCATTGGCGAGGGCTTTGGCTGTGCGTCCGCAGATGCTGCTGCTGGACGAGCCTTTTGGGGCACTTGATGCGCGGGTGCGGCAGGAGCTGCGGGGCTGGCTGCGGCGACTGCATCAGGAGATGCATGTGACGACAGTCTTTGTGACGCACGATCAGGAAGAAGCGTTTGAGATGGCGGATCAGGTCGTTGTGATGAATCAGGGGAGGATCGAGCAGACGGGTTCACCGCAGGAGGTCTTTGATCATCCGGCGACCAGTTTTGTGATGGATTTTCTGGGGAATGTGAATGTGTTTCACGGTCGAGTGACGGCTGGTCGCCTGGAGGCCGGCCCGCTGAATATGGAGTACTCCGGGTATACTCGCGACGAACCGCGTAATGCGACGGCCTATGTGCGACCTCATGAACTGGAGCTGGATCGTCAGCCGGGGCAGGGGCTGCTGCAGGCGACGGTGCTGCAACTGACTCCGGCGGGTTCGCTGGTGCGGATTCGACTGCTGGCTGAAGGGTACGGAGTGGAGTTGAATGTTGACATGGTGCGTGAGCGTGCAGAGCAGCTGCAGTTGTGTTGTGGCGAGCGTGTGTCGGTCAGGCCGAAGACGGCTCGCATTTTCATGCCGGAGCCGGAATACGTGATCTGAGTCGGTCCGGCTGGCGGGAAAGCTGAAACACGGTTCATTTGTCTGAGACGATGTGGAACTCTCTCAGCAGGGCTCCGATTTGTGTTCTGTCCAATTGCTTCAGCAACAGATTCTGCAGGAAAGCGGGAATCGGGGGATTCAGTTCCACACCGTCGCGCAGGTGACTGGAGGCAGCGAGGAGCGTGCGTATGTCCCAGGCTGAGTTGAAGACCTCGGGAACTCCGCGGTCAACATTCAGCAGTGTGTACACGGCTTCCATGGCGGTGCGAACCGAATATTCGGTCGTGAAGACGCAGTCACGCTGGCGGGATTCGGCGAACTGGCCGATGAAGGCGAAGTTGGCGGCTGCCGGAGGCACGACAGCGGGGCGATCTCCGGCCTGTCGGGGCATGAAGAACGAGGTCACATAGGGCATCATGACGGGTACTGTGGCAGCACCTGTGGCTGCCAGTTCGCGAATCTCACCCGGAGGGACTCCGAGGTGATACAGCCATTCCCGGGTGATTTCTTCGCCCGTGCAGTCCTGCATGGGCTTATTCACATAATTGCCGGGTTCGTCGACGAACAGTCCGTAGAGCCAGGCGACGATCTGATGCGACGGTTGCTGTCGGAAGTGAGGCTGGCGATTGACGGTCCAGCTGAGCAGCCACGCGGAATCCCGAACCGTGACGATGCCACCTGTGACAACCTGCCCGCTGAAGGGATCGCGTCCTGCGATTTTGCGGATATAGGCGGGAATACGGGCGTCGAGTGTCGTGACCGTGGCTGATTCCCATTTTGTGCGGGGTATGCAGGACGCAAATACGTCCGGTCTGCCGAAGTCCGGGTCTCGAGCGGCAATGCGGCGCCAGAGATCCCACGCGGGTGCTGGTCCTTCATTCAGTCGGGCCGGGTTACAGTGGTTTCCGTGATCTGAGTTTTCCGTCAGGGATCCATTGGTGATGAACACGAGATCATCCGGGCCGAGTGCTGTGCCGCCGGCTTTGCCATTCTGCAGCCAGTGAATTCTGGTGGCCTGTCGGTGGTTTGGCTGCAGGTGAAAATCGATGTCGGTGACCGTGGTTCCGTACTGAAACACCACACCATGTCCCTGCAGCCATTTGACCAGCGGCAGGACAAGGGATTCGTACTGGTTGTACTTTGTGAATTTCAGCGTTGAGAGGTTGGGCATGCCTGCGATGTGGTGGATGAATCTGTGCAGGTACAGTTTCATTTCCAGAGCAGAGTGCCATTCCTGAAAGGCGAACATCGTCCTCCAGTACAGCCAGAAGTTGCTGCTGAAAAAATCTTCACCGAAGACGTCACGGATGGTTTTGTTTTCCACCGACTGTCGGGTGGCCAGAATCAGGCAGAAGATTTCGTATTGTGCCTGATCGGAGAGTGTCAGCAGGCCGTCTGTCCGAGCGGCGTCTCCCTGGTTGACGGTGGTGCGCTGCAGTGAGTAGTTGGGGTCCTGCTTGTTGAGCCAGTAAAATTCGTCGAGGACGCTGGCATCAGCAGTGTCCAGAGAGGGGATGGACCGGTACAGATCCCACAGGCATTCGAAGTGATCTTCCATCTCGCGACCGCCGCGGATGATGAATCCATCGTCCGGTTTTCTGATCCCGTCGAGTGCTCCGCCGGGCAGCAGTTGCTGTTCAAGTATGGTGATGCGGTTGCCCGGCATCTGAGCATCGCGGATCAGAAAGGCTGCGGCAGCGAGGGAGGCCAGTCCTGAGCCGATGCACCAGGCAGATTTATTCTGTACACCTGCGGGCCTGCGGGGCCTGGCAAAGGCCTCGTAATTGCCGCTGGAGTAGTACATTTTGAATTTTCCGGTGAAGTGTGCAGTCGTCCGGCAGAAGCAGGGCCTGCAGCCATAGTAACGCGGCGGGGGGCAAATCCCAGCGGTCTTTTGCGAATTGGTGTCCCCGTTTCCGTGCAGGGTGTGTCTGAGGCTACTTTGCGGCCTCCTTCAGTTTCTCGAGATCCTGTTCGTTACCGCCTGGATCGATTCCCAGCTCTGCTTCGCGGGCCAGCAGTGTCTGCAGCCTGGCCTGCAGTGCCTGTCGCAGCCCGGGACTGGCGGTGGCGACATAGATGCCGACAACATGCACTTCGTCCTGAATGTGCACCTGATCCCCAACTGCGCCGTGGGCATCGTGAGTTCCGCTGGCGTCGACCCGGAACAACTCAGCCCCGGATGGCAGCCACGCGGGGCGGGGACAATTCCACGCTCCCTGTCGCTTTTGGAAACGGAATGTATTCGTTTTTTCATCAATTCCATAACCGACGTCGTGCACCACAAAAATGGCGGCCTCCGGCGCTCCGAGCACGCAGATTTCCCAATCCGGCTGATCGCCGGCGGGCAGGGCCTGATGGTGCAGGGCGGTGGACCGCAGCAACAATTCGTCCAGCAGACGAATCTCGCGGTTCACCTCAGTGATGGGCTGAATCAGATCGGGAAACCTGAGCAGGGATTTCAGGCTGAGATTGAACCAGTAGAGCGAGGTGATGCGGGCGGACAGAGCGTGCCACGCCTGAGCGCGCAGTTCGTCCGCAGTGGGTGAGCCGCGTCGCGGGCTAAGGAAACCGCCCCATCCATCGTGTGCGCCCTGAGACCAGTACGCAATCGCGCGAGGGCGGTTCAGTTCCCGCAGGCTGCGAGTCATTTCACCGACCGTTTCCAGCGGGGCTCCCCAGCGGATCGATCTGCCATTCCAGCGATCATAACGGCTCCATGCATCCGCTGCCGGTGCAATCACCCGATAGGCGTCATAGTGCGGATGGTCAGAGAGCCCGGCATAGTACCGCCACGTGCGTTCCTCGCTGAGCGTGACTGAGGCGTGCAGGCGACTGTCTCGGTATGGAGCCAGCAGGCTGTGAACTTCCTGTGGCGGTACCGGTCGACCTCCCCCATACTGAGGTTCTCCAATGAACTCCACAGCATGAATTGTCGGCAGCAGTTCGTCACGATCATAGCGTGCCAGATCGCCCAGTCGATTGAATCGTTTGAAAGGAGTTGCCTGGTACACCTGAGCGTCGTCAGTGTAGCCGGCGACTTCTTCGATCTGACCGGCATTGATGTGCATGCGTGCCAGCGTTCGACGGTACTGGTCAATTGTCAGAGCACTGCGACCATTCACGTCGCCCTGAATCCAGCCGCCACTGATATCAAAACTCTCCGGGCGAATTTTGAGACTGCCCCACAGCGACTGCATTGCACCGTTGGTGGCCTGCAGCTGCACTTCCACGAGGCAGTTGCGTCGCGGCAGCGGCTGGACTGCGGCTGAAAAGCCCCCGGCTTGTCCGAGTTCTGCCGTGCCTCCAAACATTTTCAGCTGTGCAGACGGGAGGGACTGTGCCAGCGTGAAGATTCTTTGCGTGGCTGCGGCGGACGGCAGCCAGATATTCAGGGCCGTCACCTGCAGTGGCCCGCCGCTGGTGTCATCCCGTCGCAGGTGGACGATGATCTGGTTGGCGGTCAGGGCAGAATTCAGTAGTTCTCCGGAGTCATTCTCAGCGAGGAATGTCACATCCTGCAGCCACACCTGAGGTTTCGCGAGCTGAAAAGGTATGGGCTGGCCGTTCGGACCCGGCTGGAATGTGTGGTCGGTGCCCACGCCCCATTTGTCCGAGCGTCCATTGAAATGCAGTACGGTCAGAGCCTGTGGTGGCAGCTGCACAGATTCCTCGGCCCAGACTGCAGGGGTTTCGTGCCATGCCCAATCCTGTGATTCGAGCAACTGAGCGGGCGTGCTGCCATCGAACGTCCAGTTTTGATCACGTCGAATTGTGAGCGGCGCGTCCGAGGCGTTCCGCAGCACCAGTTCGACCCGCGCCCCCAGTTCGGGTGTGGGTGGTCGGCGCCAGCGCATCACGGGTGAAATGATGTGCGGCGTGACCGTCACCCCGGCAACTTCCTGAGCATGCAGTGGGGCGATGGCGGAACTGATCAGGACCGCTGTCATCAAGGCGGATAACACACGCCGCAGTCTGTCAGGGGAAAACTTCAAAGTGCCGATCACATGTGCCGCTGACATGAAAATCGCTTTCTGACTGACCTGTCAGGCCAGTACATCGTGGATCACATTGCCGTCGTCGATTTCCAGCCGCTTTCGCCCTGGGAAATGCAGACGACGATTGTCCAGTCCCAGCAGGTGCAGTGTGGTGGCGTGCAGGTCGGTCACGTAGTGGCCGTCCCCGAGGGCATGATAGCCAAGTTCATCGGTGGCACCATGTACAAAACCGCGTTTGAGACCGGCACCGGCCATCCAGATGGTGAAGCCGTTCGGATGGTGGTCCCTGCCGTCAACTCCGCCCGATCGCTGCTCCAGCCCGGGGGTTCTGCCGAATTCTGTGCAGAACACGACCAGCGTCCGATCGAGCAGTCCGCGATGCCGCAGGTCCTGAATCAGCCCGGCCACGGGCTGGTCCACCGTGGCACACAGTCGTGTGTGATTGTCCTTCAGCTTCTGGTGCGAGTCCCAGACACCGTAGGCTGAAGGGAACACCTGTATGAAACGCACTCCCTGTTCAACCAGCCGTCGAGCGGCCAGCAGGCGTTCACCGGCGACCTTTGTGCTGTCCTGGTCCAGCCCGTACAGCTGTCGGGTCTGCTGAGTTTCCTTTGAGAAATCAATGGCTGATGGCACGGCAGCCTGCATGCGAAACGCCAGTTCATAGGCGCGAATGCGAGCCAGCAGTTTTTGGTCGGACGGGTATTCGACTGCTGCGAGGCGATTCAGCCGCCCGATGAATTCGTATTCCCGCTGCTGCTGTGCAAACGTCTGGCCTGGCTGTCGCTGACCGAAGGGCAGGGGATTGGCCGGGTCGAGTGCGATGGGGACTCCGGCGTGCTGCGGTCCCAGATACAGTGAGTCGATCGACAGGCGAGTGTCAGATCGGGTGGGGCCACCCAGCACAACGAATTTGGGCAGGTTTTCGTTGAGTGTTCCGAGTCCGTAGTGAGCCCAGGCGCCGATGCTGGGCTGCTGTTCATCCAGTCGATGCCGGCCGGTGTGAATCTGATTCTCGGCTGCGTGATCATTGTCCGTGGTCCACATATTCCGCACAAAACAGAGTTCATCCACCTGCTGAGCGAGATGTGGCCACCAGTCCGTCATTTCGATGCCGCTGTCGCCACGGGGTTTCCAGCCCACCTGCATCGGATAAATGATCGGGTAGACGTCCCGCACGTTAATCTCTTCGGCGGCAACTGAACGAAACCGTTTTTTGTGCAACGGCGAATGGACCGGGTTTTCGAACGGTGTTTTGTCGAATGTCAGGCCGGCGTATTTGTTGAGGGCCGGTTTGGGGTCAAATGTTTCGACGTGACTGTAACCACCGGAGAGAAAGATCCAGATGACGCTGTCAGCGCGGGCGTGATGGTGCGGCTGAGCAGCGGGCGGCACCGCGGATTCTGCGATGGTGGGCGATGTTGCGCTGTCGGCAGCGATGCCGTCGTCCGCCAGCATCGCCCCGAGGGCCAGTCCGGTGAAACCCATGCCGAGGTCGGACAGCATGGTGCGGCGTGAGCAGCAGGCGTAGGTCTGAGTCCCAGCAGGCATGGTCAGCTTGTCCCTTTGTGGCAGGTCAGTGCACAGTGATGAAATCATGATGATTCAGCAGAGCTCTGACAAGACTGTGCCGGGCGACTTCCGGCGTATCCTGCTGCAAAAATTCCTGACAAACCTGCAGTTCCTGAGCGGTGGGTGTGCGGGACAGGATGATCAGGAAGGCCTGCCGAATGAAGGTGTCGGGCTCGGCCGGGGCGGAAGGTGTGGCGGACGCTGTGGTGCTGCAGGCGGCTGCGACCTGAGCCGTGACAGTGGCACTGACCGTGTGGACGAGATCACTGTTCGTGAGTGCGAGGGCCTGCTGGGGCACGATGCTGCTGGTGCGACGGTAGCAGTCGAGCGGATCAGGTGCGTCGAACAGTTCTCCGAGGGGGCTGCGGCCGCCCTGTTCCGGGTAGACCGCGTAGTACAGGCTGCGACGAAATGTGGTGAGCGATTCGGTATTTTCCAGTTCCTGACCTCCGATGGCGGGATCCAGTTTGCCGGCGACATAAAGCAGGCTGTCACGGACAACTTCGGCTTCCATGCGTCCGGGATTCATCCGCCACAGCAGTCGATTTTCGGGGTCGCTGCCGGCAGCGGCTGCAAGTTTCAGTGGATCGTTCACGGCACTGCGTCGCTGCCAGCTCTGGCTGTTCAGAATCAGTCGATGCAGATGCTTAAGGCTCCAGCCGGATTCCATGAGTTCCACGGCCAGCCAGTCGAGTAATTCGGGATGTGTTGGGCTGGCCCCGTTGCGGCCAAAGTCGGTGACGGTGGCCACGAGGGGTGTATGAAAGTGGTGCAGCCACACATAGTTCACGGCGACTCGGGCTGTCAGCGGGTGCTGGCGGTCTGTCATCCATTCTGCGAGGGCTTTCCGACGACCGGTGCTGGTTCGGGGATACTCGGGTCCCAGGGGTGGGAGTGTGGGTGTGTCGTTGGGGGCGGAACTGGCGACGATCTCGGCAGCGCGGGCTTTTTCGGCGGCGTTTCGAGCGGTGGCAACGGCGGCTGTGGCTGCGTCAATCTGTTTGGAGCGGTCGGCGTTGTCGGGGGGCAGGGCCTGAGCCGTGACCAGTCTCAATTCGGCGGCCAGCAGATCTGCGTCAGCTGAATGCCGGTCTGCCTGCAGTTTCAGATTGGCGGCAGCGGCGATCAGTTGCGGCAGGCTGGTGTCGCTGGCGGCTGGTGCAAGTCGTGCGCGGTCGGCGACCAGTCGAGCTTCCCATGCCGCGGAGCGAGCCTGAGCAGCGGCCAGTGAGGCTGCGGCGGAGCGGTGCGGCAGTCGCTGCAATTCGAGGCTGGCCTGAGCAGTGGTCAGCTGCTGCCATGCGGGCAGCAGAGCCGGGTTGGCAGCGGTGCTGGAGACGGTCGAGATTCCGCCAGCTTCGGAGAACGCCGAAGTCTCCCAGCCCGCAATGCCGGTCGCGTCGATACCGGCAGTGAAGACCGGTGCTTCAAAGTCGCAGGAAAACAGCGGGTTGCCGCCGGGGGCGAGGATTGTGAAATCATCGATCAGTGCTTCACCGCCCTTGCGGGCATCGAGGCTGACGGCCTGATTCGGCTGTGTGGCGGGGTTCCAGCCGCTGAGTGCGATGGGGAGCTGATCCACCAGTCTGGTGCGTGCCGGCAGCAGGTTGACAGTGAGCAGGCAGCGGTCCGCGGGGGGATCGAAGGTCAGCTGTACTTC
This sequence comes from Planctomyces sp., assembly GCA_005791255.1. GTDB lineage: Bacteria > Planctomycetota > Planctomycetia > Planctomycetales > Planctomycetaceae > SXXK01. The sequence continues at coordinate 25,356 of SXXK01000356.1, forward strand.
GAAGCGGCGCTGTCCACTGTCGTAATCGAAGCGGGCGGCTTCGAAGTCGGTGACAGACCCGGGTGCCCACGTGATGATCCGATTGCTGTCGAAGGCGATGTAGCCTGCGGTGAGTCCCTGGACGGCATCCTTGACGAGCTGAAAATTGACGTGAGCGTTCTGCAGCAGCTGCAGTTGGAATTGGAGGGTGGTGCCCTGCGTGAGCACGGGAAGCTGTGTCAGTCGATGCTGCAGGATGCGACGGCCACTGCTGGCGGTCAGGTGCAGGGACTGCAGTCCTGAGAGGGCTCCGGGAACCCCGCTGTCTCTGGCAGCGGCTGCCGCCGCGCTGAAGGCGGCAGTGGCGGCTTCGAGGGCAGTGCGGGTGGCGGGACTGGTGGCAGCGTCGGGAGTATTCGTGAGGTGTTCGCGGGCGGATTGTTCAGCCTGCTGCAGTTCGCTGCGTCTGGCGGCGATCATTTCGGGTCGCAGGGCCGGGTAGAAGGCTGCGACGGGCAGCGGAATCGTCTGCGGTGCGAACTGGTTGCTGCGATTCAGGAAGGCGGGGAATCCTGGCGGAATGGGGCCGCGTTCGGTCTGACGATTGCGTTCGTCACCTCCGGTGTAGAACCATGTGGGGGCATCCGGGTGTTTGTCGAAGACTCGCACCATGCCCAGTCGCTGAATGGTGCGGAGTTTGCCGTAGTCGTAATCCTGGAACGGACCGGGGTCGGCCTGCCCGGGCAGCTGATCCTGGCGAATGTAGATGGGTTCAAAGAAGGCGCGCAGGCGAAAGTAATCTGTTTGAGCGATGGGATCGTACTTGTGGTCGTGGCAGTGGGCGCAGTTGAAGGTGAGTCCGAGAAAGGCTTTGCCGGTGTGTTCGACGATGTTCCGCATCCAGTCGTTGGGATTGAGCGCGTACCAGTTGCGAATGAGGTAACCGGTGGCGGCAGCCGCCTGGTCGTCACCCGGGCGAATTTCGTCTGCGGCCAGCATTTCCTGCAGCATGCGGTCGTAGCCGTGATCGGCGTTGAGCGAGTTGACGATCCAGTCGCGCCAGCGCCAGATTTGTGGAGCACTGTTCCAGACGTCGGGGACGTGGCGTCGTCCGTACCAGTCAGCGTAGCGCCAGACATCCATCCAGTGGCGGGCCCAGCGTTCACCGTAACGGGGATCAGCCAGCAGTCGATCGACAGCACTGGCGAAGGCGGCGGGGTCGGGATCATTCAGGAAGGCGGATAATTCTGCGGGCGTGGGTGGCAGGCCGATGAGGTCGAGGTAAGCGCGGCGCAGCAGCGTGGGTTTGTCGGCGGCTGGCAGCGGTGTGATGCCGGCCAAGCGCAGTTTGTCGCTGATGAAGGAGTCGATGGCGACGGAGCCGGGGTGTGCTGACGCCACGGTTACGGTGGGGGCGGCGGCCGGCAGTGGAGCTTTCAAGGGGGGCTGAAAGGCCCAGTGTGCCAGTGGATCGGCTTCGGGAAGATCCTGAGCGGAGGGCTGGGCACCGTGGTTGAGCCACTCTTCAAGGAGCTGCAGCTGTGCGGGTTCGAGCGGTCTTCCTTCGGGGGGCATGCGGGTAGCGGCATCGGTGCTGCTGACGCGCTGGAACAGGTGGCTGTTGGCTGCACTGCCGGGTGTGATGGCGGGTCCTGCGGAGCCGCCGGTCCGCATGGCCGTGACGGTGTCCAGACGCAGCTCGGATTCCTGCTTCAGGCTGCCATGGCAGGCGAAGCAGCGTTCTTTGAGCAGGGCTTTCACAGCCGGGTAGCTGACTGCTGCAGGAGTGCTGGCAGCTGCGACGGCGTCGTCCGGGGTCTGTGCGGCGACGGAGGCTGTGGTCAGCAGCAGAGTGAGGAACAGGCTGGCGAGGGCCGCTTTGAGGACCGGGGAGTTGCGACGCCGGCTTGAGGCAGGGAGCATGCGAGCGTTCCGGGGTGGGCGACGAGTGGGAGCGTGGAGGGATGGCCGGGGCCTGGTTGAGAGTAACTCGGCGCCTGTTTGGAGTGCAACTGAGGGCCGGTCTTTTTGACCGTCAGGAATGGGGATAAGTTTGAGAAAAGTCTTTGGGAAGTGATTGTGACGCGGTGGTGGACTGCGGCGAATCTGGCGAGCCGGCGGTGCTCAGTTGAGTGCCTGCCGCAAATATTCCGCTGCAGACAGTCCGCAGATGGAGATTTTCTCATCGACCTGAGCGCGGACGCCGCCTGGGCAGATGATCCAGAGGTGATCGAGCTGGAGGTCGTCTGTGGCGATGCGCATGGAGCGGGTGGTGCGGGGGGCTTCATTGTACTTGAATTCGAAGCCGAGTCGGCGACCGTTGTACTGCAGGAACAGGTCGAGCTCTGCGCCGGACTGGGTGGCATAGAACCATGCGTCGGACGGACGCAGGAGCTGCAGGATCTGTTCGAGTGCGAAGCCTTCCCACGAGGCACCGACAGCGGGATGTCCCTGCAGCTGCTGGTGAGTGGACAGGCCGAGCAGATGGTGCAGGAGGCCAGAGTCACGCAGATAGACTTTGGGTGATTTGACGAGTCTTTTACCAAGATTCTGGTACCAGGGCTGGAGCTGTCGAACCATGAAGGTGAGGCTGAGTTCATCGAGCCGGTTGCGGACGGTTTTATCGGACAGCGACATGGAGCGCGCGAGTTCTGAGGCGTTCCAGATTTGTCCGTGGCGATGTGCCAGCATGGTCCAGAAGCGGCGCATGGCGGAGGCATTGATTCGCAGGCCGAGCTGGGGCAGGTCGCGTTCGAGGAACGTGCGGACGAACGATTCACGCCAGGCGGTGCTGTCGGCATCATTGTCGGCAAGGAAGGAGCGTGGGAAGCCACCGCGAAGCCAGAGCGATTCAAGGGCTGCCGGTCCGGTTTCGGACAGGTTGAAGCCGTGCAGATCAACAAACTGAATGCGTCCGGCGAGGGATTCTGAGGCGTGCCTGATGAGTTGCGGGGCAGCGCTGCCGAGGATCAGGAACTGGGCATCTGCATGAGGTCGATCGGCGAGTACCCGGAGGATGGGAAACAGGTCGGGTCTGAGCTGAATTTCGTCGAGGATGATGAGTCCGGAGAGTCGGCCGAGGGTGAGTTCCGGGTTGGTGAGTCTGAGCAGATCGGAGGGTGATTCGAGATCGAAGATGTGTGCGGACGGGAAGAGGCGTGCCAGTTCGCGGGCGAGGGTGGATTTGCCGGTCTGGCGTGGTCCTAGGAGTCCGCTGACTGGTGATCTGCGGAGTGTTTGTCGGAGTTGTTCGAAATACCATGGGCGAAAAATCATGCATGTATTTTCGGAGTCAGAGTCCGAAAATACAAGGTAAAAAGAGTTCTGTTTGTTGCTTTTTTCTTTCAAAAACGTGAATCAGCTCCTGAGACAGTCGCCTTTTGCCGTAATTTCGAGCGTTAAGTTCGAAAATTCAAGGTTGTTTGGGCGATTTGGGCGGGGCGAGGTGAATTGGTGTGGCACTGCTGAAGCTGCAGCGGCAGCCGGGGCAGATTGGGGTGTACGGTTGCTTTGTCGTGGAATCTTTCTGAAGATCCTGCGGCACGAGTGCAGCGGCAGATCGAGATCTGCTGCTAAGTGCTTTGGCTGGGGTTAAGTCCGGTGCTGATCAGTTTGCTGAGTGCATGGTGCTGGCCGCGCAGGTGACGGGGTGTGTGGCATTGATCAGCAGCGGCCTGCTCGTGTGGTTGAATGCCCCGTTGCGGCGCTGAGGTTTTGGTCGCGGGCTGCTGTAGCTGTTGCTGTTTGTGATCAATGGTGGAGTACGATTGTTGTTCAGTTTTGTGTTGGGATGGTTTGCAGGAATCACTGGGGAGACGGGCACGGTGTGGGGTGAGCGGCCGAGCTGGGGAACGCGATTGAAGGTTGTCGTGGCAGCATTGCTGGCCGTTCTGGCAGTGACGGCTGTGCAGCCTTTCATTGTTCGTGAGGCGGCATTCAGGGCGATTGATCGTCGTGAGCTGAGTGCCGGGCGTCGTTTGCTTGAGCGGGTGCGTAATTCGTGGTTCCCGGTTGCCGGGGGGGCGGTGCTGGAGGTTCGGGCGGCGATGCTGGATGGAGATCGGGGGGCTGCTGAGAGACTGCTTGGGGAATTGTCAGGGCAGGATGGTGAGGCGCTGGAACTGGAGCGTGTTCTGGTGCAGTTTCGAGCCGGGGAAATGGGGCAGACGGCGGAATGGCTGGTGGCTGGTCAGGAGCGGCTGTCTGCGAGTGATTTTCGGCATGTGCTGGAGGCTTTGATTGACGGGGCGATTCGTGCGGGGGACGAACCCCTGGCGACTCAGGTGCTGGAGTTGTGGAAGGCTGACGCAGGGGTGGATGTGGGTGCGGCTGCGGGGGGGCCTGTGTGGCAGCAGGCGAAGCTGGAGTCGTGGCTGGGGGATCTGGCGTGGAGCCGCAGTCTGCCGGACGTGGCGATTGTGCATTTTCGGCGTGCGCTGGAACTGGAGTCGGGGAATGAGGTTGCGCGTCTGAAGCTGG
>SXXK01000357.1 GCA_005791255.1 Planctomyces sp.
CGCGTCATCCACCAGTTCGCCAATGGCAACTGCGAGGCCTCCAAGTGTCATGGTGTTGATGGAAATGCCGCAGGCGGCAAAGATCAGCGCGGTGATCAGGACCGAGAGCGGAATGGCGGTCAGAGTGATGAAGGTGATTCGCAGATTCATCAGAAACAAAAACAGAATTATGACCACCAGAATCACGCCATCGCGCAGGGCATCGGAAACGTTTCCGACTGCGCGATCGATAAAGGACTTTTGCGAATAGGCCGGTTCCACTCGAGTGCCCTGCGGCAGTGAGCTTTGCAGTTGGCGGACAGCCTGCAGCACGAGTTCCGTCACCTTCCTGGTGTCGGCTCCGGGCTGTTTTGTGATATTCAGCATGACCGCCGGTCCGCCGCTCCACGTTGTGCGGTCGGGCTGTCGCATGAATGCAGCGCTGTCTCCGCGACGCACCTGTGCTCCTTCCCGGACCTCGGCCACATCAGCAATTGTTACTGCACGCTGACCCTCGGCAGAGACGACTGTGCGACGGATGTCGTCTGCATCCCGGACTCGCCCGATCACTCGCACCAGCATTTCTTCGGCGTTCTGCTGATCCAGATACCCGCCGGTGCCGCTGCCACCGGCTGCAGCAGTTGCTGCCTCGACCTGTTCGAGTGTGATTCCCAATCGCTGCATGCGTGCGGGATCAGCCAGAACCTGATACTGGCGGCGTTCACCGCCCATGACAATCACCTGGGAAACTCCGGGAATTGCCTGCAGTCGCTGCCGCAGGATCCAGTCGGCTGAGGTTCGCAGCTGCATCGGTGTGACATCGGGATTATCGTTCCACATGGCCAGCAGCAGGATTTGTCCCATAATGGAAGCGGCGGGTGCCAGCTGCGGAGAGATACCTGCCGGCAGCCGGTCGCGAACGGCCTGCAGACGTTCCGCAACGACCTGGCGATCGGTCATCAGGTTGGTGTCCCAGGCAAATTCGATGTAGACGACTGAGATACCGACGCCTGAAGAGCTGCGAACGTGCTCAACACCGCTGGCACCGTTCATGGCTGTTTCGAGGGGCATTGTGATCAGCGTTTCCACTTCTTCCGGGGCCATGCCGGGAGCTTCCGTCAGCAGCACGACGCGCGGGCGATTCAGGTCTGGAAACACATCAATCGGCAGCTGCACCGACTGCCAGGTGCCGACGGCGGTCAGCAGGCAGGCGACGGCGGCGACCAGCATTCGCTGCTGCAGCGAGAATCGGATGAGGGCATCAAGCATGTAATGGTACCGTGCGTTTGCGGTCTGGTGAGTCAGTGGGAATGTCCGGCGTGCGGATCAACGGGCGCAGCCCGGCTGCGCAGTGCCATCAGGATCTGGGCGGCCGATCTGCCGGCAATGACGTCTCCGGGGAAGAGCGAACCGTCATCAGCGATGACTGCTGATTGACCGTCTTCGTGCAGAACATGCACCGGAACCCGCTCGAACAGCCGTCCGTTCCGGCGAAACACCAGCCGGTCCGCTCCATCCCGGGCCACTGCAGCTGCGGGCACAACGAATTGGTCGCTCCAGTGCGCGACGGGTATTGAAAGCTGCAGACGCTGACCAGGCAGATATTTCCAGTCCACGTAGCGCTGTCCGTCAGGGCCAGTGAGATCGCGAATTCGGGGATTGCGGAGCTCGAGATAAAACGGCAGGATGCGGGATTGCGGGTCGATCTCGACGGCCACCCGGGCTACTTGCAGACCGGTGACAGGCTGTTCCTCTTCGAGTCCAGGGAACAGAGCCACAACAGGCCAGCGCTGGGCGGCGGTCCTGGCGATAGTGTCACGGTCTTCGGCGAAGGCGTGGCCTTCGATGAGCAGGTGTTCCGGATCGCTGAGTGTGCACAGCGGATCTCCGGCGCGAACGGCCTGGCCCTTGCTGGCGGCCAGCCGTTCAATCACCAGCAGGTGCCCGGGGTGTTCTGCGGCCGAAGTCATTTGTTTGGCGATCTTTGGGAGGTGCTCCTGCTGCGTTTCAGCCGGATCGCTGGTCATGCGGCGGGCAGCCTCGGCGTCAGCGGCCAGCATCAGCGGTTCTTCGTGGGAGTGTTCGTCGGGTTCCGGAGCGGTCACGAGAAGGCTTCTCAGCAGGCGGCGTTCGGTGGCGATGGCATCGACCTGCTGGTCAGTCAGCCCGTGCAGTCGCAGTGCTTCCCGCTGGGCCTTCAGCAGAGCCTGCAGGCGATCGCGGGCGTATCGACGCTCCAGCAGTGTGCGACCGGAGAGGGCGCCTGTTTCAGCCACTTGTTCCAGTCGCGTGACTTCCCGCTGTTCGACTTCCAGCTCGCCAAGGGTTTTTAGGAATTCCGTCTGGGCGGTGACCAGTTCCTCGTGCGTCAGGCGAATTTCAAACAGCAGTGTCCCGGGAGTGACGGCTTCGCCTGGCAGGGAATGGACATGTGTGATGACACCGGTGAGCGGTGCAGAGACATGGATCTGAGTTCGTCCGGGTCGTTCCACCACTATGCCGGGGATGTTTATGGAGCGGAAGTGGTCGGAGCGATTGACAGTGAGCAGAGTGGCGGAGTTCAGACCGAGATTTGCGAGGGCCGCGCTGGAAAGTGCAATGGCCTCGGCGGTTGTGGTCGGGAATGGGGCCTCTGCAGGGTGGTCGTGTGCAGTCGCGGGTGTCGCCGATGCTGGTCCGACAGCGATCAGAAATCTCTGGCGGACGCCTGGGACGATGAGGCTGAGGGCGGCGAGTGATGCGGGCAGGAGCAGCCAGAGCCACGGCCTGCGGCGCTGCGCGCTGGTGAATTGAGTTGTCATGAAAGTTCCTGGGGTGCGGGCACTATTGTGTGCGTGGATGGAACGCGTCGAGAGTCTGCGACGGAGGATACGTGGGCAGTGAGCAGACAGGCCGGTGTGCCTGACGTCAGCATGCGGGACTGACCGTAGCGGCAGAGTCGGTCAGGGTGTGCCGCCCGTCATACCAGCCAGCAGCAAAGGCGGGCACGCGTGGGGCCAGCGGAGCAGTGATGGGCCGCGGAATCGCCTGCGGAATTGGAAATTCGTCGCAGGTCTGCGGGTGCGACAGGGAAATCGGTGGCCGCGCACAGCCGGATTCCTGAGCCGGAAGTCAATTGGGGAAGATCCGGACGAGTATCGACGAAGAGGCAATCTTCAGCAGCGCAATGTTCTGCCGGAGGAGCGTTGTCTGCGGGATTTTGGGTGTTTGGCTGTGATTGGCAATCGTGGGCACAGCAGGTGGAATTTGCCCGATACCCGGCAGGCAGGCTGCTGGCTGGGGAATGCTGGTGATGCAGACAGCAACCGAGGATGGCGTGTGCCATCACCGTTGCGAGCAGCAGCAGATTGGTCAGCCCTGGAAACATGGTGGCAGCCGCGGGGCAGAAGGAAACGAATCCATCAGAGTCTTTCCGGCAGGTTATCGGCCCCAGTTGAATGGAAGGCTTCGAATCTGTCAAGAAAAATTGGTTCGCATCCGGATTTGTGAGCGTGTTTTCCGCAAATGTGTAAGCAAATACCCGGCCAGCGGCGACTACCACTGGGAGTCGAGGGTGATTTGTTGAGCGCTCATTGGGCCTTCGCGGGTCAGCAGGGGCCACAGGACAGGATCATTCAGGACGTCAGTCGTGGCATGCGGTTGGTCATCGATCCATATCGTGCCGTGGATCAGCCGGACGCCGTGGCTGTAATCCACGTACTGGTGGCTGTGTCCGACGTAGAGCGGCTGAATTGGCAGTCCGTCCGGCTGCTGCCAGCCGTAGAGTGCTGTTTTCCGGGGTTTCTCCAGCAGACGCTTCGTAAGCACCAGATCTTTTTTGATGCCTGACAGAAGAAAAGGCTGGACTGTCTGCTGTCTCGTCAGCTGTTGCCGTATCAGAGTCTCATGCTGCAGCAGCGTGTCCGCTGACTCGCGATTTTCGGTCAGTGGCTGCGGCTGCAGTCGCACGGTTGCCGCGTCGTGTATGTCATCTGAGATTTTTGGAG
>SXXK01000358.1 GCA_005791255.1 Planctomyces sp.
ACTAACTGGCAACTGCCAACTGAAAACTCAAAATCCTCCCCTCGCCCCCGGAACGGGGGAGAGGGGTCGGGGGTGAGGGGGCAAGTCACCCTGCAGACCTGCACCGGCTTCCCGGCCCGTAACCGCATCCATGGGAGGGCGAGGCTCCTGCCGAGCCCCCCTCAGGGCCAAAACGACCTGCGGCTCAGCAGGAGCTTCGCCCTCCCGACGTGTGCTTTCATAACCACAAAAAAACACAACATATTCCCCTCGCTCCGAAAGCCTCCCCGACCACTGCATTATCCTTCGCGGCTTCGCGTGACACCGCACCACCCTGCTGCACTGCCGCACACATCACCCGGGCTCACTTCTCCCCACCTCTCAAACATTTGCTTTTTTTCCCGCCGCGCATGATGATCCCTCAGCACCTCAGACTGCCCCCCTGCAAACGCCAACATGTCCGTCGCACCATTTCCCTTCGTCAGCCTTCGCCATGACAGACTCCGACTCCGCTGCCCGCCGCTCTTACTGGACCGAACAACTGGAACTGGGCTACCAACTGGTCAGGCAGATTGAACGCTGGCCGGTCCAGGAATGCCTGGAACCATTTGCCAGCCTGCCGCTTGCTGCGGCAGAAGCCGGGATCGAGATGCTGTTTTCTGACAGCAAAATCGCCGGAGGACTCGATCGCATCCACTGGATTCGTCGCTCCCTCGTTCCCGATGTGCTGGCCATCGCCTCCGCCATGCTCAGCCGCGGCTGGATCCTGAAAATCGAAGACAGCTATCGTTCACTGGAAATGCAGACACGACTGGGCAGCAAGCCGGAAATCTTCGACGCGATTCTGCAGAAGTGCATCTGGGAGAACGGCGGCACAGTACCCGGTCCCGACGTACTCTTTCGCCGCGGCTGTGTGCTGGTTGCCAATGTCCCCAAAGTGGGGACTCATATGTCCGGCACCGCCATCGACATCTCTGTTTTCCGCCGCAGTGATGGCACTGAGGTGTGGCGCGGCAATCCGTATCTGGAAATGAGCGAACGCACTCCCATGCGGTCACCCTTCGTTGAACCGGAATTCACCGCCAATCGTCTGGCCATTACGGAACTGATGGAAGCTCAGGGCTTCATGCATTTTCCGTTCGAATTCTGGCACTACAATAAAGGTGACGCTCTGGGACATATCCTCAGTCACATCCCCGGCCCCGCAGCTTTTGGCCCCGTGCACTGGGATGCCGCCAGCAACACTGTCATGGCTGTACCGCATGCTGACCAGCCCCTGCGTCCGCTGCCCGAAATCCAGCGGGAAATCGATGCGGCTATTGCAAGGCTGAAGGCCTGATCCGGCTGTGAAACGCCAACGTGGCAAATGCCACCAGGGCTGACACCACTGCCTCCGTCGCCGAAATGCCGCGGCAATCCATCCCCGCTCCACCCGGCCTCGGGGGGGCATGAGCGTCATATCGCAGTTGTCAGTCCACGAAACAAATATAATCCTCACCTCGCCCGCAACCGGGGGAGAGACGACACATCGGTAATGGTACAAGGGTACGCAGTGCCCAGGACACCCCACGCAGCTTCGTCAAACAGACTGCCTTCATTGACTGCTGACCGCATCCAATGCGATTTCTCCCTGAAGCTCCCAGTTCCTCTGTGCGACGAACCGACTCCCTCGTGAAAAACTGCATCCGTGGCTCCGCACCCGCAGCACTTTTCGGCTTCACCGCACGTACAAAAACTCGCTGGAATTCAACAGCACGTGACACAGATCCGCCAGCGCAGCCTGCTCAGACGTTTGCGCACTCGCACCGCTCTGCAGCCGCAATGCAGCACCAGCAACGGACGAATCCCGCAGCATGCCAGGCTGAGCTTCAAAACGCCAAAAAGCCAGCGTCGCCGGGCCGGGAGCTTCCCTGGTCAGCACCAGCTCTTCCTGAGCCAGTATGCCGCGAGTCAGTCGGATGTCATCCAGCAGCCCGTCAAACTGACTGTCCGCACCAGCACGATAACCAATCGACACCGGCAGCTCGTTCTGCAGACCTGACGCCAGCTCCAGCGGTACCGAAACCACACTGATCGGCTCGTCCTCATTCGCCAGATTCCGCAAATAAAACACGGCCTCACCAGGCTCAGTCGCAGAGCTGGCCGGACGCACTGTCACCGCAGCAAAATATGGCACATTGAATTCCACGGTGTGATCGGAAAATAACGCCGCCTCCCGCTGCACCCCCGCCACGGTTTTCCCAAACAACTGCAGCACCAAAGTCTGCGGTTTGCGTCGCGAACCCTTACCAGTGACTCCAAACACCCAGCCACTGTGCTGAGTATTCCCGTCCCAACGCGCGGCAATCGTTCGTACGGCCCCGGAATCAAACACCGAACGCAATTGAAAACAGGCCTCAATCGTGAAACCCCCGGTGTCGTCCTGAGCCGCCACGTCGGCAATCATCCGCGGAGACTGCTCGGCAGGATTCAGCAGCAGTGCCTGCCCCGGCCGCGCCGGCAGACTGCCCACCGGCAACGCAGCAGCCTCTGACTGCTGCTCACTGTCCGCCCGAATCTGCTGCACCTGCTGGTCTGCAAACTCACGAGCCGCGGCCAGCTCAGACGAACGCGGCTCACGACCCCAGGCCGACAACCACAGCTCCCGCAGCAGGTCGTCAGTCAGCCGCCCCCCGGACTGCCCACCCGGCAATAAATGACCGGCCAGCCTGCCCGCATGATTCAGCAGCATCTGGCTGTTGAACAGCAGCAATGACTGCACCGGCGATGTCGTTGTATCCCGAGCTGCCGTGCTGGCAAAAAACTGCGGCAGATCAAACACATCCAGCAGCGGATCCCGCGCATTCCGCATCACTCGCAGATAAATGGAGCGGCGCGGTACATCGGAATTCACTCCCGGTCCACCGGCCTTCCGATCCAGCTGCCCCGTGACCGCCAGAATTGCATCACGAATCTGTTCGGCGTCCAGCCGCCGCACGTCACCACGCCAGTACCACTGGTTCCGAGGATCCAGCACCTGATACTGCGCCAACTGCGGATGCTCGGCCGACTGCCGATAGGCGGATGATGTCACCAGCAGTCGGTGCAGCGACTTCAGACGCCAGCCATTCTGCAGAAACTGACCGGTGAGCCAGTCCAGCAGCTCCGGGTGCGTTGGTGACCCGCCAAGCCTGCCGAAGTCGCTGGCATTCGGAGCCAGTCCGCGACCAAAATGGCCCTGCCAGATTCTGTTCACCATCACTCGCGCTGCCAGGGGATTGGACGGATCTGTCAGCCAGCGAGCCAGGGCGGTACGGCGACCTGTCGTTTGAGCAGTACTGCTGACCTCCGCCGGGAACTCAGCAGCCCGCAGAATCTCCGGCACTCCCGGCAACACCGTCTGCTGCTTTTTCGGAATGATGGTGGGCGGAGCCTGCGGGCCAATGTCAGTGACCACCAGCGCAGTCGGCAAGGCTGCCGGTTTCAGACGATCAAACTCCGCCAACTGCTTCCGCAGCGCCAGCAGACGTTCCTTCGCAGCACCCTTGATCCGGTTGTCCAAAACCTCGTATTCGTAGTCCACCTGCCGCCATGCGAGGTGATATAACTGCTGCTCCAGCGGCGATCGCTGGTGTGGTTCAGACTTCAAAATGGCTTCGATGTCCGGCGGAAACATCTCGATAGCCTTGATCCGCGCGTCGTCCCGATACGGTTGCTCAAGCTGCGCGATCTGACCGCGGATATCGGCTGTCGCCGACAGCCACTGCTGCAATGCCTGCTCGTGAGACTGCAGCTGGGCAGTCGAGGCGATCACTGTGCCGTCCTGCGGCAACAGTCCGGCAAACACCGCTCGCAGTCGGTAATAATCACGCTGCAGCAGCGGATCGTACTTGTGATCGTGACAGCGAGCACACTGCAGACCCAGCCCGAGAAAGACATCGGCTGTCGTGTCCGTCACCTCATTCAGAATCAGATCCCACTGGCCCCGCGCATCCCGATTGTTGTACTCGTAAATCCAGTGTCGCAAAAAACCCGTGGCCACCAGGGCGTCAGAGCTTTCCGGAAACAGCTCGTCACCCGCCAGCTGTTCCTGCACAAATCGATCATACGGCTTGTCCTGATTCAGCGAATCAATCACATAGTCTCGGTAGCGCCATGCATCCGGTCGAAATCCGTCAGCGCGGTATCCGTCTGAGTCTGCGTATCGGACCACATCCAGCCACTGCCGCGCCCAGCGCTCACCGTAAGCATCGCTGTGCAGCAATCGGTCCACCAGATGCTCCCATGCATCCGGACGCTCATCCGCCTCAAACTCGCGAATCTGCTGCGGCGTGGGCGGCAACCCCGTCAGATCGAAAGTGACACGTCGAATCAGAGTAGCCCGATCAGCTTCGGGGGCCGGGCTGAGTCCGGCTTTTTGCATAGCGGATAACAGAAATCGGTCGACATCATTGCGAGGCCAGTGCGAGTGTGTGCCGGAGATTTCCGGGACGCCAGGGCTAGCCAGAGGCTGAATCGCCCACCAGCGACGATCGTCGTCAGTGAAGCCCACCTGCGGCGAACGCGCTGCCGCCGTCATGTCCACCGGCATCGCCGCACCGGACTGCACCCAGTCCACGAGCAGTTGAATTTCAGCGGCCGGCAACTGACCGGCAGGCGGCATTTCATAGCCCTCATAACGCACCGCCTGAATCAGCAGGCTGTCTGCCGGTTTGCCAGGCACCAGAACAGGACCGGACTCACCCCCCGCGAGGATGGCGGCAGGAGAATCCAGTCGCAGACCACCTTTCTGCTTACTGCCATCGTGGCATTCGTAACAGCGAGACGCCAGCAGCGGTCGAATCTGCAGTTCAAAATGCTGAATGGCCGCCGCAGTGGCTGAGCCTTGCTCAGCATCGTTGTCGTCCATCGGTGCCGGCACAGGAACTGCCGGGGCTGAGTCGGCAGTCTGCGCCGCGACGCAAACCCCGCACCAGCTGAAGCAGGCCGGTAACAGCACAGACATCACAATGAGGGAACGTATCAGCCCTGGGCACATGTTCAGACACTCGAGTTTTCTGCGGCAGGTAAACTTCGGAACCCCTGACAGTCTGACACGAGCTCGCAAAAAATCCCAGTGAAAAAAAGGACTGTAGCGGAAAACCAGGGGAGGTCAGGCGGGACAGGTCACAATACTGCGTGCAGACCCAACCACGCTGTCGAACGCATGCGAAAAAAACGTGTCCCAAAACACGTCCGTGCTGCCCCTCGCTCCCAGCAGAAGCGAGGGGTGGCACTGCCTGTGTCGCGACTCAAAAAAGACCTCCCGTCGCCACCAACTGCCAACTGCCAACTGCCAACTGCCAACTGCCAACTGCCAACCACCAACTGCCAACTGAAAACTGAATTCCTGCCCGCTCGCCCGCTGCGACTCATTCGCGGGGCAGCACGATCCCCGGAACCGTGGTACCCCGCCGAATTCCACGAACTGCCTGCTTTCCTCCGGCAGCGACCGGCGATAAAAACAGCGCAGCCGATCAGCACTGCAGTACCCGGACTGCAGATCTGCGAACACCTGCCGAAACTGGCGGCCCGGGCTGAACAGCTGTGCGTGATCAGCTCCATGACCCACGACGTCGTCAATCACACGACGGCGCCGCACTGGCTGCTGCCAGCATGCAAAAGCCCTGGCGATACCGGCCTGCCGCGCGACCGCGACTGGCCCTCCATCGGCTCGGGGCTCAACCAGCAGGGGCTCGCGGTGGTCCCCCGGAACGCATCAGGGCAGTTCTCGGGCTGGAAAGCACGAGCTGCCTCAAGTCGTGTCCATTCGTGGTTCAAAATTACCCCCGCTATCCCCTTGCGACTATCCGTGAAAATCCGTGTTCATCCCTGACGAAAAAACATCCGTGGCACTGCACCTGCCTTCGCGGCTTCGCGTGAGATCCGCAGCCATGCCCAGCACCCGCGGACTCCCGTCCGAGGCTCGCCTGACCGCACCGAAAACAAACAAAATGGACACTTGGAAAAATCAGTCCCAGCACACGGACGATCACCACAAACCGCCTGTAAGTCACACCTATCGTCAACACACTGACAGGTGACATCTGTCCGCGCAGCGGCAGCAAAAAATTCGATGGCATGGACATCCAGTGCGCAGCGACAGCGCTACGGCGCCAAAGGCAGGCGAGCTGCACGAACCGACATGAAAGGCTGCCGATGAACCACGTCGTCCGAGTTCCGTTCACCACCATCATCGCTGCCGTTTTTGCCCACCGAATACAGCCTGATGGCTGACCCCACTCGCCGATATCCCAAAGCACCACCATGCATCGGATCTGCCGGCAGGCGACACCCAAACAACTGTTCAACAGCCCCCGGCGTTTCCGGCCAGTCACCCGTCCGCAGCTGATACTTTCGCAGCCAGCAGCTGGTCAGCATCAGCGACCGTTGAATCCTGGTGCCCAGCGAAAAACGCTGCAGATACTGAATTTCCGCTGGTCCCATGACAAGCATCCTGAACGTCACGTACTCCGCAACGGTCTCCCGACTGGTCGACTTCCCCGTCTCCAGCGCTGACTTCGAAGCGCTGAGCAAATGCTCCCACTGATCAACAGCCTCTCTCATCGACTGTACAGCCTGCGGAAAATCACCCGATTGAAATCGTTGCTGCCACCGATCATACTCCTCACTGACACGCCGCTTCACGGCGGTCCAGTCAATGTCAGAATGCTTTCGCAGAACCTGTTCCAGCCTGCGATCAGCTTCATTGTCTGCCAGCGGATCTGTCAGAACTGCCAGCCTCTGTCGCTCGTCACGACGCAGAAATTCGAGCAGTTCGAACATCACAGGGCGACTGTACTGCTCTGCATGCAGCAGCGGATCTCCGGGTGCAGGCAGCGCCTGCAAATCCGCGAGGAAACCGTCAATGTCAGCCTCACTGAGATTCGGTAAGGAAAGCAGTTCCAGACAGCGGGCACTGGCTACCGATTCCATGGCCAGACCTGTGAGAAAACCAACATCCGACTCGGACTGCAGATGACGACTTAAACGCAGCAAAGCTCGCAGCTCAGTCCACGCCGCCTGCACCTGCTGTTCACCCAGCCGCAACATTGCCGCCATCTGCAGAATTTTAAAGACTTCGTTCATATCGCCATGAAACTCAGTTCTCCACATCACCGTGTCCACACTGCCGGAATTACTTTTCGAGGCAATGATCGGCAGGTACCAGTGCGATCGGGCTGCAGCATCCCGAATAACCTGCAGGACAGGTTCCTGCGATCGCACCCACGAAGCTGCCAGCGGATGCTGACGGGCAGTCCACGCAACGGAGTCGAGATGCAGTCGGGACATGTCGGCACTGACGGGTCCCGCTGCAGACAGACCCTCATGAAAAAACTCCGGCAGCTCGCTCCTCACCCGGAACACCTCATGTCCCCGTATTTTAGCCGGATCTCGAATATGATCCAGCTCCACCGGTACCCGCGTAAGTGAGGAAAATCAGCAGCCCCGGCCCCACACTGACGCCCAGTCCACAAGCAGCTGAATGTCGCCCGCCGGAAGCTGGCCCCCTGGCGGCATTTCACAGCCTTCGTCACGCGCCGCCTGAGCACATGTTCAGACACTCAGTTTTTGTCGGCAGGATGTCAACACCGGGCGACTCCAGCCTGACACGGAA
>SXXK01000359.1 GCA_005791255.1 Planctomyces sp.
GCCGGAGCTGCACAGCTCGGATCCGGTGCACAGCCGGCGGGAGCGGCACAGCCGACACCCGCTGGAGCACCGCAGGAAACAGGCGCACAGCCTGAATCGTTGCCGCATCCGTCATCACAGCACGGTGGCTTGATGTCGGAGCATTTCCGCTGGTACGTGTACACATTCGTGTGACACGGACGAGCAATCGTCGGCTTACACACAGCTGGCTGACAGTCTTCAGCACAGCCGCAGCTCTTGCATCCGCCGTTTCCGAACAGGCCGGCTTCCACCGTACCCGTCATCCCCGACAGCGCAACTGCTGCACTGAACATCCATGACCACTTCATGTTTCCATCTCTCCTTCTCAAGGAAATCGTTCCTTCGACCGCCCTGGCCGATGACAGTCATTCCGGCATTTACAGTCGATGATTTCACATCGTTTATCTGGGATTCGAGGCCTCCGTGGCCTCGATCTGCCATCTGCAGTCCGAGGGACTCCCCAGGACTATCGTCGCCCTCAATTCGTTCCCTTGAATCTGCGCAGGTGTTTGCAGCACAAATACTTGTGGCGTTTTTCCTTCGCTTTATGACGGTCGTATCGGTCAGGCAAACTGCGTCAGATTTACGGCCCCTACAACCCCTACAAGCTCCCCCATCCGGTCAGTTCAGGGAAAATAGGGAACTCATTTCTTTGAAATCGGTTCTGTCTCCTGTACCGATAAAGCCCGCCACCAACATCTGCTCCGGTGCTGCGGGCTCCGGTCAATCCCAAAATCCAGACCGATCCGCAGCTCCGTTCCCACCGACACCCCTCTCACGCCCCCGCCATCCGGCAGACCGTCTTGCGTCAGAATCCCTGTTTTCGCTAGCATCCTGCCAACTTCACCCACCCGCTGCACTGCTCGACGGTTGTTTTCCTGACCGTATGGCGGACGCGTCGCAGTCAGCTCGGGGGCCAGCAGGCTACGGAGAGCTTGATGTCGACAACAACGCCGCGACAGGCCCTGACGGCCCGGGAAATCGCTCACGTTCTGCACGCTGAGCTCCAGGGAAACCCCGACGTCGAAATTGACGACGTCCAGATCCTGGAACGCGCCAACGCCCGCCATCTCACCTTCGTCGGCAACCAGAAAAATCTCTCCAGGGTCAAACAGACTGCGGCCCGCCTGATCATCGTGCCGGAAAGCATTCGCGCCGAATTGCCAGCCTCGGAAGAACGCACCTGGATCCTCGTACCCGAAGCCGAACCGGCGTTCCTTACCGTCGCCGGTATTCTGCGACCACCTCGCCAGCGCCCCGCCATCGGTATCTCGTCTCGTGCCATCATTCACGAATCAGCACGTATCGGTGCCAACACCAACATCCACCCGCTTGCGGTCATCGGAGCCGATGTCAGAATTGGCCACAGCTGCGATATTCACCCCGGAACCGTCATCGGTGACGGCTGCATCATCGGCGACAACGTTGTACTGCACCCCGGAACCATCCTCTACTCAGACGTCCGCATCGGCAACCATGTCATCATCCATGCCGGCTGCGTCATCGGAGCCGACGGCTTCGGTTATCGACTGGTCAATGGTGGCCATCTGCGGCTGCCACACTTCGGCATCGTGCGCATCTGTGACGACGTGGAAATCGGAGCCTGTACGACGATCGACCGCGCCAAAGTCGGTGAAACCGTCATCGGCACAGGCACTCGCATCGATAACCAGGTCATGATCGGCCACAACTGTCACGTCGGCCGCCACAACCTCCTCGTCTCCCAGGTCGGCTTCGCCGGATCCGTAACCACAGGTGACTATGTCGTCTGTGCCGGTCAGGTCGGCGTCGCTGACCACGTGCATCTGGGTGACGGTGCGATCATCGGAGCAAAAGCCGGAGTACATCGGGACATGCCCGGTGGACAAACCTATCTCGGAGCACCGGCGGGCCCCGTCGCTGAAACCACCAAACAACTGATCGCACTCAAACGACTGCCGGAAATCCGCGACACCGTCCGCCGACTCGAACAGGAACTCGCTGCCCTCCGGAAACGGCTCGGTGATTCCGCCCAGACTTCCGAACCGGCTGCCGCCTGATGCACAGCACCACTGGCAAATCCCGGCAATCACCCCGGATACGAACATGAGTCACCGCAACCCTCAACTCTCCTTACGGCATGCATCGGCAGAACTCCACTCACGCGCCGATACCGGGCCACTCCGACTGGGACTGCTCGCCGGCGGTGGTGAATTTCCTGTACGCTTTGCTCGCTCTGCCCGACAGGCCGGCCACTTTGTTTACGGCCTCGGTGTCGCCGGGATGGCCTCGGATGAACTCTTCAGTGCCTGCGATGAATTCCGCTTTGCCCCGCTGGCTCGCATGGGAAAAGCGATTCGCCTGCTGCGAAAGGCTCGAGTCGATCGTGTGGTGATGGCCGGCAAGATCGAAAAAACCGTGCTCTTCCACCCCTTCCGCTGGCTGCGACTGCTGCCCGACTGGCGAACCATTCACATGTGGTATCGATTCGCCAGACACAACAAAAAAGATGACACCATTCTCCTCGCCATCATTCGTGAATTCGAACGCGATGGACTGGTCTTCGACTCGGCACTCAACTTTGCACCGGAGCTGCTCGTGAAACATGGCTTCCTCACTCAGCGACGTCCCACTCCCGCTCAATGGAAGGACATCCGATTCGGCTGGGATCTCGCCCGTGAAATGGGACGACTCGACGTGGGCCAGACTGTCGTCGTCAACGATACCGCCGTGATCGCTGTGGAAGCCATTGAAGGCACCGATCGCTGCATCAAACGGGCCGGTGATCTCTGCCGCCGCGGTGGCTTCACCGTAGTCAAAGTTGCCAAGCCCGGGCAGGATATGCGGTTCGATGTGCCCACTGTCGGGGCAGAAACCATTCGCAGCATGAACGAAGCCGGCGGAAAGGTGCTCGCCATCGAAGCCGGTATGACCATCATCATCAGCCCCGAAGAAACAGCCGCCCTCGCCGATAAATTCGGCATCGCCATCGTCGCCGTCAATGCCGAAGAACTGGCCCTGCAGTCCGCGGCCTGAGCCTGTTCTGTCGAAGACAACACTCAAAAAAACCAATTTCCACCACCTGCAGGACGATTCATCCTTTCCACTGCGGAATCTCGCGGAATTGTCCGAGAATTCTCTTTGGCACTCGACTCGATCTGCCGCTAGAATTCTCTGATCAATCGGGCAAAGACTGCCTGTCGTCTTTTACTCGCCCGCCCTCGTCGATGGATCCGACCCGGCACCAGGCAAACCTGCGCATCGGTGGTCTCCATGGCCCAGTCAGCCAGCCTGTCCGTCTCCCGGCTTCCCTTGACCCTCTGCTCGACACTGCTCGGGCTGCTCGGCAGTCTCCTGCTGCCGCCATCCGCATTGGCTCAGACCGATGACAACACCAAAGCCGGCGGGGGCATCGTCTGGTATGCTGGTACCGTACTGTCCAGTGCTGCCGAAGCCGAACGCATCGATCTCGGTGACGTTCACGGAATACTCGAAGGTGACCTGCTCGCTGCCTTCCGACGCACGGACAATCACTACAGACCGCTCGGAACTGTCCAGATCATCGAATCTCACCCCACATGGTCACGTCCCGGTGGCCCTGTCGCAGCACAACTGCAGCAGGGTGACCTCGTGCTCGGAATTCGCACGGTTCGACAGATCGGAACCGGCAGCGACTTCAGCGAAGCCTTCCTGAACAGACAGCTCATTCGCAACAGCAATCGCAACGGCTACTCCACACTTCGTGAACAGGAATCCGCACAGGTGCTCCGCACCATCGTCAACCGTCAGCAGCGCTGGGTCAAACAACTGAAACCCGTCGCCGGGCGGATCCGTGGTGCCTCTGTCACCCCCGCGGACTTCCAGTCCCTCCAGCCACTGCTCAGCCAGATCCGACGCTGCCAGGATTTCAGCGCCATCGGCATTCCGCTGGAAAAATGTGCCTCACCGGAATGGGCCGCCGTCACTGCCGTCCTGACCCCCCGGCCCGCTGTCGAAACCGCCAGCAGCGCCCCCCGGAACAAGCAGCCCGCCGCCCCTGATGCCAGTCTGCCAAATCCGGACTCCAGCCCGGATTCGCTGGCCGCCACTCTCAATCGCCGCATCGAACTGATCCAGCAGGAATCCTCCGTCGTACTCTTCGACAGGTTCCCCGAAGAACGTATTCTCGCCAACCTGATCTGCACCGCAATCGGCATTGAAAACCCACGCAATGAACCGCTCTGGATCGGACTCGAACTGGCCCGCTCGCAGTTCCCCGAACTGGCTGACGATCGGGAAATGCAGCAGGAAATTCCAGAGATCCTGAAACGCGTCCGCAATGCGTCGGAACAATAACCGTCCCGCAACCACCGGCCTCAGCCCCCTGCAGCCTCAGCCTCCAGGGACCACGCTCAGCAGCCCGCAATTCAGGTTCTGATCAGGCCTGTTTCCCCCCGGAAAATCGTTGCTTGCTGGTGCACAGAGCGGACAGGCGGACTTCATTCTGGTATACTGGGTAAGCAGCGAGGACGTCTGCAATTTACCTCGTATATGGCAGCCCCCGCTATGCCCCGCATCCAGCAGCTTGATACTCATGTCATCAACCGCATTGCCGCCGGCGAAGTCATCGAACGACCCGCCAGCGTCGTCAAGGAACTGCTGGAAAACTGCGTCGACGCACTCTCCACTCGCATCGATCTCGAAATCGTCAACGGCGGCATGGACCTGATTCGCGTCGTTGACGACGGCGAAGGGATCCATCCGGAAGACATGCTGCTGGCTGTCACCACCCACGCCACCAGAAAGATCCGCTCCGATTCCGACCTCGACCACTTCACAACTCTGGGCTTCCGCGGCGAAGCACTGGCCTCAATCGCCTCCGTCTCAAGACTCCGCATCCGCACTCGACCGCACGAAAACGAAGTCGGTCGCGAACTGGAAAGCCACGGTGGCCAGATCGTTGTGAATCGCGATTGCGGCTGCCCGCCCGGGACCGTCATGGAAGTCCACAACCTCTTTTTCAATACCCCCGCACGCCGACGCTTCCTCAAAAAAGCCTCCACCGAATTCAGCCACATCGTCGATCAGTTCTCACGCATCGCACTCGCCAATCCCCGCATGCATCTGACACTGCGACATAACGAAAAACTGGTCTTCGAACTGCCCTCGGCCGCCGATTCCGTCGATCGCATTCGACGCTTCTTCGGCAATGAAGTTGCCGATCACCTGATCCAGCTCTCATCCGAAGCCGAATTGCCCGACGGTCGCAAAATCCGACTCTACGGCCACGTTGGCGAACCATCACTCAGCCGCGCCACTCGCCGCGATCAGTTCCTCTTCCTCAACGGACGCTGGATCCAGGATCGCAGCCTCCAGCACGCGCTGGAAGAAGCCTACCGCGGACTCCTGATGATCGGCAGACACCCCGTCAGCTTCCTGTTCCTCGACATGCCTCCCGCACTCGTCGACGTCAACGTCCACCCCACCAAAAGCGAAGTCCGCTTCCAGGACGGACAACAGCTCTACAGACAACTCCTCAAAACCCTCCGCGACCGCTTTCTCACACTCGAATTCCGCGCCGGACTCAGCCTCCCTGAACAATCCAGCCAGGATGCACCCCCGCAGACACTCACCGCGCAGAACACTCCGACAGCCGCCTCCGAACTGCGTTTCGACAAGCCGGACTACGCAGCCCGTATGCCCCGGCAAATGAACCTGACTCAGCCCCACGCGGAATTCCCCGCGCCGCCTCGCGTCACATCAGCACCACTCACCAGCCGCACAATCCTCAACCACCCGGAAGTCGTCGCAGCTCTCGCCGTTCCTCCGTCCCAGGCCCGCGGCTCCACTCACTCCGGAACTCCCTACCAACTCAACTCCACATCATCTGACCCCGCCACGCTCGACACCGCAGACTCCGCCGAATCACTGCTCGCGGAATCCACCGTCAGCTGCTCCCCCGAAATCATTACCGACGAATTCCGCGCCTTTCAGATCTACGACTGCTACCTCGTCGTCGCCAGCGATGCGGGACTGGAAATCATCGACCAGCACGCACTCCACGAACGCATCATGTACGAACACCTCCGCACAAAAATACTCGCCGGTGTCGTCGAATCCCAAAGACTCCTCATCCCCGAAACCATCGAATGCACGGCAGTGCAGGCCGCCGCCGTGCTCGAACACTCAGAACTCATGACCCAAATGGGCTTCGACATCCAGGAATTCGGCGGCACCACACTGCTGCTGCACTCCTTCCCGGTACTCATCCCCCGCGGAAGCATCGTCCGCATCGTGCTCGACTTCGCCGAAAAACTCATCCAAAAAGACGGACGACTCAGCCGCCGCGACCTGCTCGATCACATGCTGCATACCATGTCCTGCCGCGCCGCCATCAAATCAGGCCAGCGTCTGGCACTTGAAGAAATGCGCGAACTGCTGCGACAACGACATCTCGTCCAGGACTCACACCACTGCCCGCACGGACGCCCCACAGCACTCACTCTCAGCCGACATACGCTCGATCAGCAGTTCGGCAGACTCGGCTGACTCGCCAAAACACAAACCCCGGCACCCCATCGGCAACCATCACTCGTGCCGCAACGCCTCAATCGGGTCCAGCTGAGCTGCCGAACGAGCCGGGTACATGCCAAAAATCACTCCAATACCAACAGAAATCCCAAACGCCAGCGGCAGACTGGCAGGCACCACCTGCGGGTTCAGATTCGAAAACATCTCACTGAATTCCGAACCACCGCCCGACTCAAAAAAGAATCGCTCAGCCACCGACTTCATCCCCTGAAAGACCAGCGGAGTCGATAATCCCAGCAGCACACCAATCAGACCGCCACTGCCAGCCAGCACAATCGTCTCGGTCAAAAACTGAGTCGTAATGTCCTGCCGTTTCGCCCCCAGAGCTCGACGAATGCCAATCTCACGAGTCCGCTCGGTGACCGTCGCCAGCATGATATTCATGATCCCGATCCCGCCCACAATCAGACTGATCGCAGCAATCGAACCCAGCACCACGTTGAAAATCGTGCGAATCTGCGCAGCCTGCTTCAACAGCTCCTGCGGTACCACCACCGAATAGTCATTGCCCGACTTATGAGTCCCCTGCAGACTCTCACGAATCACTCCCGCCGTCGGCACCACCTGATCCACATCGGAAATCGTCAGAGTAATCTGATTCAGCTCAACCTCTTCCGCACTGAACGAACCCTGTCGACGGTCAATGTCCAGATCACCCATCCGCACCCGCATCGTCTCCAGCGGTATGTAAATGTCCTTGTTGTATTCCTGACCTGACATGCTGCCGCCAATCGCAGCACTGGCTTCACGCGCCGATGTCACACCAACAACCGCATAACGCCGATCCGCAATCTTCACCGACTGCCCGATCGGATCCTGAAATTGAAACAGCTCCTCCGCCGTCTGCGCCGCCAGCACACACACATTCGTCTTCTCGCGACGGTCCTTGTCCGAAATGAATCGCCCCTGAGCCAGCTCAAGGTGGTTCATGTCAAGATACTCAGGACTACATCCAACAATCCGACAGTTCATCTCGCGGTGCAGATAACGACAAGCCTTCGTGATCTCACGAATCGGCACCGCCTGCAGCACCGTCGGTATCGTTCGTGACAGCAGATCATAATCCGCTCGCTTCAGTCCATAACGCAGCACAAAACTGTTCTGGTTCTGAGCACTGGCGTTCTCACGAGGCGGCTTCACGCTCCGCACAATAATATTCGTCGCACCCAGCTGCAGGACCTGCTTCTGCGCCTGCTGGCTGGCACCCTCGCCAATCGCCAGCATCGCAATCACCGAAAATACCCCGAACACGATCCCCAGCATCGTCAGGCCGGATCGCAGCTTGTGCAGCATCAGACTCTTCAGAGCCAGTTGAACCGTTCGCAGAATATTCGACATTGCACGCCAGTCCGACTAAATGATCCGGAACCCGTCAGCAGGAACCGCAAACCCTGATGACCGCCAGAAACGACAGACATCACCCCGGAAATATTCCCTCACCCGCAATCACGCCGTCCTTCATGTAGATCTGACGCTTGGCCAGTCGCGCCACTGCAGGCTCATGAGTCACCATGATGATCGTGCGACCCTCACGATTCAGACGCAGCAGCATCTCCATAATCTCCTGCTCCGTCTTTGAATCCAGATTCCCAGTTGGCTCGTCCGCCAAAATAATCTCC
>SXXK01000360.1 GCA_005791255.1 Planctomyces sp.
CCAGCATGTCCTTCGCCCGCTTGTGCCGCAGCCGGGCCGAAATCCCCGGACCGTACAGCAGTGGCAGCTCCACGTTCTCCAAAGCTGATGTCCGCGCCAGCAGATTGAAGTTCTGAAACACAAAGCCAATGTGCCGATTGCGAATCCCCGCTCGCGCGTTCCGGGACATCGTCGCAATCTCCTCACCATCCAGCCGATAACTGCCCGACGTGGGACGGTCCAGACACCCCAGAGTATTCATCAGAGTGGATTTGCCGGAACCTGACGGGCCCAGCAGCGCCACATATTCGCCGCGCTCGATATTCAGCGTCGTCGGACGCAGCGCATGCACCTGCACCTCGCCCAAATCATACGTCTTGCAGACTTCCCGCAGTTCAATCAGCGCCATTCCGGCTCGCTCGCTTCAGAAAACTACCCGCACAACGACAACCCGTGACGCGAAACAGAAATCACAACAGGGCCTTTGTGTACAGTGCCGCAAAATCTGCTGCCTCCAGCCGCCGCGGATTGAATGTCCCCGTCCACTGCTGAGCAGCATCCGCAGCCAGTCGCTGAATCAGCTGCAGATCCGGAACCGCACCCACGGCTTCCGGCAGCGTTGTCGGCAAACCCGCCAGCTTCAGCAGTCCCACAAAACCCGCCGCCAAAAGCTCACCAGCCCCCGCAGCAGACTCACCGGCAACAGCCTCACCCCAGCCGGCTCGCTGCACCAATTGAGCATACAGCGGGGCAATCTCCGGCAGCTCCGCATTGCAGCGAATCACGTGCGGCATCATCAGCCCCACCGCATGACCATGAGTCGTGCCAAATTGAGCAGTCAGAGGATTGGCAGCCGCATGCGCCGCACCCAGCATGCTGTTTTCAATCGCTGCCCCCGCCAGAAATGCACCCACCTGCATGCACCCGCGAGCATCCACGTCGGCAGGATCCGACAGCACACGCGGAAATGCCCGCGACAGCAGCTCCCACGCCTGACCGGCAAACATCCCCGAAATCGTGTTGCGACGGACTGTCACGAAACTCTCGATCGCATGAGTCATGGCGTCAATGCCCGTCGCCGCAGTCACCGACAGCGGCATCGTCAGCGTCAGCAATGGATCCAGTATCGCCACACGACAGGCCGCCTTCACATCACCACAGGCCATCTTCAGATGCGTCTGCGCATCCGCAATCACAGCAAACGACTGAGCCTCACTGCCGGTCCCCGCTGTCGTCGGCACCGCGATCATCGGCAGCATCGGCAAACGCGCCTTCCCCACACCCTTGTAGTCGTGAATCCGACCACCGTTCGTCAGCAGAAAGTTGGCCCCCTTGGCGCAGTCCATGCTGCTGCCACCACCCAGGCCAATCAGCACGTCCGCGCCGCAGGACCTGGCGAAGGCCGTACAGGCATCCACATCATCCGCTGTCGGATTCTCGTGCACATCATCATACACATGACACTGCAGACCGGCATCACGCAGCAGACGCTCGGCACACGTTGCATGGCCAGCCTGACGCAGACCGGCATCCGTTACCAGCAACGCCTTCCCGCAATTCAGCTCACGCACCGCAGGGACCAGCTGAGTCTGCAAAGTCCCCGGACCGTAAATCAGACGGGTTCGCTGCTGAAAATCAAATGAGGGAAGTGCCACAGTTCCGGGCATGACTGCTGAGGCCACAAAAGAGGCAGGATGAACCACGACCCGGTTGCCCCGGGACACTGGCGGCGGGATACAGGCTGCCGGCATGATACCCCCCGCCGTACACTGTCTCCAACTGCAGAGACGTCGGAAGACAGGCAGATCTTGTTTTGGGAAAGTCAATCCGAAAGCGGCTCCAGACACGCCGGACTGTCCACTGCGGGCCGGTTCACCACAGTCGATACCTTCTGCAGTTGCAGACGGCCGGCCGGCAGTGGCTGCATCAGCGACTGCAGCTGCGTCTTCGATGCCGCCCCGCTCAGCCACAACCCCCAGTCCTCCGGCGACAAAATCACCGGCATCCGATCATGCAGCCCCTGCACATCAGGACCCGCCGCAGTCGTCAGGATCGTGCAGGTCACCACCGGAGCCACCTGGCCACCACCTGACCAGATCTCCCACAACCCCGCGAACGCCAGCACGCCACCATCCGCCGGATGAATCCACCACGGCTGCTTCCGACCGTCCGCCAGCTTCTGCCACTCGTAAAAGCCATCTGCCGGAATCAGACAGCGGCGACGCACAAAAGCCGACCGAAACGACGGTTTCTCCGCAGCCGTTTCCGACCGGGCATTGATCATTTGCGAACCGATGGTTAAGTCCTTTGCCCATGACGGCACCAGCCCCCACCGCATCAGTGTCGCCTGCCGCGCTGCCCCCGCAGCTTCTGCCGCGGGAGTCGCCACTGTATTCCCGCCCGGAAACTGCCCCGTATTCCCCGCGTCCGCCTCATCCGCCGCCCGAAAGACCAGCACCTGCTGCGTCGGAGCAATATTGTATCGCGGAGCAATCTCAGGCAGCACCGGCACCTGAAACAGACTCATCAGCTGCTGCGGCGACGTTTTTAAGGTGTAGCGACCACACATTTGCCAGTGCTCCAAAACGCTGAAAAAACACGACTTTCCATATTCCCCGGACTTTTTGAAAGAAACCTGAGGGGATTTTGGGACGGTTGGCCAGTAGTAATATATGCCCGCTGATGCGAGACGCCGCGGCAAACAAAAACAATAAACCATAATCGTCGTCAGCAGAATGTCTGCTGATGTCCGACACAATCTGAAGGAGAATCAGAGATGGCATACCAGGCAAAAATGTTTTCCGTGGACCGCACTGTTCGCCGCATGGACGTGGAAACCGGTCATCGACCGCTGGCCCGGCTGCAGGAACTGACCCTGTGTGTAAGCGGAATTCTGCGACAGATTCACTGCCCGGACCGATCCCGCCGATCCATCGAACACGCTCGCACCCTCCTGCACTCCGTCGATGTCTC
>SXXK01000361.1 GCA_005791255.1 Planctomyces sp.
AAAAAAAACACCGGCAGAAAACTGATGATCGTCGTGCCCACAGCCGTCATCACCGCCGGAGCCACCTCTTCGGCCGACTTGCGAATGACCTCCAGACGACGTCGACTACCACCCGGACATCCCTGCTGTTCCCACGTCGACAAACCCTCGTAAATGTTCTCCAGAATTATGATCGCCATGTCCACCATCGTCCCCACCGCAATCGCGATACCCGCCAGGGACATAATATTGGCATCCACACCAAACACCCGCATCCCGATCCACGCCATCAGCACCGCCAGAGGCAATGTCAGCGCAATCACCAAACTGGCACGAAAATGCAGCAAAAACAACACCGTGACCACAATCGTAATGACCGTCTCCTGAGCAATCGACTGCATCAGCGTCTGCACGGTCTCGTCGATCAGCGCTGTCCGGTCATACACCGGTCGAATGCGAATCCCACCCAGATCCCGCTCCAGATCCGCGATCTTCGCCAGCACCCGCTGAATTACAGCCCGCGGATTCTCTCGATATCGCATCACCACAATCCCGCCCACCGCCTCCTGACCATTGAAATCCAAAGCTCCGTCGCGATACGCCGGACCCGTCTGCACACGCGCCACATCACGCACTCGCACCGGCACACCGTCACGCACCAGCACCACCGTCTCTTCCAGTTGCGCAATCGTCTGCTGCTCACTCAAACCCGAGCCCACAAAACCCCGACCACGCACCAGAAACTCCATACCCCCGGACTCCACCGTCCGAGCTCCCACGTCAACACCGGAATCCCCCACTGCCGACACCAGCCGACTCAGAGACACCCCATGAAACCGCAGCGCCGCAGGATCAGCCTCCACCTGATACTGCTTCACATAACCACCCACCGACGCCACTTCGGCCACACCATCCACCGACTGCAGCGCATACCGAATAAAAAAATCCTGCTGCGAACGCAACTCCGCCAGATCAGTCCCCGCCGGACCCTCCAGCACGTAATGGAAAATCTGCCCCAGAGCTGTCGCGTCAGGAGCCAGCGTCGGACGCACTCCGTCCGGAAGCAGCCCGCCCGCTGTCGTCAGCCGCTCCGCCACACGCGAACGAGCCCAGTAAAAATCCACCGCGTCATCAAACGTCACCTGCACAAAACTGAATCCAAACATACTGCGACCACGCACACTCCGCGCCCCAGGCACCGCCTGCAGCAGCGCAGACAACGGATACGTCACCTGATCCTCCATGTCACGCGGTGATCGACCAGACCACTCCGCCAGCACAATCACCTGGTTCTCACCCACATTCGGGATCGCATCCAGTGGCACACTCTGCATCGACGTCCAGCCAGATACAACAGCCACCAGCATCGCCACCAGCACCAGCAGACGCTCACGGATGCAGAATCGCAGCAGGCTGCCAATCATCGCCGCACCCCGACTGACGGATCAGACGACACCGCTGCACCAGCCGTTGCCCCGGTACCAGGCAGCCCCGCAGACAGCTTCCGCAGATACTTCTCAGGCTCACGCAGCAGACGACCGCGACAGCCCTCGCAGCAGATAAACACCGATGCACCACCTGCCTCCACCCGGATCGGTACACCCATCGAACCCAGCAGCATCCCCGCAATCGGACATACCCGCTGACGCTCAGCCAGCTCTCGATCCACCGGCGACAGCTGCCCCAGTGAAATCTCAATTTTCGCCAACTGCTCAGATGTCAGACCCGGAATATGACGCCGCGGATCAATCAGCGACGGCTTACCCGAAAGCTGCATCTGCGAATCAATCAGAAAATTTCCCCGCACCGCCACCTGCTCGCCAGCACTTAACCCCTCCAGAATTTCCACCTCGCCTCCCGAAACACGACCCGCCACAACATTCCGCAGCTCAAACTTTCCCGGCTCCGACTCCACATACACCACACTGCTGTCACCCGCCATCAGCAACGCATCCCGCGGAATCACCGCGAAACGGCTCACTTCCGCTGACTCGTCCGTAAATCCCAGCTCCCGCCCAGAGATCAAAGCCTCCCCGCAGATCGGACACGTCCCCGGACCAGCCGCCGTCATGTGCGGATGACGCAGACTGATCCACGCACCCGCCAGTTCCGGATCATACACCAGCCCCCCACCACCCACGATCACCGGCTCAATCTCCGCTCGCGCGTAATCGCCCACACGCAGCTCACCATCCTCATTTGGCAACACCACTCGCACACCAACAGTCCGAGTCTCCGGGGATACCCGCGGAGCTACAAACACGACACGCCCCTCAATCCGACGACCCGGCAATGACTGCACCTCCACATGCACCCGCTGCCCAAAACGAATCCCCGCCGCCTCCTCTGGAAATAACTCCAGTATCAGCCACACAGCTGATAAATCCGCCAGCTGAAACACCGCCTCACCCTCACGCACATACTGCCCCTCAACTGCCAGCTTCTCCACCACTGTGCCGCTGATCGGAGCCACCAGTTCAAGACGACTGCTGGCCTCTCCGCCCGACTCCAGCTCCGCCACCTGCTGCTCCGTCATCCCCAGCTCCAGCAGACGACGACGAGAACTCTCAAGCAGACTGCCACGCCCAACCCCCGCACCACCCACCGCAGAACCCGCCAGCCCCGACTCACGCTGGCCCCGTGCCAGAAGATACTCAACCTGAGCACTGTACAATTCAGGAGAATACACCACCGCCAGACAGTCTCCCGCCCGCACCACCACCCCCGTATAGTCCGCAAACAGCTTCTCGATGCGGCCGTCCACTCGCGCTGACAGCGTCCGCCGAGTCCCCTCGTCGTAGTCCAGACGACCCACAGCCCGCACCTGTCGGCCACCACCACCCATTCGCACCGGCACCGTCTGAATGTTCGCCACCCGCCGCGCTGCACCCTCAATTCGCAGCGAACCATCGCCCCGTAACGCACCCGGACCGCTCGTCGCCGGCACCAGCTCCATCGCACACACCGGACAACGACCTGCACGCTGCAACGCCGCCGTACACATCATCGGGCAGATCCAGCCGCCATGGCCACCAACGGTCGCCACGCTGCCACCACCCACAACGGATCCGCCACGAGGAAGCCAGCCTCGCCGCTGAGATTCACCCAGCAAAAACAAGGCTGCAGC
The DNA here is from genome assembly GCA_005791255.1 of Planctomyces sp. Taxonomy (GTDB): domain Bacteria; phylum Planctomycetota; class Planctomycetia; order Planctomycetales; family Planctomycetaceae; genus SXXK01. The sequence goes on from SXXK01000361.1 coordinate 3,107, forward strand.
AGCTATCGCCAGCCACAGCAGCGGCTGCAGACAACACACCAGCAAACCACTGCCAGCCGACACCCAGCTCCGCCGACTTAATCCCGACAACCAACCACCCACCCGCGCGACCGACGGCTGCGCAGACTCAGCCGCAGCCCGACAATCCGTCCGAAACGAATCATCCAACTCACCGCCACCAGCCAGCCGGTTACTCTCCGCCGGGATGTCTTCGGGCATGCTCAGCCCCACACTCAGAATTGCAGAATCTCAACACTCGCAGACTCACAGCCCCTGCCAAGCAAATCACGTGCGCAGCATCCAGGATCAGGGAAAAAAACGAAAAACACCGCAAATCCGCCGTCTCGTCCGACGTGTTGCCAGCACTCAACTGCTGCCAAAACGCCTCATTCGCTGTCCCAAATCAACACCCCAATACCAACAGACGTCCACCACAAACCACCGCTCCCCACACCAGTTTTGCCACCGGCGTTCCCATCCCCGGAAATTCAGGCAACACGGCCGCCGACAACAAAGCCTTACGATTTGTTAATCACCGCACTACATGCTTTACACTTTGCGATTGGATTCTTATCAGGACAGCATCAGGTGCACGCCAACACACCTGCCCAATCGTCACTTAACTAAAAAGCATATTATGATCTTTAATTCTTCTTGTCTGTCAGGCACAGGCAGAGATATAAAAGTGCTCGCCCCAGGCCTCCGCAGACCGCTGCACCAGCCAGCACTGCAGTCTTTAAACTTATTCCCGGTGCCTCTCCCGCAGTCATCGCTGCCGAAAGATTTCACTGATGCAATCGTTTTCCGCCTCTGCCATCAATCGCCGCAGCCTGCTCCGCAGCACTGCTGCCGCCACTGCCGCCTCCGCCTTCTTCTCGTTCTCGTCAAAGTCCGCCCGCGCCACCGCCGCACTGCCCATGCCGATCGATACATCGGTACTCACAAAATTCATCGATCCGCTGCCGATCCCAGCCGTCGTTCGACCCAACTCGAAAACCCCCACCACCATCACCATGACCCAGTTCCAGACCCGCCTGCACAGCGGCCTGCCTCTGACCACAGTCTGGGGCTACAACGGCAGCTACCCCGGAGTCACCATCGAAGCTCAAAGCGGCGTCGCTGCACGTGTCCGCTTCACCAGCGCACTGCCCACAAAACACCTCCTCCCCATCGATCCCACACTCGATGGCGCTTACAACTACATGCTCAATACCCCTAACCCCGATGTTCGCACCATCACACATCTGCACGGCGGTCACACCCGCCAGGAACATGACGGCTTCCCCGAACATTGGTACGTTCCGGGCAGCAGCCGCGACCACATCTACGACAACAATCAACCCGCGTCCACACTCTGGTACCATGACCACGCCATGGGCTCCACCCGACTCAACGTCTACGCCGGACTCGCCGGCTTCTACCTCCTCCGCGATAAAACCGAAACTGCACTCAACCTGCCACGTGGCACCTTCGAAGTGCCGCTCGCCATCCAGGACCGCTGCTTCAATGCCGACGGCAGCCTCTTCTACCCCACCTCCCGGGAATACTTCGATGGATACACCGGCCCCAGCAGCACTGACCCCGTCACCCCCACTGACGTACCCCCCGTCTGGAACCCCGAATTCTTCGGCAATGCCATGGTCGTCAATGGCAAAGTCTGGCCTTACCTGAATGTCTTTAAATCCCAGTATCGCTTCCGACTGCTGAACGGCTGCTGTGCTCGCACACTCGTTCTCACACTGTCCAACGGCGGGACATTTCACCAGATCGGCAGCGACAGCGGTTTCCTGCCCACCGTCGTCAAGTCCACGCAGCTGCTGCTGGCAGCCGGTGAACGAGCCGACGTGATCATCGACTTCTCAACACTGCCGGTCGGCACAAAAGTTCAACTGCTCAACCTCGGCCCGGATGCTCCCTTCGGCGGCATGGCCGATATGGTCAGCGCGGACCCCGCCACCACCGGACAGGTGATGGAATTCCGAGTCATGTGGGACCCGGCCGCCAAAACCGTAAAAAACAAAACCTCCCCTCCCGTACCGGCAACCACTGGCAGTACCGGCAGTCCTGTAGCAAAACTCAAACTGCCGGCTGTACCAAAACTCCCCGCCTCAACCGTCACCCGCAAAGTGTCCCTCAACGAAATCGGATCCACCTCCAGCCCGGCGTTCAACGGACCTGTCATGGGTATGCTCGGAACCATGCAGTTCGATCAGGCCATGCAATATGGCCGCAATGACAAATACCGCTGCTGCAGCCATCCCCATGCTGCCACCGGAACCTCATGAAACCGGACGCAAGGACACCGTCGTCTGCTACCCCGGCGACATCACCATCATCAAAGCACTCTTCGATATCAAGGGCAACTACGTCTGGCACTGCCACATCCTCGATCACGAAGACAATGAAATGATGCGGCCACTGAACGTCATCTGACAGCCGTCAGCCGGCTGTTCCAATCGCCCCATTCCAATGCCCATTTTGTCGGGCAGCAATGGAGTATTGAATCAGGGAAATACGCCAACTGGCACGAAGCATCCAGCGCGAGTGTCCTCGTGCGAATCGGCTTGACACAGCGGCATCGTCAGCCCATCAGACAGTTCGTCACACACTGTTCAGCGGGCAGTCCGGCTGCTCACCACGCAGCACCTGCAGCAACTGCGTCACCGCCATCTCGTACAACCGATGATGACCGGCCCACGTGTGACTGGCTATGTGATCCGTCAACACCACATTCTCCAGATCCAGCAGCGGGTTGCTCGCCTCCACCGGCTCACGCTCAAAAACATCCAGACCCGCTGCCGCCAGATGGCCACTCCGCAACGCCTCAGCCAGAGCCCGCTCGTCCACCAAAGCCCCCCGCGCTGTGTTCACCAAAATCGAACCCGGCCTCATCCACGCCAGCCTCGCAGCATTAATCAGATGCCGCGTCTCGGCGGTCGCAGGAGCATGCAAAGACACCACGTCCGCAGCCGATAACAATGACTCCAGACTGCCCGCACGCTCCACACACTCCTCCCGAGCTCGCTCAGCTGTCAACGCCGGATCATACACCAGCACACGCATCCCCACCGCCCGCATCACCCGAGATACCTCTATGCCGATCCGACCCGCACCCACCAGACCCAGCACTCGCCCTCGCAACTCCATCCCCTTCACCGTCCGAAATGCCCGATGCCAGCGACCCGCACGCACATCCCGATCCGCATAAGCCACCGTCTTCGCCGCCGCAAAAATCAACGCAATCGCATGCTCCGCAGTCGATACCGTGGGACCATGCGGAGTGTAACAGACCTGAATCCCACGCAGCGTCGCCGCCCCCACATCAATATTGTCATAACCCACACCAATCCGCGAAATCACCCGCAACCGATCACCGCAGTCCATCCTCGCTGCATCCCACCGCGCACCAGGATCCAATGCACCATCGCAACGCGATAAATCAGCCAGATCCGCACCCGGACCCACCACCTCCGCAACCCCCGACAACATCGGCAACACACTGTCCAATGGCTGCTCGTCCACCCAGATTCGATACATCTGTCAGCCCTTCACACCGAAACAAACAGCTCAAAAAAA
>SXXK01000362.1 GCA_005791255.1 Planctomyces sp.
GACCCCTCTCCCCCGTTTGGGGGCGAGGGGGGCTTGTGGTGGGCTGCGCGTGATTATGAGTACGAGGACCAGGTGGCGGGGATGCCGACGCAATCACTGCAGGGCCGGTACGCGGAAGGTTCGTCGCGCCAGTCGCCACGCTCGGCCCAACAGCGAGGCCGGTTTGGTCGGGATGCGGGCGATCCCCACAGAATACAGCGGAGGTAATCCTGCCACCAACGGGTCGGAGGAGGGCGAAGCTGCCGTCAGTGCCAGCTGTGTCGCAAACAAGGGCTGCAATGGACTGCCGTCAGGTCGCGCTGCTACCAGTCCCGCACTGATCAGTTCCCGATCCACCGCCGGTACCGGCGACGTCCCCACAGACTCCACCGCCGCTGCCAGTCGCATGTCCGTTCGCGCGAACAGGATGACTCGAGCTTCCGCCCCCGCTGACTGCAGTCGCTCCACGTCCGACTGCTCCGACATCGCCACCACTCGCAAATCCCCGGCATCCCCCACCCAGCACACCAGAGTCTGCGGTTCTACCCACGCGCCAACAGTCCCGGAATCCAGCACGTACCGGTCCCAGGTCCGCACAGTTTCCCCGTCATCGGCCGCCGCCGGAACATTTCGCGGCTGCAGCACCACACCCGCGCGCGGGCTCCGCAACGTCAACTCGCCATACGCCGCTCGCAGCGTCTGATATCGCTCGTCCGCCGCTTTCTGGGATTCTTCCGCTGCCGGCAGCGCCGCAGCCGCAGTCGATTCCGCAAATTGACGATTCTGCAGTGATCGGACCGTCGCCTGCCGCTGTGTTCGCAAACCCTGAGCCGCTGCCAGCTGCTGCTCCAGCTCGGCATTCCGAAACTCGGCCAGCACGTCGCCCGCCCGCACTACGGACCCCGCGGCGATTGACCACACCAGTTCGCCCGGTGCTTTCGCATAGACCGCCGCTGCCCGACCCGGCGTCAGGACACACGGCACACTGGCCGGCCACGAAAACGGCACGCACAACAGCACCAGCACAACGCCCACGGTCGCCCACAGACCCCGGCGAGCACGAGCGGGACTGACCGCTTCTGACACACGATTCCGCACCCCAGCCGCCAGCCCAGGCAGCCCCAGCAGCAGGCTGGCCGAAGCCGGCAACACCACCGCCGATTCCAGGCCCGCCGGTTCCAGCAGCCGATACAGCACAATCAGCAGCGTCAGAGTCGCCGAAACTCGCCACACCAGCATGGCTGCCCCCAGTAATGCCAACCCGGCTGCGGCCACGGGCGTGACGGGCAACGCGTCGTCCGCAACTCGCGCCGGACCCAGCAGAATCCGACAGCCCGCACGCCGCGCTGCACCCGCCGCCTGCTGCCACAGATTGGGAATCGCCAGCATATCCGACAGCACATAATAGCCGTCATATCGCATCAGCGGATTGCCGTTGATCAGCAGCGTATTCAAACTGCAAAACAACAGCAGATTCAAAAACAGTGAATGCAGAAAGCCCGGATAACTGAGCAGCCACAGCACTGCCGACACCGCCGCAATCAACAGCTCCGCCACAATACCGGCCGCGGCCACCAGAATCCGCTGTGACGTCGGAAAGCGCCGCGAATCACTGACATCACAGTACAGCAGCGGAAAAAACACAATCACCATGACTCCCAATTCATGACACTCCCCGCCAAACCAGCGGCAGGCGATCGCATGACCCAGCTCGTGCAGCACCCTGGCCACCGTGACGGCCACCGCCAGTGCCAGCAGATTGCTGACGGTCAGCAGCGCAGCCAGATCCGGCAGCTCAGACCGCAGCTGCGACAGCGAGAGCAGCACCGCGGTAAAAGCCAGCAGCACAAAGCCACACAGGACCTGCGCAATCCGAGGATGCCACGCTCGCTGCAGCCGCGGAACCAGCCAGTTCAGCAGTGGCGTCGGATCCGGTCCCCGCCAGCGAAAACTGAGTCGTTGCAGGCCCCAGCGGGACAGCAGATTTCGTGCCGATTGCCACGATTCGAACCCCACCGCAGCGGATTTCGAACACGCGTGTTCCGCGCCCCCTGCACTGACTCCAAACACGCTCCGTCGCGGCCAGATCGTCCTCAGCAACCCGGCCTGCAATGCACTCCGCTGCAACCCCAGCAAATCCTCGGCCGTAATCTGTTCCCCCGGAAACTCCCGCTGCAGTGCCTGCTGCAGATCGCTGAGTGAACGCCAGCCGTTCAGCAACTGCAGGAAACGCAGTCCCGCCGGTGACACTTCAAAATACGACAGCCGCAGCGGGTCACGCAGCAGCCAGCCGGCACCGTGGATCGTGTGCACCGGCAGGATGTCCAGATCCGGACGCAGCAGCAGCGGAATGCCCCCGCTGGCTGATCGTTCCGGCAGCTGCAGCCCGGTCGTCATGGAACAATCTCCAGCAGCACCTGAGCTCCCGGCCGCAGCCAGGCCGGCGGCTGAGGCACCTCCGCCCGCACTCGCACCGCATCATTCAGCGCGTCCACTTCCGGACTGACGAAAATCAGTCTGGCCACGACAACGTCACTGTTTGCTGCGGCAGCCGCGGCTGCTGCTGCGACACGCCGCACCCGCGCTGTTTGACCGGCCTGCAGTCGCTGCGATTCCTCAATTGAAACAACTCCGTCAATCATCAGCCGGCTGGTCTGAATCAGTCGCAGCACCGGCTCGCCCGGTTCCAGCCATTCTCCGGCCGCCTTGCGGCGTTCCGTGACGATTCCGGCAAACGGAGCCACCAGTCGCCGCCGCTGCACTTTCTGCCGTGCAATTTCCACGGTCGTCTTCATGACATCCAGCTGCGCCAGCTCGGCCCGCTCCGTGCCTTCGGCCGTTTCCAGCAGCAGCCTGAGTCGAGCGACAGCCGCCAGCTGCTGTTCAGCAATCTTGGCCATGCTGCGAGCCTTCAGGGCCGCGAGTTCGGTTTCATGCTTTGCCTGCTGCGTGGCAATGACTGCCTGGTCGCGCTGCGACGTGAGTGCCAGATATTCGCGTTCGCTGACACTCCGCGGGGAAGCTCGGCGACTGGCTTCAGCCAGCTCCAATGCCCCGGCCGCTTCCGCTTCCTTCGCCGCTGCCAGCCGCATACTGCTGGTATCTGCTGCGGACAACTGAGCCTGCTGGGCGTCCAGTGCCGCCTGCTCGCTCTGCCGCTCCGCTTCGGCCAGTGCCGCTGCCGCCACCTGCCCGAGCCGGCTGCTGGCCTGCTTCTGCTGCGCCGCCAGCAATTCCTGTTCGGCCAGCTTCAATGCCAGCAGTGCTTCGTCCTGATCCAGCTCAGCCAGCACGTCACCCTGCTGTACCACACTGCCCTGCTCCACCAGCAGTTTCAGCAGCGGTCCGCGTTCCGGAGACGGGATATCGGCCGCGTCCCCGGGCTGCACCCGACAGGCACGGGCCGTGATGACTGCTGCAGCGCTTTTGGAAACATTCGCCGGCTGCTGGGCAATCACCGGCAGCGGCAAACCAGCGCAGGCGAGCAGCGCCAGCAGTGACAGGTGACAGGGACTGCGGAAACGGCAGTGCGTCATGATTCAGTAAACTCCCTGCAGCAGTATCGTGCGCCGGGCAACGTCGAAGGCTCGACGCAGCAGTATGTACAGCAAAGGCCGACGGCCACATGAAACACTCGCCTGAACTCCGACCCCCGGTCGCTCGGGCGCCGTCAGCGGAGCGGCCAGGGTGGTGATTCGCGTTTTCCATTCGCCGCGAGCGTTGAGCTCTGCGGCAGTGCCGATCGAGGCCAGTCGTGTGCTGCGTTCCTGTTCCGGGCTGGTTTCTGTAAAGTAGCTGACCTGTACCACTGACTGCGACCCCTGCCGCGATGCATTCAGCACGTGCCGCAGATCGGTTTCCGCGATGTCCAGCTGCAGGTGCCACGGTGTTTCGGCTGCGACGACGTCCAGCAGCACCTGGCCTCGCTGCAGCGGGCGACCGACGAATCGCTGCTGCAGATCACGGCCGATCACCGTGCCGGCCGTGGAGGCTCGCAGCACCAGCGATTCGAGGCGTCGCTGCAGAACAATTCGCTGCTGCTCCAGCGACAATATCCGGGCTCGCAGTTCTGCCTGCTCCGATTCGACAGAAAGAGCGTTGACAGTGGCGGATCCGCGGGCAGCAGCGGTTTCCAGGGCTGCCAGTCGAGCCTGCGATTCTGCAAGAGCCCCCAGCAGCTCAGCCTGCTGCAGTTCCAGTTCGTCGCTGCGTAATCGCACCAGCACATCTCCGGGCCGAACTGCCTGTCCGTCCGACACCGGCAGTTCAGTGACGATTCCGGATTCCGAGGCGTACAGTCGCTGCCGATTGACCGGTTCCAGAATTCCCGTGGCAGGAATCTTCAACTGCAGCGGCAGCAGTGCGATGACCAGCACGACGGCAGCGATCTGCAGTCGACGTTTGTTCCGCACCGCGAATGCTGCGGGCAGGGACCTGGCCGTTTCAGCGGTGGCCGCGGCTGTGGTCTTCGCCGGGCCGGCTGCGAGTGCCTGCAGGCAGTGGTCCGCGTGGCGGACGAGTGCGTTTGCCAGTTCGAGGCGTCGGGGAGTCCACGGGGTGAGCGATTCAAGGCAGAGTGCGGTGGTCTGCTGCGCGATGGTTGAAACTGGCAGTACCAGCGTGTGTGTTGTGCTGGAGGCTGTGCCGGCCGGCGTGTCGGGTGCTGTTTGCCGGAAGTGCTGGGCGACGGTGTTGAGTGTGTGCTGGACGGCGTCGGCACGCTGGTTGAGCTGAGCTCCGCCGGGCCCTGTCAGAGCGATCCACGGTCCGCGTTCGGACTGCTGGCACACGAGTGCCGTGTGAGCCTGCAGCGGGACGGGGGCATCCTGTGCCAGTGCATCGTGGATCTGTGCGGGTGTGGTGGCGAGCGTGATCGACTGGTGCAGCAGCTGCAGTGCGTGCAGGAGTTCGAGGTCAGCGCGGAGTCGCTGATTTTCTGCGAGCAGCAGCTCGGGGGCGGTGAGGTTGTGCTGTGAATTATTCATAGCCGTCCATGGCTGATGATGTCAGGGGTGTTTTGAACCACGAATGACGGGGTGTTTTGAACCACGAATGGACACGAATTGGCACGAATTAGGGGTTGTTGTGAACCACGAATGGACACGAATGGGCACGAATGAGGTGGTGTTTTGAACCACGAATGGACACGAATTGGCACGAATTAGGGGTTGTTGTGAACCGCGAAGGGACACGAATGGGCACGAATGAGGTGGTGTTGTGAACCAC
>SXXK01000002.1 GCA_005791255.1 Planctomyces sp.
GCCCGGATTGCCACTGCAGGCACCGTCCGTGAACAACTGCACGAACGGAAGCTGAACCGTCCCCTGGGACACTGGCAGGCTGCTCCGATCAAAGGGCCCCAAACGGCGGCCGCAAAACTATCCGAAATGTTATTTCTCGCGATAAACGATTCGACCACGCTTCAGGTCATAGGGTGATACTTCCACCACAACGCGGTCTCCGGGAACAATACGGATAAAGTGCTTCCGCATCTTGCCGGCCACATGAGCCATCACCTGATGCCCATTCTCCAGCTCTACTCGAAACTGAGTATTCGCCAGCGCCTCAATCACACTGCCTTCAACCTGAATCGCTTCTTCCTTCGACATTCCGTGAGCTTCTTTCGGCCATGGACTGGTCTGTAAAAATCTGAGCCTCGAGGGCACAAACCCTGCATAGTGACGAAGTTTGGCTGGAAACTCAAGCACGATCCTGGTTTCCGGTTCGCAGAAAACCGTGCAGAATCGCCGAAATGGCTGGTTTTCGGGGAAATTCATTCAGGGAATGACCCCCGCGACCCGCTTCAGTTGCACATTCAGCAGTTGCACCGTCTGCCTGTCCGACTGCCGCTGTTCCCACACGAGGACCGTCCGAGACACCAGTCCTCCCGAGGCCATGACGGGAAATCCAGCCTCCCGTGCGATCAATTCCGGGGCAGTTGCTCCGGGTCGCTGCAGCATCAGATTACGAGTTTTTCCAGCAGTCCATGCAAGGCATGCGCCGTTTGCTCCCACCGTGATCCAAGGTTGATCGCCCGGTCCCAGCAACTGCTCGGGCTCACCAGCGGAACTCTGATACACGTTTCCCTCACGTCGCCAGATCGCCGTCGGAGACTTACCGCCGAAGGCTGCCAGCATTCCCCCGTCCATCGGACAGGCATTGAGTTTCCAGTGGCCACGGCCCGCCGGTTCAGCAGCCGAAAAAGTTGTGCCACCGTCAACCGAACTCATCACGTACATGTCGCGATTTCCATCCAGCGAATTGCGAAACATAATGTGCACGCGCTGTCCGTCCACCACTACGGACGGATGACAGCACTCGCAGACATTCTTCTCCGGGTTCGTGTACAGGATGCGGTTCGGTCCCCAGGTCAGGCCGCCGTCAGCAGAGCGAGCCGCACAGATCTCGGTACGCCGATTACGCAGGTCCAGCCACACTGTCCAGACTGCTTCGAGCGGCTCGGCCGGATTCGGCTGGCCACCTGCCATCGCGTGCAGGCCCTCGCGAGCTGAGGCCTCCACATCGTTGACGCGAGTCGGGCCTGCCCAGCTGCGACCCTGATCCTGAGACGCCCATGCAAGTACATCACCGTCACGTCCCTTGCCCTGAGGTCCGCCGATCGCTGTGATGACGAGTCGGTTCTTCAGAGCCACGATGCGCGGTCCGCGTCGCATCCCAAGTGACAGGTTTGGTACCGAAAATACCGGCTTCGGCTGCGTGTACCCGGTACCGTCGTCCAGCGAGCGACAGTGCCAGACCTCATTGCCCCGGCCGAAGATCACGTGCACTTTCCCCGCGGGATCCACCGCACACTGCGGCTGCAGTGGTGCAGAACTGCCCTCGCCTGTGGCAATGAGCTGAATTTCGTCCGCTGCAGCTGCATTCGGGAGGAATGTGGTTGCCAGTGCGGAAAGCAGCAGGCGAATCAGGAGCGGCGGCAGGAGGAAGGGGCGGAGAATCGATGTCACAGCGGGCTCCACTGCAAAGGACGTGCGTGGTAATGTGAGTGGACGGGGTGGAATTTGGCAAAAAGAGCGGTTGCTTCAATTAGCAGTTACTTACCGAATGTAATCGATTTGACGCCGGTTGAGAAAGGCTGTCGATCTTTTTACCGCGTGGCTGGTCCGGGCATCCTGCGTCAGGGCTGGCCATTTCCTCTGCACATTATCCCTGGGAGTTGTCTTTATGAGCAGGAAATTCCGCATCCAGCAGGCACGTTTGGTCGGTGTTTCACTGGTAATGGCCCTGTGCAGCGGACTGTTTGGTCAGCAAAGCATCGTTGTATCTGAGCAGGCCTATGGCCTCGAGGTGAATACTGAAAGTTCGGGCCTGCTGCAATCACCCGACACTGAGAGTGTCATAGAGCAGCGTCTGGCCGAACTTGAGGAGATGGTCAGGGAACTGCGCGAGAAGTCAGCCAAAAAAACGCTGCCTTCGGTAACGATCAACGGAGTCTTTCAGGCCGACGTGGGCTGGATTCAGCAGGACCTCGCCAGTCGTCAGAAATATGGCGATATTCAGGATGGCGCTGACTTTCGCCGCGCTCGACTGTCGGCCAAAGGAAGTATCACCGAGACATCCAACTACTTCTTTCAGATGGATTTTGGATTCTTTGGGCGACCAACATTTACGGATGTCTGGGTTGAGCAGACTCAGGTGCCACTGCTGGGTAATGTACGTATCGGCCAGTGGAAACAACCGTTCGGCCTCGAAGTCGTCAGCAGTTTCCGTTACACGACCTTCATGGAACGCAGTTTGCTGTTTCAGCCATTTACCCCATTTCGCCATATGGGGGTGGGGTTCTATGATCACACTGAGGAACTGTATGCGACGTGGGCTGCATCCGTGTTCCGATCCGGGCAGGATCAGTTTGGGGGTACTCTGACAGACGATGGGGGCTGGGGCACGGCCGAGCGAGCCACGATGCTGCCGATGTGGGAAGAGGATGGAAAACGCTATCTGCACCTGGCGGCCGGGCACTTCTTCCATGCTCCGCCCGATGAGACATATGACTTTCGCACAATACCGGAGTTCTACATCGGAGCAAATGGCCCCGGGGCTGTGGGGACCAGCGGACAGGCCGTTCCAGGCGGAGCCAACGGGACACCGTTCTTTCTGGCCACCGGCAATCTCAATCTTTCCTCCTACAACGTCGTGGGCTCGGAACTGCTGTGGGTCGATGGTCCGATCAGTCTGCAGTCTGAGGCCATGGTCACGATGTGCGATTTTCAGGGGCAGTCCTGTGCCCTGCCCGGCGTGTATGCTCAGGCGGGCTGGTTTCTGACGGGTGAGCACCGACCATATGATCGCAGGCTGGGAACCATTGATCGAGTGATTCCAAAGGAGAACTTTGGGTATAACGCTGCAGGTGGCTCGGGCGCGTGGGAAGTGGCTGCCAGATTTTCGTGGCTGAATCTGAATGACAACGGTATTCAGGGGGGACAGTTGACCGACTGGACGGCGGGCGTCAATTGGTACTGGAACCCGAATACAAAGTTGGTGTTCAACTACGTTCACGCTCGGGCGAGTGTGCCCGGCAGTGATCAGAGTCAGACGGACATGTTCGGCCTGCGAGCACAGGTGGATTTCTGACCAGGCCGTGACCGGTTTCACCACAACAGGGTTACCAGGTGACCTGCAGCTGACATCTCAGCAGTTGGCCCTCGAACTGCTGGTAGGACCGAGTATTCGCTGAGCTGAGAGCGGTCGTATTTGTGCGATCGGTCAGCGTGTAGACAGTAGCCAGTTCAAGACTCTTCGAAAACTGCCACTCCAGCCCCAGTTCCCATTCCTCGATATTGCTCATGGGAGCATTTCGCTCGGTCTTGTAACCACCATTGAAATAGTTCCACCGGGCAAAAGGCAGCAATTCGCCTTTACGCAGTTTTCTGCGTGCCATGACCATTGCATAGCCGCCACTGAGAGACTGGACCTCAACTGCGGTTTGGGCAGCATTCAATGCTGGGCCATTACCGACTGTCCACTCCGCCTGGAAGCCAATCGGCTCTGGATAAGCAACAAACGTCCATGCCAGTCGCTCATCCTGCAATCCCTGCTCATTGTTTGCTTCCAGTGTTCCGGATGGTCGCACAGCCGCGCCAACTCCGAGCGGACTGATTGGCGATGACAGCACTGCATACTGACCGACATAACCCTGCATGCCCACTTCTGCATGGCGACCATTGCCGTATTCGAACGGCAGTGTGATTCGCGCAACAGTGTGCAGATTATCATTCTGTTCTCGCAGCGATCCGCCTTGCCCATTGTACACACCGACACCAAATAACCCGTAGTTGCCGGACCCTTTGAGCCCGGCATCATTCACGTATTTGAAGAATTCCTGAACTTCCACAGGCGTCCAGTAGAAAAAAATCCCGAGGTCGCGTTCGTTGCGCACCGCACTGTTCATGGCATCGTTGCGGTCCAGCGGCAGGCGATTCGAGCTTGACTGCAGGTTTTCCCAGCCGTACGGGACCTTGGACTGACCGATGCGGAATCGCAGTTCCTTCAGATCATCCAGATGGACGTCCGCATACATGTCTCGGATCTGTGCGTATTGTGCGTTGTCAGGGCTGCCGGGGACAGAGGCAGCAAAGTCCGGTTGAAAATACAGGGAAACATGCTCCGAAACATCACCCTGAATGATCAGTCGCACACGACGCAGCAGGAAAGATTGGCGGTCACCAACAGAACTGTCGCCCACGAGGTGAGCGGCTCCGCGTCCATCGCTGTCGAGGACGTCGTTGAACCGCAGCTGCGTGTAACCCCGAACCGTATATTTCTCGAACCATTTCTTCTCTTTCTTCGGCTCGGCTGTGACCGGCTTAGCCTGACCATCCGGTGGATTCTGCTGCAGAAAAACCGGGAGGCCGGAATCATCGATTGCCGGCTCAGTTGGAGGGGTTGGCGTCGAGGCTGGCTCCAGACGCTCGCGGAGCATCCGGTTCTCCTCCTCCACCTGTTGCAGCCGTCGCTCAAGATCAACCAGAACGGAGGTGAAGCTGTCGCCCGCTTCAGCAGCCTCACTCGTGCTGATGAATCCCACTTCTGAAAGACTCTGGTCATCAGCCAGCACGGGGTGCGACAGGCAAATGCAGAGTGCGATACGTGAAATCAGTTGAAATCGCGAGTTCAAGGCGGCACCAATTGCGGGTTTGGCGATGATCTTTGGTTTAGATCATGCGACAGCGATTGTATTCGACTATGAAAATCCGGTGAACGACGCTGTGTCAATCGTCATAATCAGACAAGTCAACGCAATTGGAATTGTTAAGAATCGCGCAGTACCCCCATTCCACTATTCGCAGCAAAAGCTTCGGCAGATATTGCCGGAGTGCGGCTTGCCGGTTGCGTTTCAGGCACGGTCTTGCCAGTCGTTTCAGAGGACTCAGAATTCCCAAAGCAGGTCAGCGAAGATCTCGTCCAGCGACTCCAGATTGTGTTGGTTCTGGCACTCTGGGATCACATCGGAACCAGCAAGGCTGTGGCTGCTCCGCGGCAGAACCGTTGCCAATGCGGCTGACCTTCTTCCAGGTCTGCTGCCACCTTGCGCCGGTACTGAAGATGGGGCAGCAGCAAAAATCCCGTGTGCTCCCGCAAAGTTTACGTCGGCGATGCAATTGTTGACTTTGACCTCGGAAGGAATTGAGGTTAGACCGACTGGTGCTTTAACATCACTGGCAGACACCTCAGGTGCTTCCGCCGCGTTGATGGGAACCGTTCGTCGCTCACCCGGCAGGATCGTGCCCGACATGATGCTGCCGCCCGCCGTGGCAGGGTCCAGATCACCGTATCCCAGAATGTGGCCCAGTTCGTGACGCATCACGGTGCCCAGATCCACGGCTCCGGTCGGGACCGGTCCGCTGCCCACATGCCAGCCAAAGCCGAGTGCGTCGTCATCCAGCTGAATCAGTCGGCTGCCGGCGAATCCGAAGGCCCCTTCGGAATTCAGATCGGTGATCTGCACGGTGGCGTTCTGCAGGGCCAGGATCTGCCCCGGAGTCAGTCCCGTGGTGATCCAGTCGGCGATCGCTTCACGACGTGCCTGTTCCACAAGCTCGCTGGTCAGCAGCTGCCCTGCC
>SXXK01000363.1 GCA_005791255.1 Planctomyces sp.
CACACACAAACGGCAACTGCCTGCCACACGCAGACAGATAAATCCGGCCATGGCAACCGCGGCGAAAGTTTCGTTGCCGTTCTTGAAGAATCCGTTGGCGTACGTTGTCGATTTGATGAAAATCAACTGAGAAAAGCGTTAGCCAAAGATAATGGATTTGTGATGAATTCGTTGGCTGTCCGTTAAGAGAAACAGTCACTGTGTTCACCGGATCAGCCGCGATGTCACACAGGATCAGACGGGCATCTCGCCCCACGGACGCACCTTCTGGTGGACATGGCTGGCACTGATGCTGGCCCCTGCAGCTACGAACCTGACTGGGGCTCGCAGTCACCAGCAAGGAAGTACTGCAGCAGAATTGGCAACTCAAACACCGCCAGCATGATCACCAGTCGCGCCCCCTTTGGATACCCGGCAGCGAAGCGTGACATATCGCGATGCTCAGTGTACCACCGATGACTCAGCTGCTGCAGCTGATGCCACGCCGGCAGCGACGCTATGGCCAGCCAGAAAGGCAATGGCCACACAGCCGCAGCAAGACTCAGCAAAATCGCTGACAGAACCGACAACAGCAGCGCACCCGTCCGCACATTCCACATCAGAACTGCCAGCCACGGGACAGCCAGCCCAAACAACAGCACCGTCAGTTCCGACCACGTCATTTGCGGAAACGCCGCGGCAACTGTTGACCTGGCAACCGAGAATATTGAAAAGTACACCCCGTACACGGCAATGAGGTGCAGCACATTGATACCAAACTGACTGTGCCGCCCCAGATGCCGCTGGTAGACCTCATCAAAATCAATGCTCAGGATGCTCAGCCTCACGGTGGCTGACGGCTGACCGGTATTCTCCGCGGACATCTGTCTGTCTCCTGTTCGGGGGCTGCTGGCAGGACTTCCGTTATCTTCGCGAACGCAGCAAGGACTGCAGTCCGCACCCCAGCAAACGCGGCTGGGACGTCGACAGGGCGTCAGCAATTGCCTCGGCCGAAGCCTTAATCTCTGCTTCCGTCACCGTCAGCGGCGGCGTGAATTTGAGGATCTGAGGTTCATACTGACAGTACCCCATCAGCAGGGGAAATCGCCGGTGCTGCATCATCCGCAGCAGATACAACTGAGCCGGTTTCAGGCCCAGTCGGGCGGTCAGTGTGTGCCTGAGGTTCAGTTCAATTCCAATCAGCAGCCCAAAGACTCGCACTTCGCTGACCCGGGGATGCATCTGCAGTCCCTGACTCAAATAACGCGAATACAGTGCCCCCGCCGTTTCTACCTGCGACTGCACCGGCTGCTGCTCCCAACGTCGCAGCGTGTTCAGCACACCACGGTAACCAGTTTCATATCCATACAGTTCCTGCATTCGGTCCGGCAGCCCGCTGCCCAAACGCTGCAGTCGCTCATGAACCCGCTCGGAATACATCGTCAGAGCGAACGGGAACAGCATATCACTGGTCCCCTTGCCCAGCACAAGAAAATCGGGCCTGAGAGGTGTCTGACAGGTGCGGACAAAGGGGCCGGTGCGGTGCATCCCTGTTTGAATTTCATCGACAATTACGCAGACCCCCGCCGTTTCCGACACGGTCGCCACACTCTCCAAAACCTCCGCGGGAACCGCCCGGACTCCACCAACCCCCTGGATCAGTTCGAGCTGAATGGCGGCCACTGGAAAGTCGCGGACCGCCTGCCGCAGCTGCTCACACGCATCCACAGCAAAGGGATCAATGCAGATACGATGAGGATACAGCGGGCCCAGTCGCTCGCGATACTTCTGTCGCTCCGTCCCGGTCAGTGCCACCAGCGTCTTGCCCGCATAGCCACCCCGCATAATGATGACATGAGTCCGCGGGAACTGGACTGTCAGCGCCATGCGGAGTGCCGCCTCAATAGCGCCGGCACCGCTGACCGCCGGGACGTACCGAGGCAGTCCCGTCAATGCCCGCAATCGCAGCCCAAGCTCACTGCGAATACAGCCGTCCGCCAGACCACGCAGCTCATCAGGCCAGGCCTCCGGGTTATGTCCGCGAAGACTGCACGCCACACCTCCGATACCGTCAAACAGTCGTCGCGAACCGGTACTGACGTAATGGCCATGAACTGTGACATCGTGTTCCACAAACCCCGCCGCACAGATCACTCGCAGCAGCGACGGACTGAAGAGTTCCCCAAAAGTACGCCGCAGCACCTGATGATCCCGCAGCAGCAAATCAAGCTCCGGCTGCACCCGGCGATACAGCCCCGGAGCGAGGTTCGGAAGACACCGCAGCAGATGCCGGGTGGAAACGGTATTGGGCTGAAACGTGGTGCTGTGAAACGTGCTGAGCTTTCCCGTCATCCACGGACCGTACAGCGTCCGACGCGCCGTGAAGGCGCCAAATGGCACCTGACGGGCAGTCAGAGTATCGTCAAAGACCAGAATGTCCGGCACCAGTTGCAGGGTATCATCTGCCGGCACGACCAGATCCTCGGCCCTCAGCCGCACGATCACCAGACCTCCGCGAAGCTGATACTGCTGCAGATGCCGCATGAGCGGACTGTCTGCACACACCTCAGCAGCGGACATGACAATCGCCGCGGGCACGAAGCCCGGGTATGCCAGCTCCTGTATCGCCTTCCGCTCGCAGCAACAACGGGCCAGTGGAATCAGGCCCGTCGATCCCGAATCCGTGCCATTGCCAGTTGTTTCCAGCTCGGCAAAATCACTGGGCAGCTCGTCACCGATGAACAAAACGGAGGAATCCGGTGGCCCGCAGTGCCGCTGCTGAACTCGGTGCTGATGAAATCGCGCCAGTTTCACCGCGCCACTCAGCGCTTCTGCTCCGGAATTTGCCAGGAACGACGGATATCGCTGCTCAGCAGCGGCCGGAAACTTCCACCCGACCGCTGCTGCCAGCACCGTACAGGTCTGCACCACCCACGGATTCAGGTACAGTCTGAGCAGGTTGGGGATCCGCAGACGAATCAGCTCTTCGCAGGTCTCGAGAACCGCCTCCAGTTCAGCTGCCCGCTCCTCACAGGCTCTGCTTTCCCGGGTTTGTCCGGACTGCGGGCAAATGCTCAGCGATGAACTTAGTAAAGACATGGCGTTTACCTCGCAGCATGAACAGATCGGCACAGATGCAGTCACAGTCGCGACAGGCAGAATTCTCGATGCCGTCCCGCAGCATGCGACGAAGCTGAATCTTGGCCAGCGGCAGTCGCCTGTGATGTTCCCAGAACACCCGAAACTGTTCGGGTGACATCAGTAATTCCACGTGAAATGCAAAACTGCGCACGAACCAGTGAAACAGCCACCCTGCCACCGGAGTTTCCTCGATGCGATCCCACAGGCTGCCCAGCCGATCACGCGGCAGCTCGCCGCCACCTGCATCTGCCGGCTCGGCATCAAACCTTCGCACAATCACGTCGCGATCGATGGCTCGCGCCTTCCGCACCTCCACATTCGCCGCCCGCGGATCAGCGAACGCCAGCAGCAGTTCGTCAGCGGCGGGATCCTGCAGCGATTCCTCCCGTACAGCATACTTCAGCGGCTGCTGTGTCTGCAGCGTCATCCGCAGCAGCAGCAAAGGCCGACTGCGATCATACATCATCCGCTGAAACTCCGGATCGTCACGATGCAGCCTCCGCAAACACCCGACTGCCGCGTCGTACACCAGAACTCGGACCACCGCCTGTCCGAGTGTTGACATGCGGCTGCCGGAACCATGCACCGGCACAAAGAACGCAGTTCCCATGCTGATCCAGGAGAAATTGGGCACAACCGGCAGACCGCGTCCAACAGCCTGCAGCGCCAGTAACACCCGCTTCAGCGGCACACCACCATCGACGGTGACCGTTTCACGCCCCACACGCAGACACCGTCCGCTGGCCGACGTGGCAACCACCGTGCGGCCCGGAAACTTCCAGCCAAAATGCACCACTCCATTATTCCAGCCAGCCAGTTGCACGTCCGGCCAGCTCCAGCGGTTATACAGTTCCAGAAGTTCACCACTCGACCGTGGTCGCACGGTTTGTACCAGCAGCGAGGTCCAGCCCCGGCCCTGACGAACCATTACTGCAAACAGCAGGCTCACCAGCACGCCTGCACCACAGTACGCGGCGATGCTGGCAATTGTCGCTGCCAGCAAAGATCCTGCAGTCCTGCCGCGCCCGCGCTGCAGCAGTTGTCTCAGCGAATACCGTCGTCCCGGTATCGTCAGTCGGCGCAAACCAGCAACTGGCAGCGACGACTCACCAGTAAATTCCCCGGTGAGCACCTGCGCCAGCCGCACTGCTGACAGACACGGCAGCGTCGCAGAACATGGCAGCAGCGGCGCCAGCCAGCGGGGTATTCGAAGCTGTTCAGGGACGTGCGCGTCATCCACCGTCAGCACACCGCAGCCAAGCAGCAGAATTTCCCGAATCCCGAATCCCCGTGTCTCCGCCTGCAACTCCCGCAATTCGGTCTGCCAATGCGGATTCGGCGGGCGAAATGCTCCGCCCGCAAGCAGCACACACAGCGATACACGATGCCCGGCTGCCTGTTGCAGTACAGCCCGCAGGGGCTTCCACTCCATTGCCGAACAGGCGTCCAGGATCCAGATCACTCGCAGCGAAGCGGCAGTCAGCTCTTTGCGGAGATTCACGGATGCCGGGATCGCGCCCTCGACCACGTGCTGCCCGGATTCCGCCAGCAGTTCGGACAGTCGCCTCGAAAACTGGGGGAACTGCGAGCCTCCCAGCAGCAATGTTGTGCTGCGCATCTCGGCCTGAACGGGTTCGTCCACCGTCAGCAATTGACTCATGAATGCGACTCCCCGCGTCGCACCCCGGAGGCCAGTTCAAACAGCGGCTGACGAATTCGCGTGATCGAATCACGAGGACACAGGATGCGTTCGGTGCGTCCCCCTTCGGCCAGAACAATCACAGTCGACCCCAGTTCAAAAGTTGCCATCCATTCACCCCGCTTCAGGCTCCTCGCCGGCGTCAGTTCACACACCGATGTGGTACGACGTCGAATTGGCAACGGCAGCGGAAATGGATGAGTCAGGCAGCCCACACCCCAGCCGGCAACCAGAATCACCAGCACCCGACCTTGATCCGTCTGCAACTCCATCACGAGGCGTTCATTGAGCGAAAACACCGGATACTCGGACGTCTGATACGGCGGGTGCACCAGCAGCCGGCATCCGGGCACATGCACAACCCGAGTCAGCTGACAGTCTGCCGGCGAATAGACACGGTGACAGTCCCGGGGCGATAGAAACAGAATGGCAAATCGGCCGTTGTTGAAGGCTGTTGTATCCGTTTCGGGGCAGAGAGAATCCAGCACATAGGGGATCTGCTTCACAGTGAGCACGGTGTGCTGCTGAATCAGTCCTTCATCCTGCACAGTGGCATCGACCGGGGAAAGCAGGACGTCGGTTCGTTCGCTGAGCGGCCGCAGTTCATCACGCACACCCCGCGTAAACAATTCGTTGATCGAACGATACTCCGTCAGTGGCTGCTCCAGCTCCGACTCATCAAGTGCTCCATACTTTCCCCCGTACATCATGGAATACACGCGTTTTCGCAGCGCCCTGCCGGGAATTGGCAGACGACTCAGGTGCACTCCGGCAGCAGCGGTCAGCAGACCTGCCAGACCACCGTGAATTCTGCGCGCCTGGCGAAACTGTTCCAGTCGGACTCCCATCAGTCAAGCTCCCTCTGCCGACGGACTGAACACATCAAAGTTCGTTGCACAAAATCTCTCCAACCCTCAGAGCATTGGCGATGACTGTTAAGGCCGGACCAACTCCAAGTGAAGTTGGCATGAAGGACGCGTCGGCAACATACAGTTCCGGATGGGACCACGTTCGACACTGCGGGTCGAGCACTGCGTGCTGCCGGTTATGTCCGAAGCGGGCTGTGCCGCACTGATGCCCCACATGTTCGGCCGGCGGCATTTTCCCCGCGACAGTCAGGCGGGCGCCGGCAGTCTTCAGCAGCCGGCTGATGCCGCGGGTCAGCGCACCTGCCCGCTGCAGGTCAAATGCAGAAAATCTGTGGTGCAGATGGATCTGCCCGTCACCGGACAGCTGCACCCGATTTTCCGGACTGGGCAGATCCTCAACAATTCCCACCATGGGCAGCATGTGGTCACGCAGCCACTGCCTCAACGGCACCGGCAGGGCTCGCAGGCCGTTTTTGGCAAGCAGCACCGGGCCGGGAGCCGGCAGTGACTGCACAATACCCATCTTTTGCGGCAAGTCGGGGGTTCCATTGTAATAGTCCGAGACCCCCAGTTGCTTGATGAAAGTCCGTCGCCCGCCGGTCGAGCTCAGGAACAGGCCAACAACCACCGGTGAGCAGTGGTACATAAAGTTTCTGCCAAGCTGAGCATGCTCAATTCCCGATGCCAGCAGGAGTGCCGCGGTACCAATGGCCCCCGCAGCCAGCACATACCGCCGCGCCCGAATGCGATAGTGTCGCCCGTCGTCCCGATTGCAGACTTCCAGACCATCGATGCGACCGGCCGCATGCTCCAGCCGGACTGCTTCCGTACGTGGTTTGAGAATCAGGCTGCGACAGGACTGCCCGGCCGTCGTCAGCACCCGCAGAGCGGACCAGCGTGCGCCCGTGGGGCAGGGAACGCCCGCACACTGATCGCAGCGCAGACAGCGATCGGCATCAATCGCCAGCGGCAGTCGCCAAACATGATGGCCCGCACGCTGCAGCCGGCCAAGGACACGCTGGTTGATGGGAGCGAGCGGCAATTCGGACGGAAGCCCCCCGCCGTCTGCAGCCCGGCACGGCTGAAAATCACGCTGCAGGGCCCCGGCCACACCACACAAGCGTTCGGCCCGCTGCAGCCACGGCTCAAACTCGTCATAACGAATCGGCCACCGCCACAGCTCGGACGGCAGACGAGCACCATAAGCAGCCCCCGGCTCAAAGTCCACTGGCTGCGGACGCAGCAACGCCGCGCCGTAAATTCCGCTGCTGCCACCCGCTCGGCCGCCCACGTACATCTGACGAGGCACATCATTGCACCAGACGGTGCGGTCATCACAGGGCTGCCGCTCGATCAGGCTGGGGCCTTCACCGTGTTCACGGCGGGCCGCCGGGCTGCCCTCGACGGGGGGCAGAGCACCACGCTCCAGCACCATGACAGACAGGCCACGTGCGGCACACGTGCTGGCCACGACACCGCCGCCGGGGCCACTGCCGATGACCAGCACATCCGTCTCTTCTGTGAACACAGCGTCCGTACCTGATCCGAAGGGAAATGCAACCTGGCTGCTGCGGCCGCGGCAGCTTCGCTGTTCAACTTTCGTGCAGCACCAAAAAGATTTCATGAAGTGTGCGTGAAAGTCCTGCGAAGCGGGACCGCGGAACACCTGCGGGGAACATGCCTGCACACCGACAGCTGCACTACAACCGGGCGCGGGACTCCGGACCCGGAAATACTCACCGGATCTTAAGACTTAATTCCACGCTCCTGAATGGGAAGTACGCTGAGCCTTAACAGCGGCTTTGCAAAATTGTCACAGTGAGTTTTGCAGCAGCGCGACATCTCGCGTTTGCGATTTCAGTGGCACAGCAGCGTAAAGGGCAGGAGGCGTCGGATGCAGGCGGCAGTGATTCAGAGACAATATGACGATGTGATCTCATCGCAGTACGACCGTGACCCGCAGAACACCACCGGGCGGACACTGGATCGAGCGATCAGCCATCTGCAGGACGAGGGCCTGCTTGACAGCCTGCTACCGGCACTGCGAGTGCTGGATGTGGGTATGGGCACCGGCATGTTTCTGCAGAAGCTGCGTGAGATATCGCCGCGGCCGCTGGAGCCTTCAGGGCTGGATATCTCGGCACAGATGGCATCCATTGCCCGGCAGAAGCTGCCCGATCTGTCGGTAGCGATTGACGACGGAGCGAATCTGCACAGGCATTTCCATGGGGAGCAATTCGACCTGCTGGCAACGCACTTCGTCACCGGGTTTGTCCCGATGAAGGACCTCGCACCGAAGATTATGGATAAGCTGGTTCCGGGTGGCTGCTGGTCGTTCGTCGGTGGCACCTCGACAGGATATCCCGAGCTGCAGCGGCGGGCACAGCATCCACTGCTGAAGCTCCTGTACGGTGGGCATGGTCCGTCGCTGGGCGGCATGATCTGTCCGGAGAATCAGGAGGAGGTGGCCGGCATTCTGACGGATGCGGGCTTTGAGATTTCTCGTTTGGAAACATTTCAGCCGCGACTGGAGTTTCCGGACTTCGACGCGTTCATCGAGTACGGCTATCACGGCGGCTGGCTGACCCCGTTCATTGAAGAGATCGGCCTGCACCGGGCGCGACGATGGCAGCGTTCACTGCTGAACCGTCTGGTGTTTCCTGTCACGGATCATCACAGCATTGTGCTGGCGGTGGCCCGTCGTCCCCGCTGACCTGCAGCAGATACGGGAGCTGAGTATGCGGATTGCGCTGATCTGTGAGGTTTACCTGCCGAAGGTGGATGGAGTGGTGGGACGCACGCTGAACCTGATTCGCCAGCTGCAGGCGGCGGGGGACGACGTCCTCGTCTGCTGCCCGGCAGTTCCTGAGCCACGGGAGTCGCCGGTGCCGCTGGCTGAGTGTCGTTCATTTCCGTGTATCAGCTATCCCGACTATCACATCGGGGTCCCGGGACCGGAGCTGGTTCGCAGACTGCGCGAATATTCACCCGACGTGGTGCATTTCATCAATCCGCTGGCATTTGGATTTGCGGTCTGCCTGCAGTTGCGGCAGGCCGCTTTTCGGGTGCCTCTGGTGTTTTCATTTCATACGCAGTATGGCGAGTTTGTGCGGACGTATCCCGGACTGGCCTGGCTTTCGGGTACTCTGTGGCGTCTGATGCGGGCGTTTCACAACACCGCGGATGTGAATCTGACAGTGTCTCAGACAATGCTTGAGGATCTGCAGCGGCGGGGTTTTGAGCGTATGCAGCTGTGGCCGCCGGCTGTTGACAGTCAACGATTTTCGCCCGCACTGCGGGATCCTGCGATGCGCAGCCGGCTGTCAGGAAATCGCCCTGTGGAACTTCTGCTGTTGACCGTCAGTCGGCTGGCAGCGGAAAAAAACGTGGGGTTCCTCACGGAGGTGCTGGATCGGGTTCCCGACGGGCAGCTTGCTGTCGTCGGAGATGGTCCCGAACGGGATGCCCTTGAGCGACGATTTGCCGGGCGACTGGCGACGTTCCCCGGCTGCCTGACCGGAAACCAGCTGTCGCAGGCCTATGCTTCAGCGGATGTGTTCGTTTACGCATCCGAGACGGAGACGATGGGCAACGTGGTGCTGGAGGCGATGGCGGCAGGCCTGCCGACTGTTGCTGCAGCAGCGGGTGGCGTCTGCAGTCTGGTGCAGCACGGCCGTACCGGCTTCCTGTTTGCTCCGGGCCGCGCGGACGAGGCGGCAGGTTACGTGCGACAGTTGCTTGCGGACGAAGATCTGCGGAATCGCATGTCGGCAGCAGCCCGCGCGGACGCCTGCAGCCGCAACTGGTGCAGTGCCGTTGAGGCTGTCCGCAGCAGCTATCGGCAGGCCGCTCAGATTCATGCACAGCACCCCGGGCTGCGGCCATTGTCGTGGCTGGCAGTACTGATATCACGGCTGCTGATTCTTGGGTTCAGTCTCTGTACGTGGCGTCGTACCGCAGCAGCGGCGAGTGTTCCTGTGCAGCGTATTGACCCCGGCGCTGACCGCCTGCCAGGACCGGCAGCCGCGCGGCTGAGCGCAGATGTTCAGCACGCAGAACTCGCGAATGAGCCCTGCTCCGTATGAAGTTTTCTCAACGTGATTTTCACCGGAAATCCGCACAAATCGCAGCCCGCTCTTAACCTGCCGTTACCAGACTTCTTAACGCTTCAGGACGATAGTGCTCGGCAGGGCTGCCGAAACGTCGGAAGCCGAACGCTGACTGCAGCATGGAGTCGGAATTGAAGATTACTTTCAGACATCAGCTTGTCCGTCGTATGCTGTACTGGGATCAGCTGCTCACACTGCAGCTGAATCGGACCCTGCAGTGGCGCAGCCTGCACAGGTTTTTCAGCCTGGTCAGTGTGCTGGGCAACGGACGATTCTGGTACGTGCTGATGCTGTTGCTGGCAATTCTGCACGGCGGTTACGGCCTGCGTGCTGCTCTGCACATGGGGTTGACCGGACTGACCACTTTGCTGGTCTACCGCCTCGTGAAGGGGGCGGCTCAGCGACCGCGTCCCGGTGCGGTGCATGAGTCCATTCAGCTGGGCTGCACGGCTCTGGATGAATACAGCTTTCCTTCCGGTCACACAATGCACGCGGCCGCATTCACGCTGGTGGCTGTTGCGTGGTTCCCGGCACTGCAGGCTGTGCTGGGTGTGTTTACGATGCTGACCGGACTGGCCCGGGTTGTGCTTGGACTGCACTACCCGACCGACGTTGCACTTGGAGCCTTGTTCGGGTGCGTTCTGGGGCTGGGCAGCATCCTGCTGGCTGGTTTCTGATGGCACGTCAGGACTTCCGACGATTCCCGCCACGGAAACGCTGCAGGCTCAAGGCTGACCGCCCGGTGTCCGCGGTCCGTCTGGGGCTGGGCTCAGTTATCCGTCTCGGACTGGCTCCACTGGGGCGTCGAGCAACCCGCTTTCACCGCGGACTGGACACGGCGGAGCGTCAGGCGTGCGGATTGATTCTGATCCTGCCGGGTATCGAAGGCTGCAGCAGCGTGAATGACAGCATTGCCCGAGGTCTGAGCGAAGCTGGCTGCGAGGCAGCCATTCGGATCGAAGACTGGCGGCGATTTCGACCATGGAATCCCCTGCACCTTGCCACCTTGAAGCACAATCGAGGACAGGCCATCCGAATCGCTGCCATGATCAGCACATACTGCTGTGAATTCCCGGGACGCCCTGTGCACATTATCGGGCATTCCGCTGGTGCCGGCATGGCCTTGTTTGTGCTGGAATCACTGCCTGAGGACTGCGGAGTTGATTCCGTGCTGCTGCTGGCAGCCGCCGTATCCCGGCACTACCCGCTGACAGCCGCAGCTGCCCGGATTCGGGGAGCACTCTGGAACTTCTTCTCGCCGCTGGATCTGCCCACCGTGGGCTTCGGCACGACAGTTTTTGGAACCATGGATCGGCGACACACGGTCTCGGCCGGAGCTCTTGGCTTTGCCGCTCGCAGCCACGAAACCTGCCTGCAGCAGGTCTGCTTTCGCCCCGCGATGCTGAAACAGTGGAACTTCGGAGGTCATTTTGGCTGGACGAACGCAGTGTTCGTGCGAGATCAACTGGCCCCACTGCTGCTGAACCCTCGATCAACTGCCCGTGGAAAGGATGCCCGGCACCATGCTTAGCAACAACCGCACACCTGTTCGTACGCTGTTTCTCAGCGATTTGCACCTCGGGTTTCGTCATTCACGGCCCGAGCAGATTCTGGACTGCCTGCAGCGATACCAGCCTGAGCAGTTGTATCTTCTGGGAGACTTTATCGACGGCTGGTGCCTGGGCCGCAGCTGGCATTGGTCGGACGCCTGCAGTCGCGTGGTGACCAGCATCGCGGATCTCGCCGCCAGTGGCACGCGCGTCAGACTCGTGGCCGGTAATCACGACGACTTCCTGCGTTCTCCGCTGCTGCAAATGCTGATGCAGCGATCCGGGTTCTGTGAGCTGGCCGATGAGTTTTTGCATCAGCTGGCCGATGGACGAAGGTTTCTTGTTCTGCACGGCGATCAGTTCGATCCGTGGGAAAAAACAACGAGGTTGACCAGCGCAGCAATCGGCTTGCTTTATGACCTCCTGCTGCGAGCAAATTCCACGTGGGGAAAGCTGACACGATGCGTACTGCAGGGAGACGCATCATTGGTCTGTCGGGTTAAACGGAGACTGCGTACCCTCGGCAGTCATCTCACCCACTTTCGCACTCAGGTCGCTCGTCACGCCCGCTGCCGCGGGTTTCACGGAGTCATCTGCGGACACATCCACCAGCCGGAACTGCTGCAACTGGAGGGTCTGGTCTGGTGCAACACAGGAGACTGGATTGAAAACTGCACGGCCGTCATTGAGCACCGCTGCGGCGCACTGGAACTGGTGCACATCGATTCGCCGCAAAACTCAGTTCAGCAGCCACCCCGGATTGCAATGAAAATTCCTGCGGAATTTTCCGATCAGCACCATGTCGCGCGGGAACTGTCGAATGGTGGCGAAAAATCAACACGAAATTCCGCTCGATTCGTTCACTTCCGGACCGCGAATGAATTGTGAATTTTCCGAACCAGCGTGACTCTTAACTGTTATTTAAGAATTCGCGTCAATTCTGCACACCAGAGGCAGGTCCACAGTGCTCGGATCTTTCAATGGCGACAGGCAGGAGCAATTGGCATGCGAAGGGAACTCAGGCGGCAACTGGGCCTGCTGGAAACAGCGGCGCACTCCAGAGCACAACTTGTGGCAAACTGGCTGCTCCTGCTCACAACTCGCCTGACAGAATCCGACGGCGGACTGTGGGATCCGTGCCTCAGTGAATGTGAAGAACTCGACGCGGACAGCCGGCATTTTGAGACAGTGTGCCTGC
>SXXK01000364.1 GCA_005791255.1 Planctomyces sp.
CTGCCAATTTCCCGCATTTGTCGTGACAGCAGTTGACCGGGGCGGGCGGGGTCGGGAGAGTCTGGCGGGAGTTTTCTGCCGTCTGTTTCACAAGGATGCTGCCGTCGCATGTCCCCGGTTCCAACCAGCCTGATCACCGGATTTCTGGGTACTGGAAAAACCACCTCCATACGGTCCCTGCTGCAGCATCGTCCGGCGCATGAACGCTGGGCGGTGTTCATCAACGAATATGGGATGGTTTCGCTGGACGAGGCATTGCTGGATCAGCCGGAAGGTGACAGCGTGCAGGTGCAGGAGCTGGCGGGCGGCTGTTTCTGTTGTGAAACGGCGGATCTGTTCAAGCCGATGCTGGTGCAGTTCATGCGTCGTGCTCGTCCTCACCGTTTGCTCATTGAGCCCAGCGGTGCCGGGCATCCGGCAGCGGTCCTGGACATGCTGCGTGAGGGGCCATTTTTTCGGCAGCATCTGGATCTCCGCGCGGTGATCTGCATTGCTGATCCGCAGGACTTTGACAACCCCCGGACTCGCGCCAATCCCGTCTTTCACGATCAGCTTGAAATGGCAGACGTGGTGGTGATCAACCACGTGGATCATCGGGATTCTGACAGTACGGCGCGATTCCGGCAGCATCTGGAGCAGCTGGATCCGCCAAAGCTGCTGATTGCCCAGACAACCTTTGGCAATCTGAATCCTGAGTGGCTGGATTTGCAGACGACGTTGATGCGTCAGCCGGAGTATCCTGAGGCGCATTCCGGCCTGCTGTCGGAGCGTGCGGCAGCACCAGCGGCTTCGCCGCTGGCCATTCTGTCAGGGTCTTCGCCGCCCCAGCCTGTTCCAGCGGTACCGACTCCGGGCCAGCCGGTGCAGCTGCTGAATTCGGGTCAGGGCTGGTGGGCGTGTGGCTGGCTGTTTTCACCTCATGACTGGTTTCCTCGTCATGAGTTGCTGGATCTGCTGGAGGGCGTCTCCGGAGTGCAGCGGCTGAAGGGGGTGTTTCACTGTGAGGACGACTGGTGGAGCATCAACCGGGTTGGTCGTGAGGCCACGTTCCGCCGCAGTGCCTGGCGACGTGACAGTCGTCTGGAGATTATTTGCGACAAGCCGCAGGACTGGGGGGCACTGCACCAGCAGCTGCTGGCCCTGGGACGGGGCTGAGCTGCTGCGGTCGAAAGGGTGGGGGGGCAGCCCCGGCGGACCTGTGGGACCAGCGTTGACTGCAATCCCCGGCTGGATTGTCCTGCTTCGGGCTGCGATGCTCTGGCTTACGACTCGGTCAGTTCCAGGTACGGGTCGAGGCCCATATTTTCGTACTGTTCCAGGCGGTGTCGTTCCTGTTTCAGCAGGTGTTTGCGCTGCCGCCGGTGCATCCGTTCCAGGAAGCTCTGGACACGGCGGAAGTATCTGAGCCAGGTTCGTCCCAGTTCGCCGTAGCGGTCCGGCAGTGCGACTCGCCGCTTGCGAGCGACTTCCCGGGGTTCGCGGCAGCGGAGCAGTTCGTCTTCGAGGGAGAGGAAGAACTGGTAGGATCCGGGATCACCCTGGCGAGCCGAACGTCCGACGAGCTGGCGGTCGATGCGTTTGGAGCTGTGCATTTCCGTGGCGATGACGTGCAGGCCACCTGCGCGGCGAACATCTTCTTCGAGCAGAATGTCGGTACCTCGTCCGGCCATATTGGTGGCGATGGTCACGTGTCCGGCGTGTCCGGCGTCCGAGACGATTTCCGCTTCCTGTTCGTGGTAGCGTGCGTTGAGGATCTGGTGTGGTACGAGACGATCCTTGAGCAGCAGTCCGAGTGCTTCTGAGGCTTCGACGGAGGGTGTACCGACGAGGATGGAGCGTCCGGCAGCGCGCAGTTCCTGGATGGCATCCACGATGGCGTTGCGTTTGCCATCCTGTGTTGTGAAGAAGCGTGGAGTCATGCCGCGGCGAATGCACGGGCGATTGGTGGGGATGCGGGTGACTTTCAGGCGGTAGGTGCGGCGCAGTTCACTGGCCGCCTGCAGGGCTGTACCGGTCATACCGGCGAGGTGCGTATACTGCCGAAAAAAGCTTTGCACGGTGATGCGGGCCGCTTCGCCGGTGGCAGCGGTGATCGGCACCATTTCCTTGGCTTCGATGGCCTGGTGCAGTCCGTCCTGCCATTTTCGTCCATCCATGACTCGCCCGGTGCCTTCGTCCACGATCACGACCTTGTTATCGACGATCACGTAGTCGCGGTCGCGTTCGAAGGCATGTTTGGCGGTGAGTGCTTTTTCGACCTGGGAGTAAATGCGTTCGGTATCGATGGAGCTGAGCAGTGAGGGTTTGGACATGAGCACCAGTTTGCGGCAGCCGGCATCGGTGAGCCAGGCATTGCGGCGTTCGGGTTCGTAGACGTAATCGGTGCGTGGCTGCAGCTGGTGAGCGGACCGATTGGACCAGCGGAACAGATTGACGGTGGAGGGATCATTGGGCTGTGTCAGTCCAATGATCAGTGGTGTACGGGCTTCATCGATCAGGATGCTGTCAGCTTCGTCGATGAGAGCGAAATGATGACCGCGCTGGACGGGTTCTTCGGAGCCCTGCAGGGTGCGAAGAAAGCGACGCACCGTCGGGGATCCGTCTTCCTGGGTGGCGCCTTTTCGCAGCCGATCGCGGAGAAAGTCGAAACCCATTTCCTTGGACGTTCCGTAGGTGATGTCGGCCGCGTAATTCTGGCGGCGTTCATCGGCTTCCATTTTTTCGAGGATTTTGCCGACGGTCAGTCCCAGTCGTTCGTAGACGGGGCCCATAATTTTGCAGTCACGTCCGGCCAGGTAGTCGTTGACGGTGACGACATGGCAGCCCTGTCCGGACAGTGCGCGGAGGAAGGCGGGCATGGTGGCGGTGAGCGTTTTGCCTTCGCCGGTCTGCATTTCGGCGATGTGGCCTTCGAACATGGCGATGGCCCCCATGATCTGCACGGGGAAGTGTCGCATATTCAGAGCTCGAGCGGCGGATTCGCGGACGAGTGCGTAGGCATCGGGGAGCAACTGGTCCAGTGGAATGCCGGCGCGGGCTTCCCAGCGGACTTTTCGCGCCATGGCGAGCAATTCTTCGTCACTGAGCGTTGTGAGGCGATCGCTGCGCTGAATGATGTCTTCCGCCATGGCACGCCAGCGTGAGCGACGTGCTACCTGCGGGATGAAACCCGAGCGAAATGCGTGATAGAGTCGGCTGGAAAAACTCATCGCACACCAGTTTCTGTGAGTCCCCGCGGGGAATTCTGCAGCCTGCGAAGACCGGCTGCCCAGGTGAGGAATTATAACGCGATCGGCAGCAAACGGACAGATCCGGCGGGTGCGGTACAGCGGGTGACGACCTGCCGCCGTCGGCAGCGGTTTCTGCAGCGGCAAAATCTGCCGAACTGCGGTGTTTTCCCGCAAACAAACGGACATGTGGACCGCACTGCGGCTCAGTTGGCGAAACCGCTGCAGATCGTTATTTTGACATCCATACCCGCTCAATTCGAAAATTCTTCAGCCAGATTCATCGATATGACCGCAGTCTCTGACGTGTTTCAAGCCACGGTTGCTCAATCCCGTATGGCGTTCATGCCATTTGTGACGGCCGGTGATCCGGATACCGAAACCACAGCGGCTGTGCTGCTGGCGCTGCGGGACGCGAAGGTGGATCTGGTGGAACTGGGTTTCCCGTACAGCGATCCGATTGCGGACGGTCCCGTGATTCAGGCCTCGTACACCCGAGCGCTGCTCAACGGGATCACTGTTGAGAAGATCTTTGCGATGATGACCGGTCTGAAGGGGCAGGGACTGCCTCCGGTGCTGGCGATGGTGTCCTTTGCCATCATTTTTCGGCATGGCAATTCGCGGTTCATTCGGGAAGCGGCGGAGGCGGGGTTCAGTGGCCTGATCATTCCGGATCTGCCGGCGGATGAGGCTGAGGAAATTCTTGCAGCAGCGAAGGCATCCGGTCTCGACCTCGTGCAGTTGATTGCTCCAACCACAACGGCGCGTCGAACCAGTCAGATTCTGGAGGCATCGACGGGATTTTTGTACTGCATTTCCGTGGCGGGGACGACGGGGGTGCGTCGGGATCTGCCGCCGGAGCTGCTGGATCAGCTCCGCAGTTTAAGGACTCAGTCCAGCCTGCCGCTGGCGGTGGGGTTTGGGATCAGTGGTCCCGAGCATGTGGCGAATCTGGATTCCGTGGCGGACGGAGTGATTGTGGGTTCAGCGATGGTGCGGCGGATCGCCGAGGCTGGCAGTCCGGCAGTCGCGGCCAGTGCAGCTGGTGAGTTTGCTCGTGAAATGGCGGCGGCAGCAGCAGCCGCAAAACCTTCGTTGCGCTGACGCTGGTGTGTGGCGGCGGGACGATGTGAGCGAGCAGGTTCGGCCTGGTGTGGTTTCAGGCCATGCCGGCGAATTTGCGGCCGGTCCAGAAGATGCCCAGCAGCAGAATGATCATCCCGCCCCACAGCGGGTGGCTCCAGATCCGCAGCGGCACGATGACGGGTTCCGGTTCGGGCATTGTGGCCAGTTTCTGCACAAGCTGCTGGATGGAGGCAACGTCCGCGGATTCCCCCTGTGTCATCCGCGAAATCTCACGCAGGACGTCCGGCCGCGCGGGCTGTCCAACCTGTTCGCGTTCCTGTCCGAGGACTGACATGCGCATTTCGAGGCGTGCTCCGGTCTCGGCGCAGGCCGCTCGCAGCACGTACTGTCCGCCTTCCTGCGGTACGAAATCCCCGGTGAAAAGTCCCCACGAATCCTGTCCGGCGGGAGCCAGCCGGACAGTTTCGGTGGTTCCGCCGGGGGCGATTGCCTGTACGGTGACAGAGCCTTCGCGGAGAGGTTCACCGGCGGCTGTCATGACGTTGGCATTCAGCGTGACGGCGCTGCCGGCCTCGGGACGATCAGGCGAGAAGAACAGCCGCATGGATTCTCCCTGCGACATGTTTCGCTGATAGGCCATCCAGCGGACAACCTGTCCCCAGAATCGATAGTGGTACAGGTCTTCCACGCCTTTTCGCCAGCGCCAGGCCCCGTCGCTTCCCATGTACAGCACTTTACCGGTGCCTGATG
The DNA here is from genome assembly GCA_005791255.1 of Planctomyces sp. GTDB lineage: Bacteria > Planctomycetota > Planctomycetia > Planctomycetales > Planctomycetaceae > SXXK01. The sequence goes on from SXXK01000364.1 coordinate 5,064, forward strand.
TGCGAGCAGCGATCAGCGGGACTCGGCCAAATGCCGTCGATTCGGAGTCGTGCGTGGCCAGTACCTGAGCACCGGCCCGGGCTCGTTCAGCGGCGGCGTACCAGTAGAACCCGGGCAGGCCGTTCCAGATTTTTTCGTTTTCGATGTCGTCAGATTCCAGTCGTGTGAGCAGGCTGCGTCGACCGGCCTCCGTCAGTGCAAACCGGCCGGGGCGTGCGGTGCCGCGGCCACGCGGTACCGCGGTATTCAGCACCACTGGCAGCAGTTCATCCAGCTCCGTATTGGCCAGAGAC
>SXXK01000042.1 GCA_005791255.1 Planctomyces sp.
GGACTTTCCTCTGAATCCAAAGATCCAGCAAACACCTGTTCCTCTGCCGGCACGCTCAATGATATCAGGTTTAACGAGACCGGGAGGCCGCAAATCCGGCATTCTCGACCTGTTCTGAAGGAAACAATCCTCAGGTTCTCGATTCACCCCCGCAGGCAATTTTCCAAAGCGTCGATCTGTGGTAGCAAAAGTTCGCGGAGTTCGCCCAACACCCGGAAAACGGCAGCAGTTCTCATGCGAAAATTTCCTGCTCTCCTCGCCATCTGCTGCCTGCTCGGCAGCTCCCTGCTCGCTCGCCGCTGTGCACTCCGCACACCCGAGCGAATTCATGCTCGCCCCGCTGAAATCTTCAGCCTCCCCCAGCAACAACTGCAACTGCAACAGCTCAGCACCGCACTCCAGGCCGCCATCAGAACCCGGCAATTTGCCCAGGCACTCGCCATCAGTTCCGAAATCACACAACAGACACCCAAAGATACGGCAGCCTGGTACAACCATGCCCGCCTGCTGGCCCTCAACGAACAACATACAGCAGCCCTCAGCGCACTGAACATCGCCGTGCAGTTGGGTTTCAACCAGCCGGACGCACTGCTGCAGAACCCGGAACTCGCCAGCCTGAGATCTCTCCCTGGCTTCTCACTCCTGCTGCGGCAGGCCGGACAAAACCCCGCTGTTACGCGGACTGCATCCGAGACCACAACATCAACAACTCCGGCTTTGCTGACGGAACAAACCGCCATCGTCTCAGTTCGCAACACCCGCTGGGTCCCCGCAGACTTCAGCCTCGTGACAGAGTTTCAGGCCCCGCCGACACATAATCACAAACGCTCACTGCCGCAAATCACGACAGCATCACCCGCAGCCGCTTTGGTCAACCAGTGGATTCAGCAAGGCTCTGCCGCCGGATTTCACGGCCTGCTCTACGATAATCGCGATCGCGACCACAGCACACTTCAGCCCGCAGAATTCCCCGGACTCGCCTTTGTCGAATACGCCCCGGAAGCCCGCGCTGCCAATGCCGATTACGGCATCCGCCCCTTCCAGAGATTCAACCTGCCCACACTCGGAAACGCTTCCACAGCATATGTCGATCCCATCCTCTGGCGCAGCAATCCCCGCATGCTCCTGTCGTCCGAACTGCACGCTGCTCTGACGGCTCAAAGCTGGTATCGCAACCAGATGTACTGCTACCCGGAACATCGGGACTATGACCCTGATCACGGTGACATGTTCCCCGTCAATACACCATTCTGGATCATCTCGCAGGGATCCTCAGGGTCTGATCAGCCCTTTATGAAAGCCATACTGCTCACCATCGCTGCTCTCCACCCCGATGTTCGCAACGAACTTGAACACTCGGGACGACTGATGGAAATCGCACAGTGGATCATGCGCCGCAGCCTGAAATTTGTTGACCCGGCAGGCATGCAATACCTGTCCGGACGCGCTCACCCCGTCGTGTTTCAGGAGCATGACCTCGATACCGAACGCATGGTGCAACTGGCCCACAGTCTGCAGCCCAGTCAGTTGCCCGCCATCGCAAAACTGTCCGTCATCAGCGAGGATTCTGCCACGCCCGACACCGACTATTTCTCCGGACAACTCACAGAAGTCATCCTCAACACACCCATCGCGGTGGGCCGAGTCTATCGCACGCTGAAACGCAGCCGCAGCATGGTCGTTGATGTGGCTGCCGAACAACTGCAGATCGGCCGCAGTCCCCGCTGTCACTGGGTCGTCCTCCAAAGTGGCCCCGACCAGGTTCACATCAAACCCCTCAACACTGAACGATCACGTGTCGAAATCACAGTCAAATGGGGCCCGGCCTTTCAGGTCCCCTGGCAACCGGAAATGCACAGCCAGCGAGTCGATGTCGGCGTGTTTATCGACGACGGTGTCTCAGTCTCACTGCCGGCTATCGTCAGCACATTGCTGCCGCCCTGTGAGTCACGCACATATGCCGGCACCCAGCTGATTGCGGTCGATTACAATTCCCCCCAAAACTCACCACCAGCCACTGACCCGCTGCTGTTTCCCACACGCAGGTGGCGCGATGAATACCAGTACACCGACCAGCAATTGACCGGTTGGATTCGGCACTCCCCCGGACAACCCCCGGCCGAATTCAATCACCTCGGACAACTGAAAAACACAACCCCAGACGGACAAAAACTGCTCCTGCCGGTAGAATACCCACTCTCCTCAGCCCCCGGACAACCGCCGGAACTGCTCTGGAAACCACGGAACTCCCAGCCCTGATCCGTCCTGAAGAGTCAGCCATGCCGGTCGGAAATCAGTTTCGCCACCAGTCCTACCCCACTCACCCGGTCATACCTCCCGTACTGCACACCCTGCAGACCACGCCGCCCGTCGCGGGCAGTGCCGCAGAACTGCACACCGATCTGGCCTTTGATCAGGTCATCATCGTGCACGGTACCTTCCTCGGCGATGATCCCTTCGGCATCAGCGCCACACTGCAGGCACTCGCCCAGGATTCCCCCGCACCTGCGGCCGCCGCACTCAAAGGCACCGCAGATCTGCTCCTTCGCACAACCCGCCCCATCCTGTCCCGCTCCGTTCGCGATCTCGGTAACTACACCGCCGACTTCCGCGATACATTTCAGTCACTCGTCGGTGATGACCCTCAGGTCGAACTGCTCCAGCCAACATGGAGCAGCGAAAATCACCACTTCGCACGCGCCGACCTCGCCGTAAGACTACTCCACAGACTCCTCCTGCATCCCCCCGCTCCCGGACGTCGCACACTTCTGTGGGGCCATTCGCACGCAGGTAACGCCTTCGCTCTGCTCTCAAATCTGCTGGCCGGAGGACCTGCCGTGCAGCAGTTCTTCAACGCCGTCGGCCCACGAAACGAAACACATTGGCAGGCCGTCAAAACCGAACTGGCCCACGCACCGCAACCACACCCGCTTGCCGCCAACGTCGCTGCCGTCACCTTCGGTACTCCCGTACGCTACGGCTGGGATCCATCCGGACTGAACGCCATTCTGCACGTCAGCTTCCACCGACCATTCGATCCTGCACGCCCGGAAGTCGCCCGCCCGCTCTTCCCACCGTGGTCACCTCTTGATGTGGCCACCGCTCGTTGGGGTGACTGGGTGCAGACATTTGCCATTGCCGACACGGATCTCAACACCGGAAAATCCGCAGAAATCAATCAGCGCCTCAACACACTTCTTGAATCAGGACTCGACGAACCTGCACCGGAACCAGAAACGCGTCTGATCCTGTCACGCAGACTTCGCAGACTCTGCAGCCGCTGGAAACATGGCACACGCTGCCACACCGACGGGCAAAACATGCTCGTCGATTACCAGCCCTCAGGCCAGTTCACATTCCCCGCCATCCCCATCGAACTGGCTGCCCTCGGTCATGGTGTCGCCACTGCCGTCCACTGGCTGCCTGCACATCTGCAACTGATCATCACCGCCCTGCGCTCGTCACCACCGGCAGGACAGTGATCGGCACGGTGACCGCCGGAGCCGTCTCAGGCTCAAAGGACAACAGCCGCTTCGACTCCTTCACCAGAAACTGAGTATTCATGAAGGGCTCAAAACTAATGTCCTGCCAGCGCACTCGCCCCTTCGCGTCTACCAGAAATGTCCCGTGCAACGGGACTTTTTCAAAGTCGTCGTAACAACGATACTTTCGAAACACACCCAGCTCCGGGTCCGCAGCCAGCGGAAATGGAAATCCACCCTCCAGATTCTCCAAAGCCCGCTTCAGATTCACCTGCTTGTCCGTACTGATCGCAATGACCTCCAGACCCGCTTCCCGAAAACTCTGATAATCCTTCGCGATCGCTTTCAACTGCTCAGCACAGTGCAAACAGCCATACCCCAAATAGAACACCACCACCACCGGGCGACCGCGATAGTCGGACAGTGAACGTGGCATCTCGTCAACACCCGGCAGCGTCCACTCCGATGCTGCCGAAGGTGACCAGCGAAAAGGCCCCAGGGCATCCAGCTCCGGACGGACTCCCAGATCACCCGGGTTCTCCGCCGGCAGCCTCCAGTCGGCAGGGAATCCAAATTCCGCTGCAATCGGCGCCAGTCGAGCCATCCGTGGCACGGCCAGATCGATCGTTGAAGAGAGCTTCCTGAGCTTTTCAAAACTGGCCTTCGCTTCATCACGACGACCGGCCGCAAACAGAATTTCCGTCTGAGCCGCCAAAGGCAAAACTTCACCGTTCTTTGAATTCACCCGATCGGCGATCTTCTTGATCGCATCTTCCGTCTTCCCCGCCTTCTGCTGCAGCAATGCCAGCTGCTCCACCGGAATCTCAGCCGCTGTCAGCAACTCCAGAGCCTTTGCCGCATCGCCCGCAGCCAAAGCCCCCCGACCGTCAATCTCCTGAATCGCCTTCTCCAGACGCCGCAGGTTCCCCGCAAATTTCTGCTCTGCGTCCTTTCGAGCCTTTTCGATCGCCTTGTCGTCAGACTTCGCCTCGCGAGCCTTCTTTTCGGCCTCTGCCACCGCCTCAGACTGCTTCTGCTTCTCTCCGTCCAGTGATGCCTGCAGCTTCGCACGAATTGCAGCCGCCTCAACGGTACGCCCCAATGCCGCCAGGGCCGCCCCTGTCGCACGGTCCCGCTTCAAATCCTCCTCGGTATTTCCCGAGTCTGCGTAAGAAACATTACTCTGCAGTGCAGCAATCCGATCCCATCGCTCAAAGGCCTCCAAAACCTCCAGCAATCGCTCACGACCATAGCGAAAACTGCCAATCCGATTGATGTCGTTATACTTCGGATGCTGCGGCAGGCTGAGCATGTTGCCAGCCAGTGCCTCTGCATCGAATGCCCGACCTATCGCAATCATATTGCGAATACACCACTCATTGTTATGCGCAAAATTGTGGATCTGATCCGGCAGAACACGATCCCGCATCATATGCGCATGGTCAACGCGAGCCGAAGCCTCCTGCTGCCACACCGCATCATGATAGCGACGCAAACGCGAATAAATGTGACCAGGCATATGCCACATATGGGCAATCCCCGGAGACGCGAGGCCACCCAGTGCAGACGACTGCAGAGCCTTCTCAGGCTTGCGGCCGTCCCACAGGTGGATCCGAAAATGATGCACCGGATGCAGAGGCTCGACATCCAGAACCTCCTGGATCATCGCGTCCACCGCCAGTTGCGATGGCATCTTCAACCCCTCGCGACGCCCCGCCCAAAAAAACTCACACAGGATCGTCTTCGTCTCGATGTCGTCCGGAAACTCCAGCAGCAGATCTTCCAGATCCGAAACATAACGATTGGCACGCGACTCCCGCTCGCCGTCATTGTCTGCCTTCGCATTGATCAGACGGTCAAATGCTTCAATCAGCAGCTTCTCGCGACGACTTGCCTTCTCCCGACGCTTCATCCCCTCGGCAATGAAACCCTTCGCTCGCCCAGGGTTGCCGCGATTCGACATCGCCATACCCCAATAAGCAATCGCACAGTCCGGATCCAGCATCGCAGCCTGACGAAACGATCGCTCAGACTCAAAATACCAGTACCCGTGCAGCTGGGCCACACCCTGCTGCACAAACAGTCTGGCCTCTTCGCTGACTGATGTCGCAGGAAACCGCACCGCACCCATCCCAGGCATCAGCCACGCAGCCTGACGAGGCCCCTCGTTGAATACCTCGCCATGCACCGAATGCCCTTCCTTCACCGGCTCGGCCTTCGCAGCCTCGGCCGGAGCAGCATCAGCCGGCGCGGCAGCAGCCGGAGCAGCACCAGCAGCACCCGCTGCCGGGGTTGTCGCCTCCTGACCAGTCGCTGCCGCGCTGATCCACGTTGCCAAAATCACCGCCGAATACTGCAGACAACCCAACGATAAAAAACCGGACCGCATTCTCATGGGGCTAACACCTTCGTTACTCGGCGGGATATCAATGGCGGGCAGGAAGCTCGCTATTGTGCTGCCGAAAACGGGGTTTCGCAACCACATGGACCGGTCGGGAAGCAATCAGCGAGGATTTTCCGATCTGAACCGGCCCTCCAACTGCTGCAATCAGCCCGACCAGGGCAGCCCCCAGAATGCCTCCGGATGCTGACGAACCCTCCGCTCCACCTCCGCAGCATTCCGCCAGCCCGCCTCCTGCTCAGTAAAAAACTTCGCAGACGGATTGATCCCACGCCCCTCCAGAAACTCAATACGCTGCCGCACCCCAGGACGCCGACTCAGCGCCGGCAAAACGACACACCAGATCAGTGCCAGCAACAGTGCCGACCCCGACAAACGCCACCATCCGCCCCGGTACGAACCCGTCGTCGCCAAACCCCGCTCACTTGCGCAAGACATCGGCAGCCCCCGGAAATACAACCTCAAACATCAACAGACTCATCAGCAGCGACAACACCAGATTCAGCAGCTGCCCGCAGACATACAGCGTCAACGGCTTGCCACCACGCAGGAACTTCGCCAGCGTTCCCAGATTCGTCTCCAACCCAATACTCACAAACGCCATGCAAAAACACCAGCTCCGCACCGTCTTCGTACCACCGTCCACAACAGCCTTCACAAAATCCGGACCGCCACTCAGATTTTCATAAAGCAGCGACACCAGCACCGAAGCACCCAGAAAGCCCAGGATGAAACGCGGAAAACGCCGCCAGATCTCACTGATCTCCGGCCTGGCACCCTCAGTCCGCTCGACACACGTCACCCAATACACTGCCACACCAAACGCCACAACGCCGATCAGCATATTCTGAATCATCTTGATCGTTGTCGCCACCACCTCCGCTTCCTTACCCAGCATCGCGCCAGCCGCACCCACCGCACCCGTTGAATCAATCGTCCCCCCAACCCACGCTCCGCCTACCACCGGCCCCAGCCCCATCGCCTGAATCAACGGCGGCATCGCCACCATCATCATCACAGTAAACGCCAGCGATATCCCCACCGCAGTCGTCAGCTCCTCCTTCTTCGCCCGACAGGCCGCTGCCGTTGCAATCGCCGCCGAAACACCACACACAGACATGTCCGCTGAAATCACCATGTTCAGGGCTGCTGATTCCATCTTCAGCACTCGCTGACCAAACCAGAATGTCACAATCAGCACAACAGGAGTCACCACCCAGGAGACACAAATACCCGGAAGGCCCAGAGCCAGCAGCTTGCCAAACAACACCTCAGCACCCAGCAGCACCAATCCCGTCTTCATGTACAGCTCTGTACGCACCCCGGCACTCAGTGCCTTCGACACACCTGTCGTGTTGCTGATCAGCAGACCAATCACCAGCGCCCACAACGCATACTCCAGCCCGTAATACTTAACCACCTTCTGTTCAGCCAGAACATACGCCAGCAGACTCAGCAGAAATACCCCCGCGCACGCCCTCCAGAAATCACCCCGAGATCCTCGGCCCAGCCACATCACTGCACTCATGACCGCCGTAATCAGAACACCGGCACTCGCTGCCCCCGTGAACCACGACACTCCGGACTCGAAAGGATGCACCTCCCACGCAGTGGGCAGCACGATGATCGACTTCATCGGATTGCGCCACGACGGTCCGCCGCCGGTTGCAGCCGTCGACGAAAACACCCCATGACTTTCCAATACCGTCACCAGCATCGAAACACTCAACACCGTACCCGCCACCAGCATCGCCAGCGCATCTTCAGAAAAACGTCGCGATTCCGACATCACACACTCCCCCCGGACTCTCCCCGGATTACTCCCGGAAACTCTACTCACAAACCCTGCAGGTAACTGTTCAGATCGGCCAGATCCTGCGGTCCGGTATTTCGCAGCAGCCCCTCCGGCATCAGCGAATTACGCTGCTGATATCGCCCGGCAATCTCCAACGCTTCCACCCGATATGTCCTGTGCTCCGCATCCCGCAGCAGCAAGCCGTCCACAGACTCATAAACAATCAGCCCCGTCAGCACCTGCCCGGCCGCCGTTTCAATGGCAGTCGTCTGATACCGATTCGAAATATCACGATTGGGGTCCACAATCGAAGCAAACAGATCCGCTCGCGAAAATCGCTTCGAGACCCCGGTCAAATCGGGCCCCAGTGAACGCCTGCCCCCGTGACACTTCGCACACCCCAGACGCTCAAACAGCACCCGACCACGCTCTGCATCCCCCGTTTCCCAGGGCACCGTCTCCAGACTTTTCAGCAGAGCCGTCGCCTGCTCACTCAGACTCGTCGGCCTGTAGTCCGGATAACGCCGCTCCAGCCACTCCTGCCACAGCTGCATCGATTCCGGCTGCAAACGATAACCCGCTGCACCAAACTCAAACTTCAAGGTCTGCTCATTGTTGTTCTGCAGCAGCCTCATCACGGACTCTCGCAGAGCAAACTCTCGCTTGTCACCAATCAGCCGCCGCGCACAGGCCAGCAGTGACCACTGCTCTGCTGCTTCACGACCGCGTGGCAGCTTCTGCAGGGCCTTCACACAGGCTTCCACGGCATTCAGCTGTGGTGACTCCAGTCCCGACAGATACAAAGCCCTGTCAGCTGCCACCGGTTGCTCCGAAAGCACCATCAGCACCGCATCCCGCACAGACAGATTGTCCAGCTGAGCCCTCAGGATCTGCTCATGATCCGCACGCCCCGACTCGCCAATCAAAAACACAATCTCACTCGTCCACTGATACTCAGGATCAGCAGCACTTGTCGCCAGCACATTGTCAATCGCCTGAGGCACCACGCTCGCTGGCACACGCCCCAGATACAGAACATGTCCCGGCAGACCAAAACCTGGCTGCTGAACCAGCAGTGAGGGCAGGGCAGGGTCCACCTGACACAACTGCGCGTACAACTCACCCATCCGGTCATCCCAGTTTGTGTCCTGCTTCATTCCCAGCCGCTTCAGCTTCACATCAATCCCGATCAACGCCCGCGCACAGCGGCCAGATTCCTCCTGCGAACGCTCCAGCTCCAGCCGGCTAAGCGCTGCCAGACAATGAATATCATCCTGCGGCAGACTCTCGTCCGTCAACTGCCCCAGCAGCCGATCAAAAATCTCGCGATTCGGTGGCGCAACCATCGCAAAAACTCGAATCAACTCACGGTCCAGCAGCAAATCTCCCGTCGGAAACACACTCGCCAGCTGCGGCAGCAGCGGATTCAAATCCCGCTCCAGTGATTCCAGTGACTTTCTCGGCCCATAACTGTCATACATCACCGGTCGATCCTTCACAGATCCGGTATCGCCCAGAGATAACTGCAAGACACGCACCGCCTCACGACGCAGCTCCAGCCCGCTTGCCGGATCCACCAGCAGCTGAACCGCTACTCGTGCAGCCGCCGAACTCTGCTCTCCACTCCGCTGCAGTAACCCCAGATAAAACCACAGCCGCCCCCGGACATCCCCCAGACCCGACTCGAGCTGACTTCGCTGCCCGGCATTCAGCCTCGGCACAAGCTGCGCCGCACTTAATCGCACCAGCCGATCAGAATCACCCAGCACAGAAGGCAGCTGCAACGACAGAAAATTCAAAACCGGCACAGCCGTCGCCGTCGAAAATGCCTCCAGTGCTGCCCGCCGCACACTCGCCTCCTCGTCCTTCAGCAACCGCTGCAATACGGACAGCTCAGGTGACTCCGGCCGAGTCCGGCCCAGCGCCCACGCCGCCCGCGCACGCACCTCGGCGTCCTCCGCAGCTGCCAGCCTCAAACCCGTCGCCACATCCAGTCCGCCATACAGCTCCACCAAAATCTCAATCGCCCGCATCCGCTGACCGACAGACCTGACCGACTCAACCGCAGCCGCACGAAAAACATCCGCCGACAGTTTCTTCGCCCGCGGAACCCACTCCGCACGAGACCACGCTGTATTCGGCTGCCTCGCTGACAACACCCCATCCAGCTCACTGTCAGCCACAGCACTGCCCGCGGACTGCGGTCCGCCAACTGCACCCGCATAACTGATGCGGTAGACACTGCCGCGAGTCCCCCGACCGCCCACGCTCACATACAGGCTGCCGTCCGGACCAACCTCCATGTCCGTCGGTGCAAAACCAAACTGGTTCTGCCCCACCGCAAACTCCCGCGGCTCGCTGATCCAACCCGCACCCTCACGCCGCAATGGCACACACAGAATACGCCCCAGTGTCCAGTCCTGCACAAACAAAGCACCAGCGTACTCCGCCGGAAACTGCTCGTGCCGATAACACACCACCCCTGTCGGTGAACCACGACCAAATGCCGCAGGCACAGGAGGCATGTCGGGATACGTCGGAGGACGCTTCAGGCCGGCAGTCACATAACCCGCGTTGCTCGCCGGCAAAATGTGAAATACCTGCGTCGGCAAATACCAGGGCAACGAAATATCCCGCTCGTCGTCACTGTCATACGTAAAGAAATCACCGGCACCGGAAAATGCAAAGTCATAAGCATTCCGAAAACCATCTGCCACAATCTCGCCACCACGCAGCTCTGGCGACAGTCGCAGCAATGTCCCGGAAACCGGCTGACGAATCGGAGACGTCAGGGCTGTCGCATACGCTGATGTCACACCGGCAAAATTGCCGGCCATCACATACCACCAGCCATCCGGACCACGCTGGATCGAATGCACATGGTGCTCACCACCCGCCGCAATTTTCAGGAAGACCTGCGGAGCACCATCGGCACGATCATCCGCATTGTCGTCCCGATACAACAGCAATCCGCCATCACCAGCACACAGCAGGCTGTTGCCATGAAAATACATCCCCTGCGAACCAGTCGCCGGACCATCAGCAAACTGCTGAAAACGGTCCGCTCGACCGTCTCCGTCCGAATCCAGCAAAATCCGCACATAACCCGGCCCCGAAACCACCACTCGCCCACGCGAATCCAGCGTGAGCGAGTGAATATCATGGGCCAGCTCGTCGTCGGCATACAACTCCACACGAAATCCCGCCGGAACTCGAATACCGCTGAACTCCTGCCCGGATATCACAGCACACTGCATCAGCAGCACGCAGGACAGCAATACCCCCGAACCACCGGCTCTCAGCAGCATCCGACAGACGCCAGACATCAGAATCTTCCCTGATTCCATCTTCGCTTACCCCTCAATCACAAACGACGAACGCGAATGTTGCGCCATGAAACATCAAACGGGCCCGTGCCTGCGGCAATCCCATGCACCTGCAGTCCGATATGACCACGCGGATGAGTCTTATAAATCTCGTCATGAGTCAGATCCGCCACTGGCTGGTCATTCACCCACGTCTGAATCCGTGGACCCTTCGCCAGAATCCGAATCCGATTCCAATCCCCGCTCTTCATCAGCTCGTGCGGCTTGCCCCCCGACTTCGGCTCCGGGGACAACCAGCCATACTGCGTCGCCTCGCCGTACACATAGCCCGTAAATCCCGGCGACTTCTCCAGTTCCACCTGCGGACCATGAAAACGCCCCAGACCACCCTCGCCCTGCGGCCTGCGACCAGTCCGGACCTCCTCAGCCGTCACGTCAGCCTCGGTCTTGCCACGCGATCGAATCTGACAGCCCGAATTCAGACCGTCATGCACACGCACCTCAAAAGTCAGCTCGAAATCCCCAAACTCCTCCTCCGACATCAAAAATGTGTTCGGACTGCCCTCCACCGTCACCCCATGTATCGCACCGTCCACTACCTCATAAACCGCTCGACCATGCTCCGCCTTCTTCCACCCCTTCAGCGTCCTGCCGTCAAACAGGGCTTCCCACTTCTCGTCAGCCTGCACGGCGCCGCAAACAGCACAACAGCAAACCGCCAGACACGTCGTCAACAGCAACCTTCGAGATACCAGCCTGCTCATGCAATTCCCCCTCCCGATTTTCACCCAGCGTCCTCATCTGCCCCGTACCAGGTTCCTAACCTGCAACTCGCAGGCAACGCAAGAATAGCGAAAACTGTGGCATGACGCGAGCATTCAGAGTGGTGACTCAGGGGCAGCAGCCGTCACCCGGCCCCGCTCACCACGACGCAGAAAGCCCCGCGCCAAAATCCGCCCAATCGGACTGGCCAGCAATGCCGGCTGCAGGACCAGATTCCCCACCAGACTAGCCGTCAGCATCGCAGTCATCATCATCCCGAACTGCCGGATCGAAGCAAAATCATTCACAAACTGTGTCGCCATCCCCAGCCCCAGCAGCATCCAGCTCTGATAAATCGGACGCACACACGCACGCCACGCCAGCAGCACAGATCGTGATTCACCCAGTCCACGCCAGATCCCACTGCGAAACCACACCATGAAATGAATCGAATCATCCACTGTCACGCCCAGCGCAACACATGGCGCCATCACAGCCCCCACATTGATCGCTATTCCCAGCCACCCCAGCAGCCCCAGAACAATCAAAGTCGGAAACAGACTTGCCAGCCCCAGCAGCACTCCACTCGATGCCGTACGCATCGCCACCACAATCGCTCCCACGATCAGCAGCACATCCGTCCCCAATCCCAGCACCAAACCATCAACCAGCGACCGCCGCGCACGGTAAATCACAGGAGCCACCCCGGTGCACAGGACCTCGACGCCCTCCGCACGCTCCCCCTGCAGCAGCTCGCCCGCCGTCGTCCGAATCCGCTGCACCAGACGATTGTAATCCAGTTGATCCGCCTTCCGCAGTCGCAGACTGATCCGCCAGAACTCATCACCACCATCCAGACCCAAAAAACCAGAATCCAAAAGCTGAGCACGCTGCTGCTGCAGTCGCCGATTCATCCCCGCTCGCTGCAATAATCCACCAGCTAAAGACTCCAGCGCCGGCGCGAAACTGGCGATCGACAACGCCCCGGAAACACTGTCAATCGACAAACACTCCGACTGCAGCCGCCGAGTCAGTCGCAGACGCTCAAATCCACTCAGCCGACTCCCCTCCGGAAACCGCAACGCCACCTCGCACGTCGTCAGATCCGCCAACCGATCCTCTATCCATGCCCCCATCCGCAACACCTCGGCATCCTCACGAAACTCCTCCAGCAGACTCATTGAAATCTGCAGTCGCAGAGCCCCAGGGATTGATGCCACCATCAACAGCAGACAACCCGCCGTAATCCAGCCGGAACGACGCACAACAAACTCACCAAAACGCACCCAAAACAGCGGCAAGGGAGCATCACCAGCCTCACTCTCAGTGACTTCACCCACCGCACCGGACCGCGCACCGCGAACACCACCCACGGCAATCCCGGCCAGCGCTGCCGGCAGCCAGAACACCAGCAACAGCCAGCTCAGACCGATTCCCAGAGCCGAAAAGAAACCAAACTGCTGCACCGGCTTCAGATCGTTCAGACAGATCGACAGCAGTCCCGCCGCTGTCGTTGCCGCCGCCAGCGCCAGCGGCAGCCACGCACACTCCACCGCTCGCACTGCCGCCTCCGCCGGACTTCGACTCCGCAGCGCCTCCGTATAATAATTGCACATGTGAATCGCACCCGAAATCCCCGCCGTATACACCATCGGGATCATCGAAATCAGCAGAGAATTCATCGGCACACCGCAGATTCGCAGCACCGCCAGACTCAGCGTCGCACTGTAAAAACCAGCCGTCAGCACCATCAGCACCACACGCCACTCTCGCAGCGCCGCCCACGCGATCCCCAAAGCCGCCACACAACTGAAAACAATCGCCCGCGACATCGAACGAGCACTGGCAGCGTCCAGCTCCGCATTCACAACCGGTGCCCCTGCCCAGCACACATCCCGAAAAGGCACACCACACTGCTCCAGCAGTACCCGCACCCGCGCAAGTGTCCCATGGACGTCAGCCCGAGCCTCAGGCGTCAGCCAGAGCAGGGCACAGGTCAGTCGCCCGTCACGACCAACCAGAGTGCCACTCAACCGCCGCAGCGCCTCAGCACGCTCCAGACTCAGCGGTGCACCCTGCAGCTGCTCCAGTACCGACCGCCCACTTGAAACCTTCCGCACCAGCCCAGCGGACTCAGGCAGATCCTCAACCCGCGCCTCCGAAATCAAACGCTCAAATTTCGCCAGACGCTCGTCCCCAACCTCACACCCCTCCCACGACACCAGCACAAACTCATCATTACCAAACAAACCCTGAAAACGCTCATACTCAAACGTCTCCGGATATCCGCGCGGCAGCCAGTCACGCACCTCATTCTCGTTGTGCCCCAGCGTCGACAGCCCCAGCAGCGCCACCACAGGCAAAAACAGCCAGCCCAGTCGACTCAGAATCACCCGGTATCGGCCGAATACATGCTGCCACACGCTGCTGCACCTCCAAAGTCGTCACCCTGTAAAAAAACCGCGGCTGCTGCCAGCCGCGGTTTCCCCATATTCCACTGTCATGCAAAACACCGTTTGGCCAACAGTGTCCGCATCAACATGACATCCGCCTCACTGCTCAGACGGCTCACTCTTCGCACCTTCACGAATCGCAAACACACGATTCCGGTTGGCTATGAACAGAGTGTCGTTCGCGACCACAGGAGTCGTATACACGGAAGATCCCATGTTCACCTCGCTCACGATCTCCTGCTCCTTCGACAGACGGAACACCGTAATGTCACCGTCCTCGTCGCCAAGATACACCTTGTCCTCCACGATCAGAGGTGATGCCCAACTGGCCGCAAACATGTCGTACGTCCAGTGAGGCTTGCCAGTCTTCGGATCCAGACAGTGCACCAGACCGCTGAAGTCAGACACAAACAGCAGGTCATTCTTGATCGCCACTGTCCCGCAGGTGCGGTGCATCGTCGTTTCAAAATTTGCCGGATCCGCACCCACATAATGCCACACCGCAGCAGAATTCGGGTTCTCACGCTCGAAATCACCCTCCTTCTCAACAAGTGCCTGCAGACGCTTGTGGGCGATCGGAGTCTTAGGGTCCTTCGAATTGTACACCAGTGTCGGACTCACGTCCCCACGCTTCGTCGGATCAATACACCACAAATGCCCCTGACCCTCGCCATGCTCCGGGTCCTCGCCAACTCCCACATACACCAGACCGTCATGAACAACCGGCGTTGCAATCAGATGGTTACGAGTTGCTCGGCCACCAAGCAGATAAATCGAATCCTTCGGATTGCAGTCAAACTTCCACAACAGCTCTGCGTTGCCATCACGCCCTGCAGCAAGAAAGCTGTAGACATAGCCGTCACCGCCACCCATGATCACCTGAGCCACTCCGCCAAATTCCCCATAAGCCGGTGATGACCACTGGCCGTGCAGCACATTCGCTCCCGGAGAATTGTCACGCCACAAAAGCTTCCCCGAGTTTTTGTCCAGACAGATGAAACTCGGAGCACGCTCCTCGGGAATCGTAATGTGACTCTCGTCCACACCATTGCCCGTAATCACAAACAGCAGGTTCCCCACCACCGTCACCGAACAACTGCACATGTTGTGCTGCGATACACCCAGATCCTTCATCATGTCCACCAGCCAGATCACGTCCGCTTCCGTCTCTGCAGTCTCCTTCTCTTCCACATAGGGACTGTCATTCTGACCGTCCCGGAAACCCTCAGTGTCCAGACACACAACAGTACCTCGACTCGTCACATACCACGCGCGCTCCCCATCCACATACGGCGAACAGCAGATGCCCTGATGCGGCCAGTCATGCACTCGCCCCGTCGGCAGCTTTTCGTTGCTGTGCTGCCACAGAAACTGGCCCGACTTCTCATCAAAACACACCAGACAGCCAAGGTCCACACTGCTCGGGTAACGTTTGATGTACCCGTTGCCGTTGTTCGTACCGATGTACACCTGTCCGTTGGCCACAACCGGGTTCCCGTAAGTCTCAGACCCCAGCGGCATCGACCACAAAATGTTCTCACCGGTTTCCACATTCCACTTGATCGGAATGTTCTTTCCCTCCGGAGTGTTATTGCGGCCGTAACTGCCACCCCACTGCGGCCAGTCCTTCCTGCCCACTTCCATCTTCGCAATCCGCTCCAGCGCCAGCTTCGTCGGATCCTCCGCAGAAACTGCACCCACAGCAGACAACAGCCACCCGCCCGCCACTACTCCGGCAAGGACAGTTCTGAAGTTCAGACTCATCGTTGTTTGTTCCTTGTCAAAAAAACCACAGCCCGGTGAATCATCCCCGTACCTGCGGATGCACTCACTTCTGATTCGAACTCACCGCCACATTGTCCACAAAGAACTCGGCGTCCGTCGCATTGCCAAACAAACCCGGACTGCCCTGCAGATTCGGCACCTCATCAGTCGCCTCAATCTGCCACTCCGACGGCTCCGACTCACCACGCTTCCAAACCTTGCCGCGCAAGGTCACTTTGCCACCCTCAGTCTCACTGCGGAACTTCATCGTATACCACGTGTCAGCCTGCCAGTTGAAGTCCATCGTCTTCGCAAAACGCAGCTCCAGACGAGCCGTCCACGAACGAATCTGCAGCCGCTGAGCCCCCTGCAGGTCCAGAGTATAACGCTGGTTGATCAACCCCATGTCCGGCAGGCGATCACCCCTCTGAGTCGCTTTGAAGTCGGCCTGAATCGTATAGTCATGCAGGTTCGTCCAGCCCAGCCACGCCTGACTGCGAGTCCCCTTGGGGATGGTGCTGATCTTCACCAGCCCCTTCTGGCCATCGAGTGGAGCCGGCTTGTGACGATAATCAGCTCCAATCCACACCGGTGGAACCTTCTCGTCCGCAAAATCAAACTTCCACGGCAGTTGCGGGATGACTCGCAATCGAGCCTTCGCGGCAAGCTCTCCGGACTTCGCCGTCAAAACCACACCAGCCACACCCGACGCAGGCGCCGTGTAAACCAAATCCGCAGACACCGCACCACCGCCCTCAGCAGTCACCACCGCACCCTTCACAGGCCCCAGCAACTGACCCGCCTTGTTGTATCCCAGAACCTGCAACTGCAGCTTCTCGCCAGGCTTCAGAATCTGCTCCGTCGGAGTCAGCAGGACCTGAGCCACCTTGCGGTCCGACAATGCAGACTCACGCGATACTGCTGCAGCAGTCGGCTTCGATGCCGCTGATGTCGCACTGCCAATGCAATACAACGCCTCAATCGTCGGCAGGAAAATACGACCATTCGATGCCGCCGGTGACCCAAACACCTCTTCACCCTGCGCCAAACGAGCCTCACTGGCAACGTCCACACCCTTCTCAGTCGGCTTCAGCACATAAAAACGACCCGTGTTCTCGGCCACATACAGCTTGCCTCCCGCAACCATCGGGCTGCCAAACATGATGCGACCCAGCTTCTTCTGACCAACAAGGGCACCAGTCTTCGCGTCCAGAATCACCATCGCCGCACCGTCTTCAATGAAATAAATGCGATCACCCAGCTTCACCAAAGAACTGCGGCCCAGGGCACGCTTGGGAGCCTTCCACAACAATTTGTCCTCGGTGATCTCTCCCTCCACGTTGCCGTCAAAAGCAAACACCGCGCCCAGCACATTCGTGTCGCTGGAATTCTGCTCTGCATGCCCCGCGTAAACAATCCCGTCAGCATCCACAACCGGAGTCGAATTGATGCCTCGAGTCGATGCCTGGTACTTCCAGATCACCTTGCCCGTTCGCGGCTGTACAGCATAGATGGCTCCGTCAGCAGCACTGAATACCATCGCAGCCTGACCGCGGAATGTGGTAAACACCGGAGTCGTATATGTGGTGTCCTCGGGGCGAACACGAGTACTGATCAGCCAGCGAGCCACACCCGTCTTTTTGTCGAAAGCAATCATGCGATGAGCCGGCACCGCATTCTCACCCCAGCCCGTCATCACTCCACTGATAATCACCAAATCCTCAAAGACCACCGGAAAGTTCGTTCGACCGCCATAGGTCGACAACATCCCGTACTCCTCGCTCATCGAATGCTCCCAGATCGTCCGGCCGGTCTTGCCGTCCAGACACTGGAATACACAACCCAGACCCAGCACAAAGACCGTGTCCGTCTGAGGATCCGCCACGACACTGGACCAGCCCACACGCTCTGCTGGCGCGTCCGACAGATAAATGTTGTGCACACTCTCCCAAATCAATTCACCGGTCTTCGCATTCACACAAACCGTCTTCTCACCCTCCTGAGTCGTCTCGGGGAACGCTCGACAAACCAGGTAGACACGGTCGTTCATCACCACCGGAGTCGCTCGGGATGCATACTCCGGACGACGCCACAGCAGATTTTCACCCTTCGGAGACCACTTCTCCGGAAGCCCCGACTCGAATGAATGCCCGTCATTGTTCGGCCCGCGCCAGTGCGGCCAGTCTTCTGCAACTGCAGTCCCCAGCAAACACACCAACGCCAACAATCTCAAACTGCTCATAAACAACTCCCCCCCAACGACATCACACGCCGGTCAGCCTGCCAACACAGCTAATCGTTCAGCCAATGATCGCCCACAGCCTCGTGAGGCTGCCGAATTCGTTTCAGAAGCTCCACCAGTGCACACAATTCAGACTCAGACAAATGACCCAACTGGGCCCTGTGCATCGCCACAACCCGGTCCGCCATCTCGTCCAGCAACTGAATGCCGGAATCAGTGATCGCTATCTCCACGACTCGCCTATTCTCGCTGCGCCGGACCCGAATAACAAGATGCCGGTCCTCCAGACGGTCCAGCATGCGAGTTGTGTCCGGACTGCGAGAAATCAGGCGACGACCAAGAGCCAAAGTCGGCATCGAACCAGGATGCACTGCCCGCAGCAGCCGCAGAGCATTGTACTGCTGCGCTGAAAGCTGATACTCACTGAAAACCGCCTCCTCCAGACCCTTCAAACAGTCATACGTCCGCCACAGATTCAGGAATGCCTCCTGCTCCGTGGAATCAAATCGCAAAGACCGCTTGTTCGTGGATAATGCCATAGCCCGCAAGCATCGGTGTTGACACGAATATTGTCAAGACAACCAACGCCCCTGCGAACTCCACATGCATAAAAGAAAACCGGCAAAGGACAGTTACTGCCCCCGCCGGCTCATAAAAAACAGGTCCTCAGCACTGTCACCGGCCTTCACTGACCAGAAACGCAGTACAAATGCCGGTTCGATCGGAAGAATATCTGGCCATTGCTGATCGCAGGTGTCGCACTGAAGTCCTCCGGCTCAGACGTCAGACGGTTCTTCGCCAGAACCTCCAGAGCATCCCCGGGCTTCAGTACATAAATGTCACCCGACCGATTCACGTAGTAAATCTTCCCGTCTCCCAAAACAGGCGAAGCATAATCTGATCCACCCCGGCCACCACCAAAACCTCCACGGCCTCGACCACCGCCGCCCGGAGCACCCGGAGCACCCGGAGCACCACCGCCAGCAGTCCCACCCGTCAGTCGACCCTGAAAAATCTCCTTGCCGTCCGCCGCATTCACACTCTTCACCAACCCGCCGGAAATCAGATACATCCGGCCCTCGTACAACAGCGGAGTCGAAAAGCGGTTGCTGTCGTTCCCGCTCCACACGACATTGCTGCCACTCACATCCCCCTTGCCACCCGCTCGAATCGCAATCGAACCGCCGCCACGACCTTCA
>SXXK01000365.1 GCA_005791255.1 Planctomyces sp.
ACACCACTCACACGCGGCTTAGCAGGGCAGAACTCGGGCTAAAGCCCGAGCTACGGGGATGGCAGAACTCGGGCTAAAGCCCGAGCTACGGGGGGGGCAGAACTCGGGCTAAAGCCCGAGCTACGGGGGCAGGGGAGGGGCCAGGGCGGTCAGTGCAACAGCAGTACCTGGTGTCACGATCCGCTCAAGGGCAGCTCGAAACAGGCCATTTCGGAGGCATTGCGTACGTACAGCCGTCCGCGGTGCACGGCGGGCACGTTCCAGGTGCGATCCGTCAGCGCATCGAATCGCGTCACTTCGGTGAATCGCCGGGGATCGGCCTGCACCAGCGCGACGTAGCCGTCTTCGGCCTGCACCAGCAACAGGTCCTGCCACAGCAGTACGTGCCCGTATTTGTAGCGTCCGCCCTTCCAGCGACGTTCGCCGGTGTTCACGTCCACGCAGGCGAGGATGCCGTCATCCAGTCCGTAGACATAATCTCCCAACTGGACGGCTTCGTTGAACTTCAGTTTCAGACTGCGAGTTGGTGGCCAGACTTCCGCCGGTCGCGGAACGCCGCCAGGCACGTCCGTCAGTTTTCCCGGGTCCAGCAGAACGCAGCCGGAATCATAGCCGCTGCTGAGAAATACGCGGCTGCCAAACAGCATCGGCTGGGCCACGTTGATCTTGTACTGGTTCACCCAGGGGTAC
The DNA here is from genome assembly GCA_005791255.1 of Planctomyces sp. Lineage (GTDB taxonomy): Bacteria > Planctomycetota > Planctomycetia > Planctomycetales > Planctomycetaceae > SXXK01. The sequence goes on from SXXK01000365.1 coordinate 691, forward strand.
AGCCAGAGCGACTGACCGTTGTCGGGATTCATTGCTTCCAGACCATCACCGTGAAACACCAGCAGCACGGGTTTGTCGTCAATCATTTCAATTCGCGGTGCGGCATACCCGGCTTTGTGGCTGCCACTGGCCCAGACGATTTCGCCACTGGATCTGTCGTAAGCGATCACGGCTTTGCCATTAAGTCCGCCGGCATCGACGATCAGGGTATTCTGCCAGACCAGCGGAGCTCCGCTCATGCCCCATTCCACCATCTCACTGCCGGCATCGCTGCAGATGTTTCGCTGCCAGAGCAGTTTGCCGGAGGTCGGGTGCAGGGCGTTCAGGATTCCGGTCGCCCCGAGGGAATACACAGCAGCCTGGGTGACAGTCGGTGTACTGCGAGGTCCGACGCCTCCCTGAGCTGTCTGGTAGCGGGCCGAGTCTTCGCGGCGCCACAGCTCGGCACCAGTCTCTGCGTTGTAACAGACGGTGCATTCCTGTGTTGCTCGCTGTTCCTGAGTCCAGAGCAGGTTTCCTGCGATGCAGACGGACGACCAGGCTTCACCGACCGGATGACGCCACAGCAGTTTCGGGGGATTTTGTTTCCAGTCGGTCTGCGGCCTGTTGCCGGCGATTTCGCGGCGTGAGCCCGGGCCGCAGTAGCGAGTCCAGTCATCCGCAGCGAAGGTCAGCTGCTGTGCGGTCGTGGCGAAGCCGGCTGATTCATTGGCCAGTCGTTCGGGAGTCTGCTGGCTGAGCGGGCTGGCCGGGGCGTTTTCGGACAACCAGCGCTGTGCCAGTTCGGCCGGTGACGGCGGATCCCAGTGAAACCTGACGTGAGGACGCATGTCGCCTTCGAACCAGACTTCCCGCACTGCAGCAATCCCAGCCACCGTGATGCCCAGCAGCACGCTGCCGAACACCAGCCAGCGGCGCGTGCGAGTTCCGCCGGAAAAGAACAGCCACCAGCCGCTCAGGCCCACAATCATCAGGCCAATGCCGTAGAAAATGGCAATCACCTGACCGGTGCGGCTGTCTGCCAGTCGATTGCCCAGCATGGTGCCGGCAGCGGTCAGCAGCAGAATGGCGACCGGCCAGTGCCAGCGTTGCCGGGGCTGCAGGGGTGCAGCAGGACTTATGTTGTTTTGATCAGGTGTGTGAGCAGTGCGGTCGGGCATGGTGGAGTGGACACGCAATGGAGGACAACGGAAGGAGGAATCGCCGGGGCGGCTGCTGAGTTTAGCGGAATCCCGGGTTCTGCGGACACTGGAATTCGGATCTGCGGAAGTCGCCGGCTGTTTTCCCGGCCGGGGCTGGTCTGCGGGGGCTCATTAAAAGGAGCTCCAGTCAAGCAAAATCGCTCCCGATTTTCACCCATTCTGACCGTTCTGCAAAATCCCCGATTTCCCCCGATTTTTTGCATCGTGCCGCGGGTCAATCTTCGATAGCATACTGAGTCCGTCCCGCCTCCTTTGACATCCCTCCCCGCACACCGCAGCACCGTTGCGGTGCCCACACGGATTGCCCGCCTCCGGCTCGCCCGGGGCCCCCACAATCTGCCGGAACTGTATATGCTCGCCAGACACCTGTTGCCGTCCATCAGAACTTTCGTACTGCTGCTGTGTGCAGCACAGGGCGTGATGCTGCAGGCTGACGAACCGTCCGCTGATCGACAGGCCCAGCTGGAATTTTTCGAGACGCGGATCCGTCCGGTGCTGGTCCAGCACTGCTACCAGTGTCACTCGGCCGAATCCAAAAGCGTGAAGGGTGGCCTGCTGCTGGACTCGGCCGCCGGTTTGCTGACCGGGGGTGACAGCGGGCCGGCCATTGTGCCGGGCCGCAGCACGGAAAGCGTGCTGATTCATGCCTTGAATTACGACAGCTTCCAGATGCCTCCGACCGGGCGACTCCCGGCGGCCGTGGTCCGTGATTTTGAGCAGTGGATTGAGGCTGGTGCCGTGGATCCTCGGACAGGCCCGGCTGCCACCGTCAAAAAGTCGATCGACTTCGGCACAGCGCGGCAGTTCTGGTCCTTCCAGCCGCCGCAGAAACCTGCCGTGCCGGAAGTTCGCAATTCGGCGTGGCCGCGGGGTGACATCGATCGTTTTGTTCTGGCGGCGATGGAACAGCAGGGTCTTGGTCCGGCGCCGGCCGCGACCAAAACTGAGCTGATTCGTCGAGCGACCTTCGATCTGCTGGGTCTGCCTCCGACGCCGGCTGAGGTGGATGCATTTCTTGCGGATGAATCTCCGGATGCCTTCGCATCGCTGGTCGATCGTCTGCTGCAGAGTCCGCATTACGGCGAACGCTGGGGGCGTTACTGGCTGGATGTGGCGCGGTATTCCGAGGATCAGGCGCATACTTTCGCGGTCAGTCCCAACACCAGTGGCTGGCGGTACCGTGACTGGGTGGTGTCCGCGTTCAACCGGGATTTGCCTTACGACCGTTTCGTCAAGTATCAGATTGCCGCTGACCTGTTGCCGATGGCGGAGGATCAGCGTCTGACGGAGCTGCCCGCGCTGGGCTATTTCGGGCTGGGGCCGCAGTATTACAAGAACACGGACGCTGCGAAGGCAGCAGCTGATGAGCTGGACGATCGGATTGACACGCTCTGCCGCGGATTCCTCGGGCTGACCGTTTCGTGTGCTCGCTGTCATGACCACAAGTTTGATCCCGTGCCAGCTCAGGACTATTACTCGCTGGCCGGTATTTTCAGCAGCAGTCGGCTGCACACGGCTCCACTGGTGCCGCAGACTGAAGTGGAAGCTTACAATCAGGCGCAGACGCGACTGAAGGAACTGGATGAGGCGATCAGGAAGCGGATTGCGGATTCCGGCCCGCAGGTGCGCGAGTCGCAGCTGCCGCAGGTATCAGCCTATCTGCAGGCGGTGTGGAGGCTGCGGTCCGGAGGCAGCGTGGACGCTGTTGCGCAGGCTGCCGGCCTGAACTCGCAGTTTCTGAAACGCTGGCAGGAGCTGTTGCAGAAGCAGCAGGAGACGAATCCGGCGCTGCGCAAATGGGCATCACTGGCGGCTCCTGCGGAATCGTCGGCGACCGCTGAGATCCCGGCAACGGTGGTGGCAGCCGCTGCGGAACTGCAGCAGCATCTGCAGCTGTTACTGAAGCAGAAGCAGGGGACGCTGACGGCAGAGGAAGCGACTGAGCTGCGCAGGCTGGTTCCGGCGGGGAACGCGCTGTGGGCCAGCGGGATCATCCGCAAGGCTCAGCCGGCGGCGGACATCGACCTTGATCTGGCTGGTGCTGCCGAGCTGCACCTGGTCGTCACGAATGCCGGCGACGGGGACAGCTGTGATCATGCTGACTGGGCCGAGGCGCGTTTGGTGACTGAGCAGGGTGAACTGCCGTTGTCCGAACTGAAGTGGCGATCGGTGACGGCGACGTACGGCAGTGTGAATCTGAATCGCAATGTGCAGGGTGGTCGTCTGAAGATCGGCGGTCGCGAATTCCGGCATGGTCTGGGTACACATGCCACGTCGCACATTGTCTATGACCTGCCGCAGGGGGTGCAGCGATTTCGCGCGGTGGCCGGTCTTGATCACAGTGGCACTGACCAGGGTGGTTGTGGTGAGGCGGCCAGCGTGCAGTTCCGCGTGTATACTCAGGCACCCACCGATCTGAATCTGACGCAGAGTGATCTGCTGACGCAGGTATTTGGCGAGCAGGGGGTGTTTGCTGTTGATCTGCAGCAGCTTGAGCAGTTGCTGCCGGCTCAGCAGCAGCAGGACCTGAAGGCCGCTCGTGAGGAGCTGGAACGTCTGCGAAAGGCGCATCCGGCGATGTACGCTGTGGCGCATATTATTGCTGATGGTTCGCCGGCCGACATGAAAGTGTTTGTGCGGGGCAATCCTGCCAATCAGGGAGAAGTGGCTCCGCGGCGTTTCCTGCGAGTGCTCGCTGGTGATCAGCCGCCGGCGTATCAGCAGGGCAGTGGCCGTTTGCAGCTGGCTGAGGACATTGCGTCGCCGCAGAATCCTCTATTTTCCCGAGTGATGGTGAATCGCATCTGGCAGCAGCATTTCGGGCGGGGGCTGGTTTCCACTCCGGACAACTTCGGGACTCTGGGCGAGCGTCCGACGCATCCGGAGCTGCTGGACTGGCTGGCGGTGCGATTTGAGGAGCTGGGCTGGTCGGTGAAGGCCATGCATCGGGAGCTGCTGCTGAGTGCTGCGTGGCAGCAGAGTTCACTGCAGACCGAGGCAGGGATGGCGATTGATGCGGACAACCGCTATTTGTGGCGGATGAACCGGCGACGTCTGGACGTGGAATCGTGGCGTGATGCATTGCTGGCGGTTTCCGGCAGGCTGGACAGGCAGCAGGGCGGGCCATCGACGAACCTGGCGGACGACGGCAACAATCGTCGCACGGTGTATGCTTTTGTCAGTCGTCATGAACTGGACAACATGCTGCGTCTGTTTGACTTTCCGGATGCCAACATAACCGCATCCACTCGATCGGAAACCACGGTACCGCAGCAGCAGCTGTTTGTGATCAACAGTCCGTTCATGCTGAATCAGGCGAGGGCTTTTGCTGCGCGGCTGCAGTCGGAGGCCGGCGATGACGCGGGTGCGCGGATTGTGCTGGCGTTTCGGCTGGCCTTTGGGCGTGTTCCGACGGACGACGAACTGCAGCTGGGTCTGGCATTTGTGAGTGCGGAGGATTCGGCCGAGCTGCGGGATGGCACATCGCTGAATCGCTGGGAGCGTTATGCTCAGATTCTGCTGGCCAGCAACGAATTCATGTATCTGGATTAAGGAATGACGGTGATGAACACCATTCAGGCTCAACTGGCAGGACTGGCGGCGGGGTATTCGCGGCGCGATCTGCTGCAGCGATTCGGCACGGGGCTGGGGGCCCTGGGGCTGGCAGGCCTGCTGGCTCCGCAGTGTGCTGCGGGGGCGGAATCTGCGGGCGGACCATTGTCCCCGAAGCAGCCCATGTTTCCGGCCCGTGCGAAGCGAGTGATTCACCTGTTTATGAACGGCGGTCCGTCTCAGGTGGATACGTTTGACCCCAAGCCGGCCCTGGACAAGTATCACGGGCAGCGTCCGTCCGGAGCTGATTTGAAGACGGAGCGTCGGACGGGGGGCCTGCTGAAGTCGCCGTTCAAATTCAGTAAACATGGTCAGTCCGGGCTGGAGATCAGCGAGATATTTCCGCAGCTGGGGACCTGTGCGGACGACCTGTGCGTGATTCGTTCGATGCATACGAACATTCCGAATCACGAGCCATCATTGCTGATGATGACCAGCGGTGAAACTCAGCCGACGCGGCCCTCGATGGGTTCCTGGCTGCTGTACGGTCTGGGGACCGAGAATCAGAATCTGCCTGGCTTTGTGGTGCTGTGTCCGGGCAAGCCGGTTGTGGGACCGGCGTTGTGGGGCAATCGTTTTCTGCCGGGCATCTATCAGGGTGCTCAGATCAACAATTCCAACATCAATCCTCAGACTGTCATCCGTGACATCAATAACGGTCAGGTGTCCCGGTCGGCTCAGCGTGAGCAGCTGGATCTGCTGAAGCGGATGAATGAGCTGCATTTGTCGCGACGAGGCGGGCAGGATAACCCGCTGGAGGCGAGGATTCAGAGCCTTGAGATGGCATTTCGGATGCAGACGGAGGCGCAGGAAGTGTTTGACCTGGCCCAAGAATCCAAAACGACGATTGATGCGTACGGCGGCGGCGAGTTTGCCAAAGGCTGTCTGGCTGCTCGAAGACTGGTGGAGCGGGGCGTGCGGATGGTGCAGGTGTTTTATGGGAATGGTCAGCCGTGGGATGACCACGAGAACATTCCGGCGCACGCGGACAAGGCGCGGGCGGTGGACCAGCCGATCGCGGCATTGATTCGCGACCTGAAGGAGCGTGGGCTGCTGGAGGATACTCTGATACTGTGGGGTGGCGAATTCGGTCGGACGCCGGTATCGGAGGGTTCCAACGGGCGTGACCACAACAATCATGGATTCAGTGTTTGGCTGGCGGGTGGTGGCGTGAAGGGCGGGATGGCTTACGGTGCGACGGACGAATTCGGCTTTGCGGCTCAGGAGAACAAGGTTCACGTGCATGATCTGCACGCCACGATGCTGCATCTGATGGGGATTGATCATGAAAAGCTGACGTACCGCTATTCGGGCCGGGATTTCCGGCTGACGGATGTGCATGGTCGTGTGGTGAGCGATATTCTGGCGTGAGACTGGTCCAGTTGTCGGGCAGGAAAGTGGAGCGGCACAACACCGCAGCTCGGGCTTTCCAGCCCGAGCAAAGCCGTGAAAAGCACGAACCGGCTGAAACTGACGAACCTTGCAAGCCATTCCGGGGCTTGTGAACCCTGTGAACTACACTTGTCGCGTCGGTTCTGTATGATCCGTGCGTCGTGGACGGTTCGGATTTCGTTTCCAGTTGAAGTTTCTCATGCCTATGTCGTCGTTCCCCCTGCGCATCGTGCTGGCCAGTCGCAACAAAAAGAAGACTCGTGAAGTGTCCGAGATTTTGCTGCCGTACGGCTTCGAGGTTGTTCCGGTCACGGATTTTGCCGATGTTCCGGAGGTTGTGGAGGACGGCAGCACGTTTGCCGAGAACGCTGCCAAAAAAGCTTCACAGACGGCCCTGCATCTGGGGCAGTGGGTGATTGGCGAGGACAGCGGTCTGATGGTGGATGCACTCGGAGGTGCTCCGGGGATCTACTCCGCCCGTTACAGCGGTGAAGGAGCAACGGACGAGCGGAACAATCAGAAGCTGCTAAGTGACCTGTGTGACGTACCGCCGGAAAAGCGGGGTGCGGGGTATCTCTGCAGTGTGGCGCTGTCAGATCCATCCGGAGCGATCCGCGCGGCCTGCGAGGGCACGTGTCGGGGTCGGATTCTGACGGAGGCGGAGGGCGCTGGTGGTTTCGGATACGATCCGTATTTCTTTGTGCCTGAGTATCATCGGACATTCGGGTTGCTGAGTGCTGTGGTGAAACACCGCATCAGCCACCGGGCCCGAGCATTCGCTCGATTCATTCCGCAGCTGGTGGCCCTGCGTCCCCAGTTCGCTGCCAGGCCGCAGGACCTGCAGACAGGATCCGTTACGTGAACCTGCTGTACGGCTGGCTGTGGGTGCTGGCAAGCGTGATTGGCAACGCCGAGTTCTGGGTGATTCTGGTCAACCGCAGCCATGCTCTGGCTGTTCATCACCGTCGCCTGAAACTGATGCGGCGCATGCACGACCTGGCTGTGCCGGGCTGGCCACTGCTGCTGCTGTGGCTGACGGGTACGGGGCCGGACAGTCTGCTGCGGGGGGGCGGTCTGTGGGAGCAGAGCTTATGGACGAGGCGTCTGGTTCTGTTCACCTCACTGTGGTGTTCGACACTGATCATGCAGACTGTCGTGTGGCAGCGTCGACAAAAGAAGCAGGCTCGGTTCGGCAGTCCCGGGCAGCAATTCGATGTGTTCGCTGCGACCGGTGACGTTTCGGTGCGTGGAACGCCGGGACTGCTGGCGCGAGTCTGGCCGGGGAATGAGTACTGCCGGCTGGAGTGCAATATCAAACGGGCCACGGTGACACCGCACCGGCAGCGACCGCAGAAGCCCGCAGCGGTGCTTAGAATTCTGCATCTGAGCGATCTGCATTTCATCGGGACTCCGGGCACGGCGTACTATGAGTTCGTGGTGCGGACCGCCATGCAGCAGCAGGCTGATCTCATTTTGTTTTCGGGCGATCTGATCGACAGGCCGGAGCTGCTGGATGCGGCGGTGCGGACATTGCAGCCGCTGACGAGTTTGGCTCCCTGCTGCTTTGTGCTTGGCAATCATGACTGGCGTTACGACTTCGAGGAGGTGCGGCGTCGGCTGCAGGCGTCGGGCTGGCGCAGCGTGGCGGGATCGGTCGAGATTTTTCTGCTGAAGGGCCGGCACATCGCGATCGGCGGCAGTGAGCGACCATGGATGGGTGCAGAGCCTGTGCTGGTGGCGAATTCGCTCTGCGACCTGACCATTCTGCTCAGTCACAGTCCGGACCAGCTGCCCGCGGCGCAGAGACTGGGCTACGACCTGATGCTGGCCGGACACACTCATGGCGGTCAGGTGGTGCTGCCGGTGGTGGGTCCGGTTTTCAGCCCCAGTCGTTACGGTGTGGCCCTGGCATCCGGCCTGTTTCAGGGCGCACCGACCACGGTGCATGTCAGCCGGGGCATCGGGGCCAAAGACCCGATTCGCTGGAACTGCACTCCGGAACTGACTGTTCTGGAAGTGCAGTTTTGATCGGAGACGGCCGCACAGGCCGGTGTGCAGCGTCTGATGGTCAGCAGCAATGGCGGGTCAGGACAGCGGGAAGTTTTGCTGTTCAGGATGGGGCTGAGATTCACGAGCAACACGTTACCAGCCATTGCAGGCATGGTGTGGGCATTTTCCAGGGGGGCTGGGCAGAAAGGCTTTTCTGACCGGCCGGCGTAACGGCATGGCGCGTATGACCCATCGAGGATGGCTCGCGATTCGGGAAGGGGTGTGGCTCAACGATGACAAGGACTTGGAAGGTTTGTCGAAGTTGCCGCAGCCCAAACCGAAGACACCGCCCCAACGCAAGCGGCTCACTCCTGCTGTGAGACCCACCGCGCCGCAGGTGCGTCCGTTGCTGTCGAACATTTCAGTCGCAAAGAAAAACGGACGACCGTGATGGTCGCCCGCATTGATTGCCAGTTTTATCGGCTGCCTTACGCCGTCGCCCCTTGTTGCTTTTCACGTCGACGACGACGAGCAGCACCGAAACCAGCGATACATGCACCGATGCCAAACAGGGCGAGGGAGGATGGTTCGGGGACAGCGGTAGTAGTAGAGTATTCGATGGTTCCGTTCCAAATTCGTGGAGTGAATACTGACGCATCGAACGCAGAATTCGTGGCACTGCCTAACGTCAAGGAAAGGTCGGCGTTACTGTAGAATTGGTTAGAACCGTTCCCGTTCGTATAAACGTGACCCCAACTACTCGATGCGGCGATGGCGATACCCGTAACGCCGAATCCAAGTGAAAAATCCGAGACGTTGAACTCCGATGGAATATTCACGCCCGCTAAAGTTCCGGATCCAGAACTGACCAGCGTCCATCCGGCTGGACTGCTCTCGAATCCACTGGACGTTCCAGTTCGAGTGTAAATGTCCATTGAGCCGAGAACTGTTGCATCGGAGTTCGTGAATATTTTTTCAATCGTAATCCCGTTCGGATTCAAAACATCGATGTCAAAATAAACTGCACCGCCAGGACCTCCGGCGTTATTCGCATTAAATAACGTAGTGATAACGCCCGCCTGCACTTGCCCTGCAGTAGCCACCAAAACCGCCACGCACGCCAACGTCAGTTGAATCACCCGCATCATCCTGCCTCTCCCGTGTTGTAAGTAGAATTACGTTGCCGCCTCTGAACTCGACAGAGATGGCGACCTTCGATTCCGAAGGTTTTTGCGACCGTAAGGGGGCGGAGCGCAAAAAAGCAATGGACAAGACCGACAAATCGAAAGAATGTTCTTACTTTTTAAAAGACTCACCATTTAGTCACAAACAAGATTTTTAAATATTTTTATTTAAACACGTCGAACCTGCTCTTTTTCCAGTATTTTTGCTTGTCAGGAGCCTAAGTGTCGTGTGTAAATCACCTCTGATACAATTTGATACATTTGCTGTGTTGTCACCGTCGTAATCAGGGGAATCACGACCGCGGCCACGCATGAGCCAGACCACAGACATCTGCCTGCGGGTCTCCACCAGGTTGCTGGACACAGTCAGTCAGGAGCCGCAACTGCGGAGATGGGCGGCTCAGCAGGAAGGAAAGGTGCGCTGATATCAGGATCGCTTCACCGGCAGGACGATGAAGCGGCCAGCCTTCACCCGACTGCTGCGACCTGCTCGGTTCGACGAGGTTCATCAGTTGAAGGCCGAAGGGGAAAATGTTGCCGCCATCCAAACAGCGGCGGGGCTCTCGAGTCCTGCCACCTATGTCGTGTTGAAGACCGAACCGGCGTTGCAAAACAAGGGCTGAGAGCCCTTGACCCGATTCGAGCTACTGCTCGGAAACCTGTGGTGCGCTCACGTTGTTCGCTGCTGCATGGTGAGGCCACGTTGCAACAAGGCAAATTCGGGAATTCCGAAGTGTTTCCCTCCTGCAAGTTCCGCCCCCAAACGATGAAACCAGACCGATGACCCATAACGACAAAATGCCCAGCGGGACGGATTGCCGGATTGACCCGAGTCTGCGCGAGCAAGCTGGACAATGACCGGCACAAGAAATCATTCGGCCGCTTCGAGACGCAGCGCAGGCTGAACTTCGTTGCCATGTTCGAGGACGTGGGGGCCATAGATCAGGCAGACACACTGACATTTGTCGACGAAGATCGCGCAGGGCAGCGAAAACCGCCGCAACGGGGCAGTCGTTCGCCAGTTGATTTACAGAACGATCTGTCGCTTCGGTGACGACTGCCGAGAACTGTTCGACTCTGGAAGTGCCGTTTTGATCAGACACGACCGCACAGGCCGGTGTGCAGCGTCTGATGGTCAGCAGCAATGGCGGGTCAGGGCAGCTGACGAATTTGCAGATCGCGAAAGGTGGCATCCGTATCGACCACTCGCACGCCCACCGCACCGTGAGCCAAATGGCCATCGCGAAAGGTGATTGCCGAACGTTCGTTGTGGAACACTCGCAGTTCGTTTCCCTGCATCCGGACTGTCAGTCGTTGTGGCTGGCTGACATCGATCTTTGTCTCGGCTCGTGCCAGCTCGCGCCACGACTGACCGTCCATTCGTCCGAGAATCACCAGTCCCGTTTGTGGAATCAGTCCTGCAAACAGGGCTCGCTGAGCATCATAGCCGACCGCCGGCCCGCTGCAGCGAAACAGCAGCCCGGCGTCACGGGACTGCGGACCGTCGTGGAATTCAATGCGGACACTGGCTTCAAAATTATCCGGAGCCTGTGTGTCAAACACCAGTTTTTCGCCACTGCGGTAATCATTGACGGGTGACTCCGGGCGACGTCCCAGCCGATAGCCGTCCGTGACCTGTTCAAAATACTGGTGGTGCCCATAGTACGACATCACGGGCTGAGTGTTCCCGCCTGCATCGGGTTCGCCGGACGGCAGTTCCAGTACCTGCCCCGCCGTTATCGGGCTGCCGAATACAGGTCGGCCATCGTCACCGATCTGCATGGGCTGCGCGAAGACTGCTCGTCGCCAAGCAGGATTCTGATCGCGTTTGGCGTGAAAAATGTGCCACAACTGCTGACCATCGCGGGATGGCACCCAGCATGAATGTCCCACTCCACAGGTGTGATCGGTTCCCTGAAACACCGGTTCGGGATGTTTGCGCCACGAGTCGGGATTCAGGGGATCGTTGCCGATCAGTTCCAGCAGCCCCAGCTTGTAAGTTGGCAGCCAGGAAGCGCCGCAGGAGTACACCAGCCACGTTCGATCCCGCTGCTGAAACACCTGCGGACCCTCGTTCAGGCCGCGATGCTGTGTCCCCGGTTCGGTGCGTTCCCAGACATAATCCGCATTGCTGCACAGCAGGACTCGATCTGATTTCAGCCGAGTCGGTGAGGCCATTTCCGCGATGTACAGAAACTGCCGATCGGTGCCAGGTGCATCCCAGCCCGACCAGACGGCATACCGCCGTCCCCGGAGCTGCAGGACCGTCATGTCAATCGCCCAGATGGGCGGCGAATCGACATCCGTACGCTGCCCGGTTCGCAGCGGACCATGCAGAGTCCACGCAGAAAACGGATCCGCACTGGCTGACTGCAGCACATATGCCTGGTGATTTTCATTCCGCCCGTCAGATGCGGCAAAATAGATGTACCAGCGATCGTCGAGGAAATGCAGTTCGGGCGCCCAGATTTCTCGCGAAAACGGTCCGGACTGCGGAGCCTGCCAGACAATCTGCTGCCGACCAATCCGGGTGAGCGACTGTGACCTGCTGAGCGAAATGCCGCGATTTCCGTGGGAAAAGCACCACAGGTAATCACCGCTGACGGGATCACGTGTCACCCACGGATCGGCTCCTTCGGCGATGGGGTTGACGAATCTGCCGGGGGGCAGTGAGCCGGCTGCAGCTGGTTCATCGGCTGACAGCAGGCCGGCGGCAATCAGCCAGACAGAGACGTTCAACAACAACCCACTGAATACCGACTTCATGTTCAAACCTGCAGTTACTGTGTGCGGCGGGAACAGGCCCCGGCGTCCATCCCCCCTTCCCGCGACTCTAACGACACTGACCGGCGGGCTCAACCGGACACCGAGCCCGCCGACAGCGCCGTCCTTCAGAACTCAAGCTGCAGCTGCAGTGATTCCGTCATGCGATCAAACGCATTGGAATCGGCGGTGACATGAATGATCTCGGCCACTTCATGGTCATTAAAATGTTCCCGCAGTGCTGCGACATCGGCATCACCAACCTGCTGCGGATGGCTGGTGAGCAGGCGGGCAAACTGCAGGGCAGAACGCGTGTCGGCAGGTGCCGCTTCGAGGAATGCAGCAAAGCTGTGAAGCGACTCTTCCGGACACCCGCTGGCCAGCAGTCGGGCTCGAGCATGCCCGGCCGCATACCACGCTCGATTTTCCCGCGCCGTGATCCAGGCGATCATCAGTCGCAGCTGCTGTGGCGATCGCCCTTCGCGCAGCAGGGCCTGTCTTTGAGCCCATGCGTCCACGGCCAGCGGCATTCCGCTGATCGCCCGAAACCACTGCGGCGGAATGACGCCGGGTGTGTCTTTTGCCAGCACAACAGCGGCCGTTTCGACTGACGGCATGGCTACGGGTGACTGCCGCTGCCGAGCTGCCTGCAGTCGTTCCTGTACCACCTCCCACGCCTCCCACTCGGGCCGATCTTCCACATCCACGGGAGCCACGCCGGACTGGCGATTCGACCATTCTTCCGCCGTCGGACTGTTCAGTTCCGTCTTTGCTTCACCCCCGAAAGCCGCATCCTGGGGAATGCCGGTGGCCGAAGTCCAGCGGTTGACGGCGTTGTAACGGGCGATTGTGTACAGCAGATCAATGGTCCTGGCATCGTCAAAGCGGCTCCGCAGGTCCTGCAGATCTGAGCTGCCGAATCGGTGCGGCGCGATTGTCAGTTTCCGAGCGGCGCGCATGGCAGCCTGTTCGGCCGCCGGAAACAGATCCCACTGCACGTCCAGCGCCGCTATTTCGTTGTCCGTCATGCCCGCCTTTTTCAGCTTCAGTTCCTGATGCCCAAGGCAGTACTGGCAGTCATTCGTGCGCGAGACCACCCAGAAGACGCGTGTCTTGAATGCGTAGTCCGGCTGCTGCTGGAGGGCGCTGAGCGCTGCCGCCGTGCCACCCCGCGCATTTCGGGCACCTCCCCAGCCGGAAATCAGCCAGGAATTCCATGACGGGGGCAGATACAGACTGCGGAGACGGCCGTTATTGACCAGTGACTTTCCGGAAGCCAGTTCTTCAGCTGTCGGCGGCGGCAGCGGAATTCGCGACGTGCGTTCCTTCAGTGCCTCCAGCCGCGCCTTCATCTCGGGGCGGGTGAGTGCCGGATCTTCAGCTCGCACCACCGACCATCCCCACAGCGTCAGCAGCACCGCTGCCGGCAGCCAGCGTTGAACCTGTTTCACAAATGCAGCTCCTATTGAGGAAATATCGTGATCACCGGATGTGTGCCCACGATCCACGTGACTTTGGACTCAGTCTTTGCGCCGTTGCTTTCGAAAGTTCGCAGCACACGAATGTGCAGATTGGAACCATCTGTTGTCTCTTCCGCTGTGACCACTTCAAAGGCCACCAGCTTCCGTCCCTGCTCCCACGCCGAGTCACCGATGATGATCGCGGGCTGCAGGTCAGCCGGTTTGCGTCCTGCCTGCCACGCTTCGAGGGCTTTCTGCACGGCAGCTCGCGCTGCCTCAGGGTCCAGCGGATGTGTTGCTGTTTCGCTGCTGCCGCAGCCGGAAGCCCACAGCAGCAGCGGTGCGGTCAGCAGTGACAGACAGCGACGACGAGATTCAAAACTCGCCATTGATCTCGCCTCCGCCGATACTTCCAAGAAATCGCCAGGTTCGCAGGTCGACATTTTCGGAGACAAACCGTACCGAACCATCACACAGCAGTGTCTGGACTCCACCGGTGTGACGGCTGTTGGATGTGGTGGCGATACGGCCAGGCGGAAACATGCAGGAACGACCATTCGGCGGCAGCACATGGTTGTACTGGTTGGTGGAATGGTACTGCTGCAGCCACGGGCCACCGACATTGGAATATCCCTGCTGCGTCAGATCACTCACGTTGGCAGCGTTGCACTGGGTCACCGCTTCATCCGGAGTATTCGGATAGGTGCCAGGCCGATACGTGTCGATGCGGGGCGTGGAGATCCCGTTGGATCCATCGCCGGTCAGCTTTTCGCTCATGCCTGCCGTATTGCTCAGGCCGTCGGTGATGTCGTTAAAGCGAATCCGCTGGTTGTGAAAGACGATTCCGTTTGCAGCCGGCTGACCGGCAGCACCACTGGAGTACATCACGATTCCAGAACCGGCATTCCAGTAGTAATTATTGCGGCCACCGATTGCGGCGGGCAGGGGAGTCGGATCGGAAGGACAGCGAAATGCGGACAGTTCGGTCATCCGCGGCACTGTGTTCAGAACGTGATCATACGGAACATTGAAATTCACCTGGTTGTACAGGTTTGTCTGCTCGATGTACGGCAGCAGGCGAGCATGTGCGGAGACCGGATTGACGGTTCCGTCGACGTCAGCAATGGGAATGCAGCTGTGCACATCATGGTAATTGTGCAGAGCCAGTCCCAATTGTTTGAGGTTGTTTTTGCACTGCGTGCGGCGGGCTGCTTCGCGAGCCTGCTGTACGGCGGGCAGCAGCAGTGCGACCAGAATCGCGATGATGGCGATCACCACCAGCAGTTCGATCAAAGTGAATCCCCTGCGGGATCGGCGTGGAAACATGACGGTGCTCCTGAAAATGGCAGCGAAAAAGAACGTATCAACAGGAAAATCGCGGGCGCAGAAATGCCCCGCTGGAATGTGTTCTGTGACGTGTCCGGTGCAGCGAACAGAAATCGGACGTGGCCTGCGGTGATCACCGAATCCCGTTTTCGGCCTGCCGGCCGCGGTCTGCAGACTCAATGAGTACAGTCCGCGGCAGGACGGAGCAGGTGTGATGCAGATTGCCGCCGGGCGTGACACGGAGTAGATCCGTCACAGGCCGTCGTTCAGCGGCACCTGCATGGGTGCAGGGCGGGGGGGCGCAAAGACAGCGCCCGG
>SXXK01000366.1 GCA_005791255.1 Planctomyces sp.
AACCCCGAATGAAGTGGTGTTGTGGAACCACGACTGGACACGAATGAGATGCCGGCTTGGCGATGGATGGCGATCGTTCAGGGGCGTTTTTTTAGCCACGGATGAACACGGATTTTCACGGATGCGCTGCGTTCAATGCAGCTCGGGCTTTAGCCAGAGATCACTGCCCGCAAGGCACCCCCGACCCCTCGCCCCCGTTTCACGGGGGCGAGGGGGGGAATTTGTGTTTTTAAGCTGCCGTCGCTCAGGAATTCGGCGGAGTTCGACTTCTGCTGTGTCCCTGCGGTCTTTACAGTCTGGGTACTGCAGTGTCGGGTGCCGGGAATCCGGCTGCGGAAACACGGAATTCTGAGTTCTGTCATTCACTTTTGCCTGTGCAGGCGGTCAGCCCATGAAAGCCATTCGACTCGAGCAGCCTCGTCAACTGGATTTTGTCAGCATCGCTGAACCGGCGTCGCCGGGGCCCGGTGAGGTGCTGGTGCGAACGCATCGGATGGGTGTGTGCGGGACGGACACCAGCGGTTATCTCGGCAAATTTCCGTTCTTCCGTTATCCGCGGATTCCAGGGCATGAACTGGGTGTGGAGGTGCTGCAGCTGGGTGCTGGTGTGCAGGGGCTGCAGGTCGGTGATCGCTGCAGTGTTGAGCCTTACATGAACTGTGGCCACTGTTATGCGTGTCGTCGCGGGCAGGGCAACTGCTGCTCGACCCTGAATGTCATCGGGGTGATGGTGGACGGCGGATTGTGTGAGCGATTTCTGATTCGGGCTGATAAGCTGCATCGTTCTGAGCGGCTGGATTTCGAGCAACTGGCGCTCGTGGAGACTCTGGCCATCGGTTGTCATGCGTGTGATCGCGGGGCAGCGGCAGCTGGTGATCACGTGCTGATCATCGGAGCCGGTCCGATTGGCCTGGCGACTCTGGAGTTCACTCGGCTGACCGGTGCGAAGATTACGGTGATGGACATGGTTCCGCAGCGTCTGGAATTCGTGCGTCGGACGTACGGGATTGAGAGTACGGTGCTGTCGCGGGGGGACGGCAGTGAGCTTGAGCAGTTGCAGCAGATCACGAATGGTGACATGTTTGCCGTGGTGACGGATGCCACGGGAAACCGTGGTTCGATGTCCACAGCCTTCCGCTATTGTGCTCACACGGGAACTCTGGTGTACGTCGGGATCACCACAGAAGAAATCAGTTTTACTCATCCGACACTGCATCGCCCCGAGATTACTCTGAAGGCATCCCGCAATGCGTTGCCTGGCGATTTCCGGCGGATCATCGAGCTGATTGAGTCCGGCACCATCAACACGACTCCCTGGATTACTCACCGGGTTCCCTTTGATCGGGTTCCGGCGGAGTTTGAGTCGTTTACGAAGCCGGACAGTGGTGTGCTGAAGGCGATGATCGACGTGTCCGTGGCCTGAGCTGTGGCTGCATGCCGACGGAAATCCGGCTGCCGTTCGACCGTTTCCTCGCGCTCAGGAAATAACTCGGGAATTCTGACTGCCCCGGTCGCCTTTGTACTTCACTATTCCACAATGTCGTGTAATAGTGTTGCAGTGGGCGGTCGTGGTCTGCGTCCGGGGGGAAAGATGGCGGGCAAAGTGCGCAGTGTTCGGGATGCTGGTGTTCGGGATGCTGGTGTTCGGGGGACTGGTCGTCGGTCATCCGGGCGGCGTTTGTGCAGCAGTCCGCCGTCACTGGCGTCGCGTCCGCTGTTGTCCCCGGTGCAGGCCGGGGGATTGGCGGCGGTGTTTCGGGTGCTGGCCAACCCGACCCGCATTCGTCTCCTGCATGCTCTGGTCCGGGCCGATGAACTGCCTGTCGGTCAGCTGGCGGCAGCGGTGACCATGAAGGCTCAGGCGGTTTCCAATCAGCTGCAGCGGCTGGCGGATCTGGGGATTGTGGCATCGCGGCGTGAGGGCAACAGTATCTGCTATCGACTGGTGGATTTGTGTGTGCGGTCACTGCTGGAACAGGGGTTGTGTCTGATGGAGGAATCACTGGCAGGCTGCCGTGATCAGGAAGGGTGCTGCTGATGGTGTTTGCATTGCGGCAGCAGCTCGCGGCCGAATTTTTCGGCACTTTTGCTCTGGTGTTTACCGGCACCGGTGCGATTGTGATCAACAGTCTCACCGCAGGTGCAGTGACTCATCCCGGAATCGCCTGCACCTTCGGGCTGGTGGTGATGGCGTTATGTTATGCGCTGGGGGACGTGTCGGGTTGTCATCTGAATCCGGCAGTTTCTGTGGCTCTGGTGGCAGCCGGGCGATTTTCAGTGTCGCGACTGCTGCCGTTTGTGGCAGTTCAGTGTGCTGGTGCCGTGGCTGCCAGTCTGTGTCTGCGGCTGCTGTTCCCGGCTGCCGATTCGCTCGGTGGCACTCTGCCTCACGGATCTGCTCTGCAGTCGCTGTTGCTGGAATTTCTGCTGACGTGGCTGCTGATGTTTGTGATTTTGAATGTTTCCGTGGCGTCTGCGGTGAAGCAGCATTTTGCGGGGGTTGCGGTGGGGGCGGTGGTGGGACTGGAGGCGATGTTTGCCGGTCCGATCAGCGGTGCTTCCATGAATCCTGCTCGTTCCCTGGGGCCGGCACTGGTTTCCGGCCAGTTTCAGTCACTCTGGATTTATCTGCTGGCACCGACTGCCGGAGCGATGTTTGCCGTTTGGACGCTGCAACTGGTGCGGGGTTCGAATCCGTCGTCTGAATCCTGCTGATGAAAGTTGCCTCGTTATGCTGTTAAAACATCTGCTGCAGTTTTTGCAATCCTGTCCCGATTCCCGGCTGCACATGATGCTGCCGGATCGCAGCTTTGTGCCTGCGCACTTTCATGTGACGGAAGTGGCGCTGGTGCGGAAGGATTTTGTCGACTGTGGTGGCACACGACGCTCGACCGCGTCCTGCACATTGCAGATCTGGGTGGCAGATGATCTGGATCATCGCCTGAATTCGTCAAAGCTGCTGAAGATCCTTGAGCTGGCTCAGCCGGTTCTGGGCACAGACGAGCTGGCCGTCGAACTGGAGTACGAGACATCGGTGACGGCGGTGTATCCGCTGTCCGCTGTCGAGCAGACGCCGTCCGGCCTGCTGTTTTCCCTGGCATTGAAGCACACGGCGTGTCTGGCCCCTGAACTGTGTCTGCCGCAGTTGCCGGATTCCGGTGGCTGCTGTGGTCCGACCGGTTGCTGCTGAGGCCAAAAATCAGTTTTCTGTAATCACTGGAATCCGTTATGACAGTCAAAACAGTCCTGTTCGTCTGCGTCGAAAACTCAAATCGCAGTCAGATGGCCGAAGCCTTTGCGAAGATGCACGGCGGAGCCGGCATTCAGGCATTCAGCGCCGGTTCACGGCCATCCGGCCGTATCAATCCGAAGGCCATTGCGGCCATGAAGGAGCGGGGCTATGACCTGTCGACTCACGACAGCAAAGGGCTCAGTGAATTCAACGGCAGGCAGGTTGACGCGGCCGTTACAATGGGGTGTGGTGACGAGTGTCCCTTGGTGGAGACAGCGCTGCGGGTGGACTGGAAGATCCCGGATCCGCGGGAGATGCCACCGGAGGAATTTCGACAGGTGCGTGATCTGATCGAGACGAAGGTGCTGGAGCTGCTGCAGCAGTTGCGGGGCTGACGCTGCGAATGCCCCGGAGGACAATCAGTGCAAAGGGCAGCCACCAGATCACGTCATGAATGGGTATCAGCCGCAGGACGCCAGGCGAAGTCTGGCCCTGCAGTACAGCCCAGGTCATGCCGATGGGTCCCAAAGTTTTGGCCAGCAGCCCAAGGGCGACAGTCAGCCAGTGTCGCAGCGGATCGGTGCCGGCCACCGCATAACCGACTCCATACAGCAGGATAATGAGCCCCATGCCCTGCCAGAGGAACAGGTCGCGCGGGGCAGTGGCATAGCCATAGGCGATGGCGGACTGCTGCGGTGCCAGTATGATGAACGGGCCCCAGACAAGACACTGCAATGCGGCCGCCCACAGGCAGATCCGCATCCACGCCGGGGCCTGTCCGACAGCGGTGATCACTTCAGTTCGGCTTCGAGGCATTCACGCAGGCCGGCCTGAGAGAATGTGAACCCTGCTTTTCGCAGTGCATCGGGAGTGACGCGGGCACTGGCCAGGAGCAGCGGTCCGGCCATTTCTCCGAGCACGATTTTTGCCATGAAGCCTGGCAGAGGGAAGATGGTCGGGCGTCGCAGCACTGACCCGAGTGTTTTTGTGAAATCGAAATTGGTGGCGGTGTGCGGGCTGACGGCATTCACAGGGCCGCTGATTTCGGGATGTTCGACGCAGTACGCAAACACTCGAGCCGCATCGGTGACTCCGATCCAGCTCCAGTACTGGCGACCATTTCCGATGATGCCGCCAGCGCCCAGGCGGAATGGCAGCAGCATCTTCTGCAGAGCTCCGCCCTGTGCCGCCAACACAACTCCCAAACGCACCTGGACAACTCGCATGCCGAGATCAGTCGCTGTTGCCGCCGCTGCCTCCCATTCACGACAGACATCGCCCAGGAATCCGCTGCCGGGTGCCGACTGTTCGTTCAAAACTTCGTCACCACGATCGCCGTAGAAGCCGATTGCTGAGGCGCACACCAGTGTTTTGGGAGGTTTGGTGAGGCCTTTGAGTGATTCGACCAGGCTGCGGGTACCCTGCACTCGGCTGTCGCGAATTTTCTGCTTCTGAGCAGGTGACCAGCGTCCGGCTGCGATGTTTTCACCTGCCAGGTGCACGATGGCATCGACGCCTTCCAGCCGAGCCGGATTGAGAAACCCGCGGTCAGGTTCCCAGAGTATTGTGGAACCGTCTGTGGATCGGCGGCTGATCGGCAGTACGGTGTGCCCGGCAGCCTTCAACAGCTGCACAAGTCGTCCGCCTACAAGTCCTGAAGCCCCCGACACTGCGATTGTCTGCGTGCCCACAAACCTGCTCCGTTCGCCCCGGGATCCCCTGTTTCACTCGGCAGCGACCGTCGCTGCCGAATGCGTGAGCATCCTGAGATTATTTCTAGGATCGTCGGAGAAAAAGTCAAACTGCGGTGCTCAGAGGTCTGTTCGCTGCAGTTCCGGATCATCGACTCGCCCAATCACCAGCGAAACATTGTGTCCGCCGAAGCCGAAGCTGTTGTTGACCGCATATCGGCAGGCATGGTTCACCGCTGTGTTCGGGATGTAATTCAGATCACATTCCGGATCCGGGGTGTCATAATTGATGGTGGGTGGCAGGATACCGGAGGTGAGGGCCAGAGCACATGCTGACATTTCCACGGCACAGGCGGCGCCAATCATGTGTCCGAGCATGGATTTGATGGAGCTGATGTGCAGCTTCGAGGCGTCGCTGCCGAACACGGATTTCAGGGCGACGGTCTCCATGGCATCGTTGTAGTGAGTGCTGGTGCCGTGAGCGCTGACATAGGTAGTGCCTGCAATATCGGCCGGGTTCAGGCCGGCTTTTTGCAGCGCCAGCTGGATGGCGCGTACCGCCTGTCGTCCCTGCGGATCCGGTTGTGTGAGGTGGAAGGAATCGCTGGTGGAGCAACCTGAGAGGACTTCCGCCCAGGCTCGACCGCCACGTTTTCGCAGATGTTCTTCTGTTTCAAAGATCAGGATGGAGGCGCCTTCCGCCATGATGAAGCCTCCGCGATCGGCGTCAAAGGGACGCATCGACTGCTTTGGGCGATCATTCATGGTTTTGTTCATTGCCCGCATGTTGACGAATGACGCGATACCCAGTCGGGTCAGTGAGGCTTCAGTTCCGCCGGTGACCACAAAGTCGGCGTCTCCGCGTCGCAGATACTCAAACGCGTCAATCATCGCGTGTCCGGAGGACGAGCAGGCGCTGCTGGTGGTGTAGGCGGTGCCCTGAATGCCAAAGGCGAGGCTGACATTTCCCGGAGGCGCGTTGGGCATGAGCATGGGGATGGTGAACGGGCTGACTCGCGATGGCCCCTTGCTGAGCAGCTTTTCGTGCTGGAATTCGTAGGTTTCAAGCCCGGCGAGTCCGGCGCCAAGAATTACCGCAGCACGTTCACCGATTCCGGTCACCGGCAGTCCGGCATCCTCGAGTGCCTCGAAGGAGGCATGCACGGCGAACTGCGAAGCGCGGTCCATTTTCCGCGCAGACACACTGTCGTTAACGCTGACCCGAGCGTCATTGAGATGGCGGACCTCGCCACCGATATTGACTTCGAGGTCTTTTGTGTCGTGTTCGGTAAGAGTGGAAATGCCGCACTGGCTGGAAAGAATGTTTTTCCAGAAAGTCCGACGATCATTTCCCAGACAACTGACAACCCCGATTCCCGAAATGAAAATCCGTTGCATTCTTTCGGCCCGACTCCAGCGAATAACGATGACAGACTGTGGTTGAAAACTTGTATCCCGGCACGTCCGACGCGTCCGTGAGTGCTGCCGTTGCAGAATGAGCCGGGAAAACAGGCAATTCAGGGCGTACTAAAGCAAACATCGGCGGGACTTCAACCGTCTGGGGGAGTTTTCGCGGTGATCGGTGCCGAGTTGGTGCGGGGGATCCTGCCGGATTTGCGGCGACTGCCCGCCGCTTCATGGCCTGAATTTCATCATTTTCGATTGCAGGTCTCGGGCATGTATGCGAGAAAACACGGCAGCAGTGCCATTTTTCCGGGGGATTCCCGGTGTGTTTTCAGCTTCCTTCCGGTCAACTCAGTCGCGGTAACCTTATGACAGCAGCCCACTGGCAGGAAACTCAGGTCATCGATTCGCAGCACCTGCGACTGACAAGGTTTGTGGTCCCCACCCGCCGCAGCCTGATTTCGCCGCTGCGTGAGCGACTGCTGAGTGCGATCGGGGAATTTCAGGTGGTTTCGGGTTCCCGGGAAAACCACTTTTGCATGGCGCTGGAAGAAGCATTGAACAATGCCTTCTACCACGGCAATCTGGAAATCAGTTCAGAACTGAAGGAAGACGGGACTTCGCGATTTCTGGATCTGGCTCGGGAACGTGAGCAGCTTGAACCCTGGAAAAGTCGGCATGTGCAGGTGACCGAGCTGGTCGGTCTGTTCGGCCTCTGGATTTCCATTTCCGATGAGGGTAACGGGTTTAATGTCGAAGCTGCGTTTGATCGCTGCAATGACCCCGAGCTGATGCTGGCCAGCGGTCGTGGCCTGCTGATCATGCGGGCTTTTACCGACGAACTGTTTTTCAGCGCGCGGGGCAACGAAGTCACCATGGTGCTGTACTCTGATGATGCCCGCAAGGAATTGCCGCTGCTGGCAGTTCCCGAAACCGGTGAGCTGCTGAGAATGGAAGCGGCAAACTGAGGTCGCCGGGTGTCGCCAGCCAGTGCAGCCAAAGACTGCACAATCAGAACAGTTCCGTCAGCGGTTCGCCGGTATCCAGCAGCTGGTACGGGCGGTTCTGAGTGTCGTAGGCTGTCAGATCGGTGATGCCCATCGCATGGTAGACTGTGCGAGCGACATCTGCGGGTGTGAGTGGGCGATCCTGCGGGTATTCGGCGAAGCGATCGCTGGAGCCATAGGTCTGACCGCCCTGCACCCCGCCA
The DNA here is from genome assembly GCA_005791255.1 of Planctomyces sp. Lineage (GTDB taxonomy): Bacteria > Planctomycetota > Planctomycetia > Planctomycetales > Planctomycetaceae > SXXK01. The sequence goes on from SXXK01000366.1 coordinate 7,538, forward strand.
CCGGCCATGACGTTCGTCAGGCAGTGAGTCCAGTGATCGCGACCGGCTCCGGACGGGCCGCCGGACCGGGGGTCTCCGATTTTCGGCTTGCGCCCCATTTCACTGGTGATCAGCAGCAGAGTCTGATCCAGCAGGCCTCGGTTGGACAGGTCTTCGACAAGCGCAGAGAAGCCGCGATCGAATTCCGGCAGCAGCCAGTCCTGCAGGCACTGGAAGTTGTTTCCGTGAGTATCCCAGCCACCACCGCTGGCGCATTTGCGACGTTCGGCCTGCTTTTCATCGCCCATCCAGAACACCGTGATGAAGGGAACTCCGGCTTCTGCCAGCCGTCGGGCCAGCAGCAGACTGGTCCCGTTGATCGTTCGCCCGTAGCGATCCAGCACCTCAGCAGGTTCCTGCGAAACATCGAAGGCGGCGGTTGTGCGGCGGGACATCAGCAGCGAAAAAGCACGCTGCTGCTGAGCTGACCAGGATTCCACAGCGGCTGATCGGTCAAGGTCGCGCCGGGCATCATCCAGAGCCTGCAGCATGGATGTGCGATCAGCCAGACGATCCGGAGTAATTCCGCCTTCCAGAGTGATGGCCGGTGCCTGAAAACTGGTCGGTTTTTCGCGGCTGCCAATGACGAAGAGCGGGTCGTACTGAGTTCCCAGGCGAGCCGCGAACTGGCCGGGGCGAGTATATGCCGGGGCACCTTCCACGTGCGGAATGGTAATCGCATTGGTCAGGTCCGGATGCGGTGGTAGGCGAGAACCAGCCACAGTCGCCATACTGGGCCAGTCCGAAGCATAGGGAGTGCGGTTGTTGCCCAGACTGAGGAACGTGGAGTCGGGCACATGGCCTGTCAGATTGTAGTAATAGCCCGCATGATGGTCGTTGGTGCTGACAGAACCACCGATACTGTTGAGCAACGCAAGGTGGTGAGCCTGCTGAGCCAGCAGCGGGAGATGCTGACACAGCGTGATCCCAGGGGCCGATGTGGAGATGGGCTGAAACGGTCCTCGGTATTCCAGCGGAGCAGCAGGTTTCATGTCCCACATGTCAATGTGCGAGGCCCCGCCGCTGAGAAAGAACAGAATGGTGCTGCGAGCTGTTCCGGGGGCGGTGCGTGACGATCGACCTGCCGCCAGTGGTGATGTTTGCGCGAACACACGACGTTCGCCACCTGCCAGGGCCGAACACCCGGCAGCAGCTGCACTAAGGAAGACCCGTCGCTTCATGATGGCTGTGTCTGATGTGCAGGAGGAAGGACCGATCGGAGAGATCAGCGGGCAGGCGGAACGCAGCATTGGCCATGCCGTGGAACGACAGGACCAGCGATATCTCACCAGACTCCTGTGGGAAAAACAACGTCGAATCGGGGAAATTTCGGGGAACCGGGCTGAGTTGTCGGCCGGTGCGTCAGCGAT
>SXXK01000367.1 GCA_005791255.1 Planctomyces sp.
CTGCCGGTTCATTTGGCAGCGAGTGGAGTTGCAGCAGGCGGGCCAACTGCAGGGTCCAGTAGTCGGTGAATGCAGCGCTGGCAAGAAAATCATCGACGATGCGCTGTCTGAGCGCGGGCGAATCATTGGCCTGCAGCCGGCAAATTAGTTCGGGCGACGGCAGTTTTCCGGCGAGTTGCAGCGAGATTCGGCGGAGCCATATTTCCGGTGATGCCGGGCCTGCCTGATCGAGGCCCAGCTGCCGCAGTGTTTGATTGATGTGCCGGTCGATCAGTGTGTCCGGTTGAGATCCGCCGGGCGGAATGGCGGACGATGAAAACGGTACGACGGTTCGGAATAGCACCGTTTGATTGAGATAGCGAATGATCAGGTGGTGCAGTCCAGGTCGCAGGACAGTCAGACTGTCGGAGTCTGACACGGTGATGGCGGACGCATCAGTGGATGTGCTGCGACTGAATTGGGTAACGTCTGCCGTCGATCCGTCGTTGAATCGTGCGATGATCTTCAGTTGCGTGGTGGCGGGAATGGCGCTGGCAGTCCAGTTTTCAGGTGTGACGATGAGTTCGGCAGGGATGCGCGGTATCCCGGGCGGAGCGCCACCGCGGATCCAGTTGAGCAGCAGTCGGGCTGCTGATCCATCGGGATCGAGAATTTGTCCTCCGCCATGCTCCATCTGGCCGCAGGCTTTTCTGAACAGCAGGCTGAGTTCTGGTCGGGCGAGGTGGATGCGACGGCTGTGTCGTTCAAGAGTGATGGCCTGAAAGTCAGCGGCCGGGTCAGCAGCGAACAGGGACAGACGGAATTCGCCGCGTCCGGCGGCCGCCCCGTGACAGGCTCCGGCATTGCACCCGGACCGCGTCAGCAGTGGCAGAATCTGCGTTTGAAAATCGGGGATTTCGGCAGCAGCGTCGACAGCGGCAGAGTCGACAGACTGAGCGGCCGGTGCCGGCTGCTGCCAGGCCGTCAGAATCAGCAGAAGGATGGGAAAAAGAGTGTGACCGGGAGTCATTTGGGGGAGTCTGCAGCAGGTTTGTCTTTGGCAGGTGCGCCGTACTGGCGGGCCCATTTTTTGAGGTATTCCTGGGCAGTGGCGGTGCCATAGTCGGATAGTTTTCCGGAGTTGACGATAGTGGTGGAGATGCGGGCCAGTTCAGCGCGAACGGCAGGGTCGGATTCGGCCTGTGCCTCTGCCTTTTCTGCAGCTTTGCGAACATCCTCAGCCGTTGCGTTTCGGCGAATTACGGGTGTCAGAAGTGCTCGCATATCCGGAGCAGCGCTGCTGCCAGGCGTTGTGCGCGGAGTCATTTGCGGCATGCCAGGGAGTTTTTCAAGAGGCGGAACTTCGCCGCCGATTTCCTCGACAACACTTTTCAGGATCCGTGGCAGGTCAGCCTGCAGGCTGGGCTGGATCAGTGCGTGGTTGGCGATCACCTGACCACTGCGGCAGAGGACGATCGTTAAGGTGACACTGCGATTAAGCCCCCACGCACCCGGACCTTCGAGACCATCCGGTGAAATGCCCGTGGGGATATCCGGAGTGAGTGCATGCTGCATGCGTCGAACCTGGGCATCCATGGCCGGCAGGTCAGCAGCGAGAAAGACGACAGAAGTCTGCAGTTCAGTGTCGCCGCGTGACGCAGCGTAGCCGGACAGGACACGCGTCATACTGATGGATTGCCGGTTGATATCATGAACAAAGATCAGCAGCAACGGCTTGTCAGCAGCCACTGTGACAGGGTCGAAGTCTGTTCCGGCTTTGCTGCCGGTGGCCAGCCGGATGGGCAGTGGGGCAGTTTTCTCACCTGGCTGGGGGCCTGAAAAGATTTCGGGGTCGGAGTTCCGGCCGGGCGATTTTTCGTCGCTTGACTTTTCGTCGGGCGAATTGACGGGGGATCGGCCGGATGGCAGCGAATCCTGAGCACTGGTGCTGCCGGGAATCAACACCAGCAAAGCGATGCAGATCAGGGATGTTGCGGTTGCTGTCATGAAAGATTCCGATCTGCAAAATCAGATAGTCAGGGGCGATTCTGCTGGTTTGACGGGTTCCGGGGGATTGCTCATTCAGGCTGTGCGGCGAGTTTATCGGGCGAGATCAAGGTTATCCAGCGGAGGCTGATTCAGGAATGGCAATAAAAAAGGCCCCTGCTTCCGCACAGGAAACAGGGGCCATTGTCATCAGTACAGGCGGAAGATCAGAGAGCTTCTGCGGGTACGGCTCCCTTGGGAGCATCTTTGGGCATATCTGCAGGCGTGATGGGCTGTCCCGGAGGGGCACGCAGTTCTTCAGGAACGTCGCTGTCAGCGGTGCAACCCGGCAGGCAGATGCAGCCGAGCGCCAGCAGGCACAAAGTCAAACGCATGGAATACCTCAGTTTCAAACAGGATTACTCGAGACCGGAAACCACCTGACCGTCTGCGATACCGCCCAGCCGCAGCAGGATGTCTGCGTCGGTGCTGGTGGAGAGAGCACGGACAGAACCGTCGCCCAGAGTATACTGTACAATTCCGGCGTGGCGACTGGAGAACTTACCATCTTCCAGAGTTGGTCGAGTTCCGCCGTAGGGAATGCCGGCAAGGGACTTTGCGGCATAGTGCATGCCCATCGGGCCCACCAGCCACGATAACGAGCGGATTCGTCCGGTACCGCGGTAACCATCCATGAAGGCCCCGGTGACTTCACCAAACATCACGGTGTTTGACAAACCGTCGCGAACATCCGCAAACCGCTTCTGCATGTTCATGCGGAAGAGACCCTCGTAATCATTGATTGCTTTGTAATCCGGGCTGGTGCTGGGGATTCCCAATTCGTCGGCACTGGCCGTCAGTCGGCCGGCACAACCCATATAGCTCGTCAGAGCATGTTTACTGGCGACAGGGTCCGGGTTTTCGTCGTTCATTACGAAGCCACCGTAGCGTGGACCGCCTGCGGTACGAATCATCCACAGCGTATAATCGGTAGAGCCAGGTTTCAGTACTGACGCCGGGTTGTCCGAAGGGCACAGCAGGCCGGGAACCTGAACACTTGTAACCGCATTAACCGCGGCATACGTGTAGTAATTCTGTTTCATCGGATCGGCGGAATTGGTCTGAAAATCGCGAGCATCCATTTTCAGACTGCTTGCAAATGGTCGATAAATCGCTTCCTGTTCGATATAGGGCAGCAGGTAAGCCATAGTACCGATGAGCGTCATGTTGTTCATCTGAGGCAGGTCGCTGTATGCGACGACGTTGAAGATCTGCCCGGGCGGAAGTTTCCTGTACGTGCCCTCAAAGCTGTGCACTGCCAGTCCCAGTTGCTTGAGGTTGTTTTTGCATTGCGTTCTGCGAGCTGACTCGCGGGCCTGCTGAACTGCGGGCAGCAGCAGCGAGACCAGAATTGCAATGATCGCGATCACCACCAGCAGTTCGATGAGGGTGAATCCTTCGCGATCTTTCCGTGCCGGGGAATGGCCTGAAACGCGTTTCATCATCGTGGTATTCCTTATGCAGCTTCTTGAATGAAATTTTCAGGAAGTCCTTTTGTGTTCAGAAGTCGCATCGGACATGTGATGCAACGGGAAAATCTTTCCTGAACACCCTGAATACCTAGCTCAGCAAAATCCCTCTGCTGTAACAAAGGCCCATAAGTTTCAAAAAATCGACAGAAAAGTTTCGCAAAAGCCCGGAAGCATTAAAGTCAGCCACGTGTCGATCTGACCGCTACAAAACTCATGCTGGTTAAACTTTGCCCGAATTACCGGACAAACCGGAGGATTGCACGGGCTGGAAGGGAACTGCGGTTGGTAGCGTATAGGCCAGGTTGCAACATCAGGTGCCATGCACCGGTGTGTCACGCGACGTTACTGCAAAACACCACAAAACAGCCAAATCACAGCGTTTTCTGCCATTTCCGGATCCCGCCATGCCACGCGTCAGCCGCCGAGAAATCTTCTCCGAAACCGATGTGCAGGTGTTTCACCTGATCAGCCGCTGTGTGCGCCGTAACCACCTCTGCGGCTCCGACAAACGCTCGGGGCGGGATTATTCGCATCGTAAACAGTGGATTCGCCATCGACTGGAACTGCTGGCCGGTATCTTTGCAGTCGAAATACTCAGTTATGCCGTGATGGATAACCATCTGCATCTCGTCGTCAGAACTCGCCCGGACCTCGCTGCTGGCTGGTCCCCGGACCAGCTGGCAGCACGCTGGTGGGCACTGTTCCCCCAGCGCCGATGCAGCGATGGCAGCCCGGCCGAAGCCACCAGCCACGAACTGCAGAAACTGGTGTCCAGCGATACGGCCATCGCCGACAAACGACGCCGCCTCGCAAATATCTCCTGGTTCATGAAGTGCCTCGCTGAGCCAATCGCCAAACGGGCCAATCGGGAAGATGGCCTGACAGGACATTTCTGGGAAGCTCGCTTCAAAGCACTGCCACTGCTGGATGAACTGGCGATCGCAGCCTGCATGACATACGTGGATCTGAATCCCGTTCGCGCCAGCCTCGCAAACAGTCCGGAAAACAGCAACTTCACCAGCGTGCAGGATCGGATCACAGATCGCCAGTCGGCACAGACGGCCACCTCCGCGGATGTTCAGGATCAGCAGACCGAGCACGGTCAGCAAGCCGGCTGGCTGGCTCCAGTCGCTCTGGAACCACCGCGTATCCGGGTGCGGGATCGACGCACAAATCGTCGTGCCAGTAACCGCGGCTGTCTGCCAATGACCCTGGATCAGTATCTCAGTCTGGTGGACTGGTCCGGTCGACAGGTCCGTCCCGGCAAATCAGGACGTATTCCGGCAGACCTTTCGCCGATTCTGCAAAGGCTGGACTGCGGCCACGTGTTCTGGGTGGAGCTGGTGCGAAATTTCCGCCGCAGGTTTCGCCGCGCCGCCGGGCGGCCGGAAACCCTGCTGACTGTAAAACTGCGGCGTCCGTCGACTCAGCAGATCCAGCCACCACCCAAAACTCGACGGCCGTCATAGAAGACAGCAGCCTGTCCCGGAGCCACCCCAAACACGGGGGTCTGCGTTTCGATACGTGCCGTTCCATCAGCGGCCGGCACAACCGTGCAGCTTTCGCTCCGCTGACGGTACCGCACCTTCACCTCACAGGAAAACGCGGACTGCGGCGGTGCCACCAGCCAGTTCGTCTGATGCACCTGAATCACAGAAACCGCCAGATCCTCGTGTCGGCCCAGCACAACCTGTTTTGTCTGCGGGTCGATCCGGATCACGAACCGAGGTTCACCGAAGGCCAGTCCCAGTCCCTTGCGCTGCCCGATCGTAAACCGTTCATAGCCCTCATGCCGTCCCAGCACATTTCCCTGAAGATCCACAAACTCGCCGGCTGTTTCCTGCGGACCACGGAAATTTCTGAGGAACCCCGCGTGATCCTGGTCGGGAACAAAGCAGATTTCATAGCTGTCCTTTTTATCCGCCACTCGCAGCCCCGCTTCCCGAGCCAGTCTGCGGATCTCCGTCTTTTCACTGCCCCCAACCGGAAACAAAATGCTGGGCAGCAGTGACTGCCGGATGCCGAACAGCACGTACGACTGATCCTTGGTGCTGTCTTCACCCGCCAGCAGTGCCCACGTACCGTCAGCCTGCCGTGCGGTCTGAGCATAGTGACCGGTGGCAATATAGCGGGCATCGATCTGCCGGGCGAAATCCCACAGCTTGCCGAACTTCAGCCAGTTGTTGCACTGCACACAGGGGTTGGGAGTTCTTCCCGCAAGGTATTCATCAGCGAAGTAATCCTTGATCCTGCGAAACTCATCCCGGAAATTCAGGGCATGAAACGGAATCCCCAGCCGGTCGGCGACTCGTCGGGCGTCGGCCGCATCCTCTGCACTGCAACACCCCTGCCGGTGCGGCGCCGTGATCGGCAGCAGCCCGGTATTCTCAATACTGCACGCAGATTCAGATTCTCCCGAGCGCATGAACAGCCCGACAACTTCATACCCCTGCTGATGCAGCAGCACGGCCGCTGCCGAACTGTCAACTCCGCCGCTCATGGCCAGCACAACTCGTTCACCCATGGCTTCGCTCTGCTCTGGTGTGCATATTGTTAACGCCTCGGCCACGAGACCGTTGCATCGCTTTGAATCTGTTTCTGGTTGTCTGCATCTGTGCTGCCTGCGGCCTCAGGGTTCCAGCCAGGTCGCATGCTGCAGCGTGCCTGCACCGACAGCAAACTCTGCCCGGCGATGCCCCTCGCGGGACAACTGCAGCCACTCAAGTCTTTCCGCCTGAATTTCCACAGCGGCAAAATTGTTCAGCCCTGCCGCCAGATCACCGCGGTTCGGCAGCCGCCCGACAAACTGTTCCGGCAGGTTCGGCGAAGGCTCACTGCAGTGTATGCCGGGTGGCTGCGGAGCCAGATACATCCGCAGGCTGGACTCCGGACTGCTCTCCCACAACTGCTGCCAGACCGCACCGGCAGTGTGCACAACAGCCCGTCCGCGCACCTGCAGCTGTGTTTCCGCTGCCGCATCATAGAACAGCAGACTGACTGCAGGCTGCTGTTCGAGATGCTGAATTTTGGCTGACCGCAGATCCGTGTGCAGCCAGAGCGAACCGGCAGCCCTGTCCACGCGGCGCAGGACCACAGTGCGCTGACGCGGCTGCTGAGCACTGACGGTTGCCAGCACCGGGGTTCGCCAGGCAGCCCCAGGGGTCTGCGAGGCCAGTGTCAGCTTCAGCCAGCACTGTTCAAGGATTGATTGCAGGTCCTGCATGCTGCTGCCCTCAGCGTCCCATGAACCAGAGACACAGCCATGCCAGCAGCGGGAACAGAACGAAGATCAGCAGGAACCCTGTGAGGGTTGCCCGTGGTGTATCCGGCCATCTGCCCATGAGTTGTCTCCTGAAAGATTGTCCCGCCAGCCAGAATTCCTATTCTGCAGCCTCAGACGGGCTCTGCATACTGCCTGTCCGCCGGTTCCGGCGGAACTTCTCGCCTTCGGGCATGCCGACGGACGGCATGCTGCTGAGCCTATCGCCGCCGCAGCTCCAGCAGCAAGGCGGCAAAGGCAATCAGATCGTAAAGGGTATGAGCCACAATCGGGATCAGCAGATTCGGCGTAGCGTCAGCAGCCAGAAGGCCGGTGAGGTACAGTCCGAGAAATGACGCAAAGACCGCGTAACCGGGAGTCAGGGCGTGAGCCAGCCCGAACAGCAGGCTGCTGAGCATGACTCCCAGAAACGCATTTCCCGAAGCAATCCACGGAAACAGAAAACCCCGAAAAAATACTTCTTCACAAATGCCGGCAAGGAGTGACAGCAGCAGCAGATCGTGCAACTGGCAGCGCAGCAGCACCGGGCCCAGCATGTCCTTCAGCAGTTGTCGCATCTGCAGCAGTGCGGGCAGTGTGGACAGCATGCAGACGGCCAGCACAGCCAGCATCGGCAGCGTGGCCAGAAGCCCCAGCAGCAGATCAGGCACGGACCAGCGGAGCTGTGCCGTGGGATTGATACCCGTGAACCATCCGCCGATGAAGGCAATGGCCAGCAGGATGCCTTCAAAGATGGCTGCACTGATCAGGAACTGCTGTGGCGACATTTCGGAAGTCGAACGATCCGAGTCATTCATGCTCAGGCTCCGCATGTGCCAATATTGCCACACCGGGAATCAACAGCAGTTGCGGCAGGTCGTGCTGGACAGGATCCCAGGCCCCCAATTCTCGGGCGGACACCAGCAGCACTGTGAACTGACGACTGTCGATGGAATCGGCCAGCGCATCAGAAAGCTTTTGCGCCGGACCCGCAATCCGAACCCCATGTGGCAGTGTGCGATAGTCGGTTTCTGCCAGCCGCAGGCGAATCTGCTGGTCAGGTTCCGCATCAGCCGACAGGTGCTGGCCAATCCTGCCTGTGGTGCCCGCGTGGGCAACGTCGAGTGGCATGATCGTCAGCCGGGCTGCAGCCGCGGTGGCCAGACGCACAGCGCATTCAACGGTGGAATTCTGCAGCTCGGCAGGCGAAGCGACGGCAATGACATGCAGCTCGTCACGTTCCGTTGCTGCCTGCACAGCGCCGGCATCAGAACCTGCCGCCTGTGGTCCGGGGAACGTGCAGGGCATGGGCAGGATGGGCAGCGGACTGCTGACCCCCAGCCACCATTGCACGATCTGCATACCGGAACTGACGGCAGATGCCGGACCGGAGTCCACGACTGAGGTGGATGCTGGACAGACCGGCGTAACCAGTGACAGCCACGGAAATGGGTTCATGAATGTCTGAGGAATCCTGCAGGCTGAGCAGATGAGGGCACTAACGTCCGATTTTCCGGCAGATTTGAGTTGCTGGCAACTGGACCGCAAGTATCTATCATATATGGATTATCTGCCCTGTGTAACGGAAAAGTGCGAATGTCGGCGCTGGTTTATCTCCTGATTGCAGTACTGCTGGTGCTGCTGAATGGTTTTTTCGTACTGGCGGAATTCGCGGCGGTGAAGATGCGGCCCTCTCGAATCCGCGAGCTGCTGGATGACGGCGTGCGGGGAGCCTCTGCGGCACAGCATGTGTCCGAGCATCTGGACGATTATCTGTCAGTTTGTCAGGTAGGCATCACGTTCACCTCGATCGGCCTGGGCTTTGTGGGTGAACCTGCTGTGGCTCGACTGGTTGGTCCGCTGCTGGAGTGGACGGGCTGGTTTGCGAAGGACGGCACGGTGGCACTGGTGTCATCGTCGGCCGTGGCCATTTTCATCAGTTACACAGTGGTCAGTTATGCTCATATTCTGATTGGTGAGCTGGTGCCAAAATCGATGGCGATCCGGCGGACCGACCAGGCTTCTCTGGCAACTGCTCCGCTGTTGCGGATTTTCAGAACTCTGTTTGATCTGCCGCTGCGGGTTTTGAATGGATCAGCCGCGTTTCTGCTGCGACTGATGGGAATTGCCAGTGTTTCCGGCCACGACACTCACAGTGAAGATGAACTGCGGATTCTGCTGAATCAATCACAGTCATCGGGAATGATGAGTTTTCGCCGTTTGCTGTTCCTCGAAAACGTGTTTGACCTCGGCGAACTGCAGGTTCGTGACGCGATGCGGCCACGTTCACAGGTCCGCTGCATGAAAACTTCAGAGACTCTGGAAGAGAACCTGCAGACGGCTCGTCGTTATCGATTCAGTCGCTATCCGTTGCTGGACAGCGGTGACATGCCGCTGGGATTTGTGCACCTGAAGGATCTGACGCTGTCAGGTGGCCAGCAGGAGAACCTGCGTACTCTGCTGCGTCCGGCGATTATGGCGGAGGAAACTGCCCCGCTGGAGGCGGTCCTGGCTGACATGCAGAAGAAGCGCTGCCATGTGGCACTCGTCCGCGATGCTCGGGGTGCCTGGTCCGGATTTCTGACTCTGGAAGACGTGATCGAAGAAATCGTTGGCACAATTCGTGACGAGTTTGAGGATGAGGAGCCGGTCAGTCTGGCGGACGCTCTGACAGAGGATCGGATTCAGCTGAATATTGAGGCAGACAGCACGATCGAGGCTGTGCGCAGAGCATTGCTGCGACTGAGTCCGGATTCACTGCCGGTGCCCCGTGATGAAATTGTCCGCGGTGTGGAAGAGCGTGAACGACTGATTGAAACGTATCTGGGTCGCCATCTGGGGATGCCGCACGCGCGACTGTATGGTCTGCAAAAGGCGGTCGTGCTGGTGATTCGTTCCGAGCGGGGCATTCCGTATCGCGGCACCACGGAGCGTGCACACCTGCTGTTTGTCCTGCTGACTCCGGCTGGTCAGCCGCGTGTGCACCAGCGGCTGCAGGCCGTGATCGCCACGTTGCTGGACGAGAGCGAGTTTATCCCGGAGCGACTGCGGACGGCTGCAACGCCGGGAGAAGTACTGGAAATTCTGCGCACGGGCGAGCAGGCGACGCTGGACTGATGTCAGTTGTCAGGGGGCCCTGGGCGGCCGTCAGTGCGGAAATCCCCGGGCAGCGGTCCGGTTTTTAATGACATTTCCCTCGTGAATCGGTAGCATCGGGGCAGCGTGCAGTCAGGGATTGTTTGCTGCTGTCAATTTGTCCGTTGTGGAAGTCCCCATGAGACGCCCGGTTCTTCGACATTTGCTGGTGGTGCTGGTGCCCTGTGTGCTGCCTTTTGTGCTGCAGTTGTCACAACTGACGTCGGCGGGTGTTTTGCTGGCGGATGACGACCAGCAGCGGCTGCAGTTTTTCGAACAGAAGATCCGTCCGGTGCTGGTGCAGCACTGTTACAAGTGTCATTCGGCGCAGTCTGTTCAGGTGCGAGGTGGTCTGCTGGTGGATTCGCGGGCGGGGCTGCTGCAGGGTGGTGATTCTGGTCCTGCGGTGGTGCCGGGCGACATCGCCGCCGGGCAGCTGCTGTCGGCGCTGCGGCACGAATCCGTCGAGATGCCTCCGGATCGTCGTCTGCCTGACGCTGTGATTCAGGATTTTCAGTTGTGGATTCAGGACGGTGCCGTGGATCCTCGTGAGGGCCAGGTGCGTGAGCAGCGTCCGCAGATTGACCTCGAGCAGGGTCGGCAGTTCTGGTCGTTCCGTCCGGTGCAGAATGCTGTGGTTCCGGACGCGGGGGCTGACTGGGCGCGGGGCTCTGTCGATCGCTTTCTGGCTGCGGGCTGGACTGCCGGCGGTATCCCAGGTACACCCCGCGATGCGGCTCCCGAAACGCTGCTGCGACGCCTGCATTTTGTCCTGACGGGACTGCAGCCATCCGTGGACCAGCAGCAGCAGTTTCAGCAGCGTTATCAGCAGGATCCGGAAGGTGTGCTGCAGGAAACGGTGGATCAGCTGCTGCAGTCACCGCATTTCGGCGAGCGTTGGGGTCGGCACTGGCTGGACGTGGTCCGTTACGCCGACTCCACGGGTGGTGGTCGCAGCATGATGCTGCCGGATGCGTGGCGTTTTCGGGACTACGTGATTCGTTCGTTTCAGCAGGACAAACCTTTTCCGCAGCTGATCCGTGAACATCTGGCGGGTGATCTGCTGCCGGCTGTGGACGCAGCGCAGCATGATGAGCAGGTAACGGGTGCTGGCTATCTGATGCTGGGAGCGATCAACTATGAAGAGCAGGACAAAGAGCAGTTGCGGATGGATGTCGTGGATGAGCAGATTGACACGGTGGGGCGCACGTTTTTGGGAATGACGCTCAGCTGTGCTCGCTGCCATGACCACAAATTCGATCCGATTCCGACCCACGACTATTACGCTCTGGCGGGCATCTTCCGCAGTACTCGTTCACTGACTCCGGGGAACGTTTGCGGCTGGGTGACCAGACCGCTGCAGACCGGCGTGGATCAGGCAGCGGTGCTGGCATGGAATCAGCGTGATCAGGAGCTGGCGGACCAGATCGCTCAGTTGAAGAAGCAGGCGGGCAAACAGCCGGCCGTGGCCCTGCCGGGCATTGTGGTGGATGATGACGAGGCTGAGCTGGAGGGTACGTGGACGGAATCGAAGGTCCAGCAGCCGTTTCTGGGACGTGGTTATCGGCACAGTGGAATGCCCAGAACCGGGACCGGAGCTGTGTATCGCGTGAAGTTGCCGGCGGACGGCGAGTATCTGCTGCGGATGGTGGTCAATCACGGCAGCAGTCGGACAGAAAATGTGCCGGTGGTGATTTTTCATGCGGACGGAGAGACCGAGGTGGGTGTCAGCCAGCGTCAGCCTGGCCCGCAGCCCGGTGGTTTTCTGGAGCTCGGTCGGTATCGATTTGAGGCTGCGACCGAAGCCCGGGTGGTCGTTCGCGCTGCGGCAGCAGCGCCGGGTCATGTGATTATTGATGCGTTTCATTTCGTCCCGGCTGATCAGATCGGGAAGCTGGCCTCTGCCATGCCTGCGACTGCAGCCGCCGGGGGCGGCAGTGGGGGCGGCGGGGGAAAAGCAAATCGACTGAAGCAGTTGGAGGAAGCGCGGAAGCAGCATGCGGCGAAGAAACCGGCGATGCCGATCGCCATGTGTGTTTCTGACGAGCCGCAGACGGGAGACTGGCATCTGCATGTGCGTGGTGAGATTCGCAATCTGGGTCCGGTGGTCAGGCGTGGTTTTCTGCTGGTGGCGACACCTGCTGATCAGGCGGTCACGCTGTCGTCGGAGGTGGCGGGCAGTGGTCGCCTGCAACTGGCTGAATGGCTCGCCGGATCGCAAAATCCTCTGACGTCCCGCGTCTGGGCGAACCGGATCTGGCTGAATGTGTTTGGAGCCGGCCTCGTCAGGACTCCTGACAATTTCGGATCCGCGGGTGAACCCCCGACCCACCCGGAATTGCTGGATCATCTGGCGTGGCAACTGATGCACGAATGTGGCTGGTCAACGAAGGCGATGGTGCGGCGGCTGGTGCTGAGCCGGGCCTTTCGCATGACTTCGGACGACGGCATGTTGTCAGCCGAGCTGGATCCGGACAATCGCCTGTGGACTCGTGCCAACCGTCGTCGCCTTGACGCCGAAAGTTTGCGGGATGCGATTCTGCAGGCCGCGGGTTCACTGGATCTGTCCATGACGGGCGGTCCGACGATCGCCAGGGTCTCAACGTATGACAACGAGTACCGTCATGCGGATTATCCGTTGTCCTGTCGCAGTGTGTATGTTCCGGCGTTCAGAAATTCGATGCTGGATCTGTTTGAGATTTTTGATGCGGCCAATCCGAATACGGTGACCGGCCAGCGGAACCGCAGTACTCGCCCTGCCCAGGCACTTTACATGCTGAACAGCCAGTTGCTGACTCAGCAGTCAGAGCAGGCAGCGAAGAACTTTCTCGCCTCGGCAGGCTCGCAATCGCCGGATGTTTCCGCGATGATTGAATTGGCGGTCTGCAGGTGTCTGGGGCGACAGCCTCTGCCTGGGGAACAACTGCTGCTGCTGCAGGCCGTACAGTCTGATCCGGGTTCTGCAGAGAACTGGGCAGCCGTGTTTCAGGCATTGTTTTCCAGTCTGGATTTCCGCTTTATCGACTGAGGTTCTGGCAACGGGTGACAAGCGATGGCCAAGAATGTGTTTGGTGAGGATCTGCAGGTGTGTTCAGCAGATCCGATGACCGGATTTTTTCGCACGGGTCGGTGCGAGACCTGTGGTGAAGACACGGGGATGCATACGGTATGTGCGGAGATGACAGCTGAGTTTCTGGCGTTTTCGAAGAACGCCGGCAACGACCTGTCGACACCTGTGCCCCAGTGGCGATTTCCGGGCCTGCAGCCGGGCGACCGCTGGTGTCTTTGTCTGCAGCGGTGGGTGCAGGCGTGGCATGCCGGCAAGGCCCCGCGACTGATCCTGAAGGCGACTCATATTTCCGCCATCGAGCACATCCCGATGGAAGTTCTGCTGGAGTATGCATTGGACGCAGAGGACTATGTGCCTGACCCGCCGATGGAAGACTGACGTTTCAGTTGTTTGAGTGTGGCGTGTGACGTTGATTGCAAAGCAGGGCGGGGGCGGGACATGTTTTGGCTGGGCACCGGACTTTATCGTGCAGCGTTTTTTGCCGGGGCGCTGGCAGGGTGCTGTGGGCAGTTCCCGGTCATCGGTGGTGCGGGTGCATTGCAGGCAGCCGATGATCTCACGGTGTCGGCTCTGACAGCCGACGAGCAGCGGGTGCTGCAGACGATTGAAGCGGGGGATGTGCTGGCGACGGTCTCATTCCTGGCCTCAGATGAACTGGCCGGCAGGGATACTCCTTCGAAGGAGCTGGAGATTGCCAGTGCATACGTGGCATCTCGATTTCGCGGAGCCGGGCTGGAGGGGCTGGCTGCGAACGGCAGCTTTTACCAGGTGCAGGAAATGCCCCGCTATTTTGCTCCGGATGGCCCGGTATCGCTGGTGACAGCAGCCAGTCCGCAGGGGCTGGAGGGTTGTGTGGCGCTGGGTGGCGGGGATGCTGCGGTGGAACTGCGCGGTCCAGTATCGGCCGATGCGGCTGGGCGGGAGCTGCGTGGTGCAATTGTGGTGGTGGACGAGCCCCCATTGCCTCCGGCGGCAGCCGAGAATCCTGCAGTGGCAGGTCTGAGTGTGGCTCGCCGAGTCGCCCCGCTGGCAGCTCGCGGCGCCGCGGCTGTTCTCATTCGCACGACCGACAGCGGAGTTCTCTCTGCGGCAGTACAGCGACTGCGAACTGAAGCGGTGGCCTTGCCGCAGCAGTTATCGTTGCC
>SXXK01000368.1 GCA_005791255.1 Planctomyces sp.
GGAGCTTCGCTGCGTCTGCCGGCCGGTGAGGGGATTGTTGGGGAGACGTTGAGGACAGGTCGGGCGATTCTGGTGGACGATGCGTACGATGATCCCCGTTTCAATCAGGATGTGGATCGAAAGAGCGGCTATCGGACTCGCAGTCTGATCTGTGTGCCATTGCGTGATGCGGAAGGCAAGGTGATTGGCGCGTTTCAGGGGATCAATCGTCATGGCGGGCAGACTTTTACGGCGGAGGACGAGGAGTGTCTGACGCTGCTGGGGATCCAGGCTGCCGTGGCGCTGCGCAATCTGCAGGAAAAGGATTTGCTGCACCGCAGTCATCGCCAGCTGGCGGAGCGTGCGACCAGGGGAATCATGATTGTGGGTGAGAGTGCGGCGATGTCCGCGCTGCGGGATACGATTCGTCGTCTGGCATCGACGGATTTGCCTGTACTGGTGCTGGGGGAGAGCGGGACAGGCAAGGAAGTGGTGGCGCAGTCCCTGCATTATGAGGGCAGTCGTGCTGGCTGTCCGTTTGTGGCAGTGAACTGTGCAGCTCTGACGGAATCGCTGCTGGAGAGCGAGCTATTCGGGCATGAGCGTGGTGCATTCACGGATGCGCGAGAGATGCGGCAGGGAAAGTTCGAGCTGGCTGACGGCGGCACATTGTTTCTGGATGAGATTGGGGACATGAGTCCTGGTGGTCAGGCGAAACTGCTGCGTGTTCTGGAACAAAAAGTGATTACTCGAGTCGGCGGTTCGCAGCAGATTCCGGTGGACGTGCGGATTGTGGCGGCGACGAATGCGAATTTGAGTGAGGCGGTGCGAGCGAAGAAGTTTCGGGAGGATTTGTATTATCGTCTGGGCGTGGTGACTCTGGATCTGCCGCCATTGCGAGAGCGTCCGGAGGACATTCTGTTGCTGGCCGAATTCTTTCTGAAGAAGTTTGCAACTCAGGCTCGTCGTCCGCCGCTGCAGCTGTCGCAGGAAGCGCGTCGGCGTCTGCAGGCTCATCCGTGGCCGGGCAATGTGCGAGAGTTGCGGAATCTGATGGAGCGTCTGGCCTTCCTGTGTGCTCGCGAGCGCGTGGAGTCGGAGGATCTGGCATTTATGCTGAGTCCTGACAGTGACTCGGGACAACTGCCGGCGCTTGATCTGGGCCTCGAAAATGCGACTCGCGTGTTTCAGCGGGATTACATCCGTCGTGTGATTCGCCAGGCGGGCGGGAATGTCACCGACGCTGCCGAGTCACTGCATCTGCATCGTTCGAATCTGTATCGCAAGATGAAGCAGCTGGACATGACGGAGGCGGGGGGAACGGAATGAGTGAACGGGATCAGGCCGAACTGCCGCCTGTTCCGCAGTCGGCAATTCGGCTGGCCACCCTGATGTCGGGGAAGCGGCAAAACTTCTGGAAGTCATTTTCAGCCGGTTGCCTGCAGACTCGGTATCGCCTGCTGATCAATCTGCTCTGCAGAGATTGTCATGCGACTGTGAATGAGCGGCAGCGGTTCGCTGGGCGCGGAATCGGAAAATTCCAGTGCATCGAGAATCTGCTGGTGAATTGATTCCGGCTGGCGGCTGTAAATGCGAACCAGTGGTTGTCCAGCTTCAATCTGCTCACCGATTCGGACCAGCATTTCGAGTCCGACGGAGTGATCGATGGTGTCTTTTGTCTGTTGTCGACCGCCGCCGAGGGCGATGACTGCATACCCCAATTGTTCGGTACGTATTCGGCTGAGGAAGCCGGAACGTGTTGCGACGAGTTCAGTGGCGGGGGCGATCTTCAGGGGCAGACGCGGATCGCCGTGCTGGGCCTCGACCATCCGCAGAAACCGCTCGTAGACTGCTCCGGACTGCAGCAGTCCTTCACAGCGGTAGAGTGCTGCTTCGTGAGTGTTTTCGACTTTGCAGTCGACGAGGACCTGTGCAGCCAGCAGCAGTGACAGGCGGCGTACATCAGGTGGGCCATGATTTTGCATGACCATGACGGCTTCGAGGACTTCGAGGGCGTTTCCGCACATGCCGCCCAGTGGCTGATTCATGTCGGTGAGCAGAGCGGTGGTGGCAACGTTCATGGAATGTCCGGTGCGTACCAGCGATGCGGCCAGCTGGGCGGCATCGGCTGCCGTTTTCATGAATGCGCCGGAACCGTATTTCACATCCAGCACGAGGGCGTGCGGAGATTCCGCCAGCTTTTTGCTCATGATGCTGCCGGTGATCAGGGGGATGGAGGGGACTGTTGCTGTGACATCGCGGAGTGCGTAGAGGCGGCGGTCGGCAGGAGCCAGCTCGGCGGTGGTTCCGGTGATCACACAGCCCAGTTGCAGGACCTGCTGCTGCAGTTCTGTGATGCTGAGGTCGGTGCGGAAGCCCGGGATGGATTCCAGTTTGTCGAGTGTGCCACCGGTTGGTCCCAGTCCGCGACCTGACAGCATCGGCACCAGCACTCCGCACTCTGCCAGCAGCGGGGCGATAATGAGTGATGTTTTGTCCCCGAGTCCGCCGGTGGAGTGTTTGTCGACCACGGGTTGCCCATTCGGTGGCCACTGCAGTCGAGTGCCGGAGTGCAGCATCGCGGCGGTCAGCGCGGCGGTTTCGCGAGGCGACATGCCGCGAAGGAAAATGGCCATCAGCATGGCCGTGACCTGATAGTCCGGAATTGCTCCGCTGGTCACACCACTGATGAAGCTGTCAATCTGCTGATCGGACAGTTCCAGTCCGTCACGTTTGACGGCAATCAGTGAAGCGGGCTGCATGGGATATCGGGTTTATTGGGTGATGGACAAAAAAAGACGAGAGACCGGAGTCTCTCGTCCGCGAGTGTTTGCGTATCGAATCCGGGGCAGTTGCGGCGAACGGGTTCAGCGAGCTGACAGCTCGAAGTTCAGTTCACTGCTGCCACCGGACGGTACGGTAACCTTCAGGCCGGATGTTTTGGCGACGTTGTATTTTCGAGGCACAAGATAGATGGTCTCGGGCTCCTTTTTGCCATCCTTGCTGTCGGCAGCCGGGATGTCACTGAGTGCCATGGATGGGTCAGTTCCGGCCGGGACTGAGGCACCTTCGCCCGTGATTTTGATGATTGCGACGTAGTGATCGCCGACGGGAGCACCGTCATTGGTTTCGACGCTGGTGATTTGGTAGATACCTTCGGCGTTGGTCATACCGGAGCAGGGGCGACCACCATTGACGGGCTCAAAGCTGACACTGGCCCCTTCGACGGGGATGCCGTCGAGGGTTACTTTTCCGGAGGCCGGAGCGAGTGGCGTTCCATCGCCGCGGTTGCAGCCGGTGGACAGAAC
>SXXK01000369.1 GCA_005791255.1 Planctomyces sp.
AACGATAACGTCATATTCGTGATCAATAACTGGAAAAGTCTGGTGGTCGTTCCGGGCATTATCTCCGAGGTTCCGAAAAGGCCTGACAGATGACAGTCATTGAAACAACTCGAGCCCGTCTGAAGCAGCGCATCGTGGATGTGCTGGCGGAGGATTTGTCTGCTGTGCGTGAGGAGCTGTCACGGCAGTTTCGCAGTCCCAGCATGTTTGTGCAGGACGTGGCGGAGCATGTCAGCAGATTTCAGGGCAAGCAGATACGACCGATTCTGCTGCTGCTTTCAGCCCGTGTGAGTGGGATTGGACAGCATGAGCGGCGGCGTGCGGCGGTACTGGCGGCGGTGGTTGAGATGATTCACGCTGCGACGCTGGTGCATGACGATGTGATTGAC
The DNA here is from genome assembly GCA_005791255.1 of Planctomyces sp. Taxonomy (GTDB): domain Bacteria; phylum Planctomycetota; class Planctomycetia; order Planctomycetales; family Planctomycetaceae; genus SXXK01. Next base: position 390 of record SXXK01000369.1, read on the forward strand.
GATTCGGATCTGCGGCGGCATGTCTCAACAGTGCATCGTCGCTGGAACACAGAGACAAGTGTTTTGTTCGGGGATTATCTGTTTTCGCGAGCGTTTCATCTGGCAGCGACAACGGGGGATGCGGAAGCCTGTCGATTGATTGGTCGGGCGACGAACCGTACGTGCGAGGGCGAACTGAACCAGATTGGTGCTCGACTTGAGCAATCAGTTTCTGAGCGGGATTATTTCCGAGTGGTGCAGGGGAAGACAGCGCAGCTGTTTTCGGTGAGCTGCCGTCTGGGGGCTCGTGCGGGCGGTGCATCCGAGCGTCTGCAGAGTCAGCTGAGTCTGTTCGGCGGTCGACTGGGGATTGCGTTTCAGATCGCAGATGATGTGCTGGACCTGACGGAGACGCAGGAGTCAACGGGGAAGGACAGTGCGAACGATCTGGCGAACCATCGGATGACGCTGCCGATATTGCGGGCGCTGCGTCTGGGCAGTGCGGAGGAGCGTGAGCGGATTCGTGGCCTGCTGTTTTCGGCGGATGCGTCGGATCAGCGTGTGCTGCGGGAGTCGGGCCTGCTGCAGCGGGGCATTGAGTCAGCTCAGCAGTCCTGTGAGCGATTTGCGGAGCGGGCCGTGCGATGTCTGCGACAGTTTCCGGACAGTGAGGAGCGTCGGCTGCTGGAACTGGTGGCTGGCTATTCGGCGCATCGTTCTGAGTGACAGGAAGTCAGGTTCAGAACAGAGCGAAGAACAGCAATTGTGCGGCGACGACCAGCAGGGCACCGACCAGCATCCAGAGGATGGCGACAGGTGAAATGATTTGCTGGTTGCCGGATTTCAGCAGTTTGCCCATGGCGGATTCCGGGCAGACTGAAACATGCTGTCCGCTGAGAGCGGCGCGAAGGTCCTGTTCGAAGAGTGCCATTTTCTGGTAGCGGTCATCAGGGTTGACCTGGATGGCTTTGACGCAGATGGCATTGAGCTGGTGTGAGATTTTTCTTTCGGGGGCAGCGGTGCGGGGCGATCGCGGTGGATCGTCGGTCAGTTTTTTGCGGATTTCGCGGAAATTGCGACCGGACATGAAGCTTTGCCCGGTGAGTACTTCGAAGAGGATGACGCCCATGTTGAAGATATCGGAGCGTTCGTCGACGTTACCGGTTTCAACGGCTTGTTCCGGCGACATATAAAAGGGTGTTCCCTGAACATCTCCGCGTCCGGTCAGTCTTCCGGGGATGGTTTGCTGTCCGCTGCGGATAAGCTGATCAACTTCGTCGTCATCGCGGAGGTTTGAGACTTTGGCGAGCCCCCAGTCGAGCACCATGATTTCGCCGTAGTCGCCGATCATGATATTGGCGGGTTTCATATCGCGGTGGATGACACCCTGATTGTGTGCGAAGGACAGGCACTGGGCGCATTTGACCAGTACCTGAAGCAGTTCGGGGATGGGGTATTTGCGGATGGTGTCGGCGTCGTTTTCGGCGATGCGATCGAGGATATCGCTGAGATCGCGTCCGCGGAGCTTCTTCATGGTGAAGTAGGCATTGCCTTCGGAGTCGCGGCTGAGTTCGTAGACTGGGATGGTGCAGGGGTGCGGGATCTGAGCGGTAACGCGGGCTTCGCGGAGAAACCGTTTCTGGTAGGTTTCAAGGTTCTGGAACTGTGGCTGCAGGGTTTTCATGACGACGGTGCGTCCGAGGTTTTCGTCGACGCAGGTTCTGAGAATGGCTTCGCCACCCTGAGTGAGTGGTTTGAAGTCCCGATACCTCATGAAGCCGTTTTTCACGTGCTTCGGCAGATCCCGATCGGTATCTGCCATATTGATGTTGTCGGTCACAGTGAAATCCTGCGAAAGCCTGCCAGATGGGACCGCGGCGCGGGCGGCGGGTTGTCGAACAGCAGGGAATCTTAGCGAATGGCCGGTTTTGGCCCCAGAGAAATCCCCGATTTCTGCCGGATCGTTGCCACTTCGGCTGCGGCTGCATATGCTGGGGCTTTGTGTAAAGGGTGCCGGGGCGGTGTGAGCTGCGGGCTTCTGCCGTGCTCCGTTCTGCTCGGGCCCCCGCTGATTTGGTCGGCGATTCTGCCGAAAAACAGGGCTTTTGTGTTGGCGCAGGTCAATTTTCAGTGTTTGCTGGCGGGGTTCAGGCAGAACAGCGTGCCGTTGGCGGGCTGTTTTTTGTCGGCTGTTTCACCGGGGATTTGCCATGGAATCTGTCAACCGGGCGGCATCAGGGGCCGGGGCATCCGGGGCTGCGAGATCGGCTTTTGGCCGATTCGTGGGGGTTGTTTCGTGTCTGTTGCTGTCTGTCAGTGCGGCTTCGGTGCTGGGGCAGGAGCCTTTCCTGCAGTTTGCTGAGGGGCTGCGGCAGCGTGGTTATTACGACACGGCGCTCGAGTATCTGGACTCCCTTAAGACTCGTACCGACCTGCCGGCGGAAGTGCGGGAGGTACTGGATCTTGAGCGGGGTGTGACGCTGCAGCAGTTTGGTGCGGCTTCGCGCGTGGAGGACGAGCGTGAGAAGGCGTTGACGGACGCTGCTGCGGCATTGCAGGCGTTTCTGGCGCAGCATGGTCAGCATCCGCAGGCGGCGATGGCCAACAGTCTGCTGGGAGAGTTGTTGTTCAATCGGTCTGAGTCACTGATCTGGAAGACACTGGAGCAGGAGTCGGCCGAGGCCAGAGCGCCGCTCCAGGCTGAGGCTCGCGGGCTGATTGATCAGGCGCGGGGCATCTTTCAGACGGCTCATGACCAGTACAAGGTGCAGTACGAAAAGTTTCCGAAGTTCATCGATGAGTCGAAGGACGAGGAGCTGCTGCTGCAGCGTCAGGAGGCTGAGAACCGTTACCTGCGGGCGCTGCTGAACCTGGCTCGCTGTACTTACGAGCGTGGTCAGACATTTGACAGGGGTTCGGAAGAGCGCAAGCAGACTCTGATGCAGGCTGCGAAGGAATTTGAGGACATTCATACCAGCCGGCGTACGAATTCGGTGGGGTTGTATGCGCGATTGATGGAGGGCAAATGTTTTCAGGAGCAGGACGACATTGGCCGAGCGCTGGGCATCTACAATGAAATCCTGGGACATCCTTCGGACAAGCCATTCATGCAGTCGCTGCGTGGTACGGCGAAGCATTTTCGTCTGATCTGTCTGAACGACCCGCAGCGGAGCGATCATGACGTGGTGATTCAGGAGGCTCTGCAGTGGTCGCAGGCCAATCGTCAGCTGACGACGACGTCCTATGGTTTGGGGATTTTGTGGGAGCAGGCGATTGCTGAGGAGAAGAAATCTCAGACTCGCGAGCTGCCTGAGAAGGAAAAAACGGATCTGCTGCAGTTTGCGCTGAATCATGCGGAGCAGGTGGCGAAGTACCCGGGGGCGTTTCGTGAGCCGGCGCTGTCGATGGCTCGACGGCTGAAGGTTGTGCTGGGTGAAAAGGACCGGGAGCCGCGTGATTTTGCGACGGCCTTTGAGCGTGCGCGGGGGATGATTTCGCAGATTCAGGAGTACAGCGACGAGGTGGCTCGGGCGGCCGACGATGCTGAGCGAGCGGCGAAGCGGGCGGCCCTGGACAATCATCTGGGCGAGGTTGCGCGGCTGCTGCGTCTGGCTCTGGATCTGCGGGAACCGGGCAGTGATGCAAAGGCGGTCGCTGATACTCGCTATCTGCTCAGTTACGTCATGCTGCGTCAGGGCAATGCTCTGGATGCGATTGTGCTGTCAACCTACACGATGGCTCAGGACCAGAAATCGGCTCCGGAGACAGCTTTGAACTGTACCGAAGTGGCGATGGCGGCAGCGGTGGCAGCGTGGAACAGGGCTGAGGGTGATCGGGACTTTGAGACGCGTCTGCTGAAGGATGTCTGTCAGCAGATTCTGACATTGTATCCGCAGTCCAGTCGAGCGGGAGAGGCGCGGATGCGTCTGGGCAATGTGTATCGGACGTTGCAGCAGCCGCTGGAGGCAGTGAAGTGGTTTCTGGAGGTTCCGGAGTCGGATCCTCAGTATGCTTCGGCGCGGATAGCGGCTGGTCAGTCGTACTGGGCCACGTGGACTCAGAATGCCGCTACCATGGTGGAGCCGGGAGCTGAGCCGGCGATTTCGGCTGAGGAGGTGGCGCGGTGGAAGACTGAGGCGAAGGCGCTGCTGATTCAGGGCATCGACCTGACTCGGGCGAAGGCAGGCAGCATGAGTCTGCCTGGGGAGGAGCTGGCGGCTGCCGAGGTGTCACTGGCGGCGATTCTGAACCAGGAGGGGGATTTTGCGGGAGCGATTGCGCGTCTGACGGCGAATGCCGAGAATTCGGTGATGGCGGCGATTGAGCTGCCGGAGGGTTCTGAGCGTCCGGAGGCAGGAATTCAGAGTGGTTCTTTTGCGGGACTGGCGTGGCGACTGCTGTTGCGGGCGTACGTGGGGACTCAGCAGATCGATCAGGCTTTGCAGTCGATGTCCCAGCTTGAGAAGGTGGGTGGTGACGACATATTGCAGGCTTACACGCAGTTGGGCATGGAGCTTCAGGAAGAGCTGCAGCGGCTGCAGGCGGCGGGAGAGGCAGAGCGACTGGGGCAGGTGCGAACGTCTTTTGAGCAGTTTCTGGGGAAGGTTTACGAGTCGCGGAACAAGTCGGATTTCAATTCGCTGCTGTGGATTGGTGAGACCTATTATGGCCTGGGTCTGGGGGTAGCGGCGGATCCGTCGGCGGCAGCGGGTTATTTTGAAAAAGCGGGGAATGCGTATTCTGAGATACTGCAGCAGAGTCTGGTGTCAGCGGACGGTGCACCGGCGGTGCAGTTGCGTCTGGCGCGGTGTCGTCGTCGACAGGGGCAGTTCACAGAGGCGTTGCAGCTGGTGGAGACGATACTGGCGGCGAATGCGATGAATCTGGACGTGCAGTTTGAGGCGGCGCATGTTCTGAGTGACTGGGGTGAGAAGTCGGAGCCGGAGCGATTGAAGCAGGCGATCCTTGGTCCTCCGGCGACGGGCGGGAAGCCGGCGGTGGTGTGGGGCTGGGCAACGCTGTCGAAGCGTCTGCGTCAGCTGGTGATGAAGGATCCGAAGTCTGAGTTTCGGCCGCGATTTTTTGAGGCGCGGTATGAGCTGGGGAATGCTCGTCGCCGACTGGCTCGCGTGTTGCCGGACAAGGCTGCGGGGACAGCGCAGCTGAAGTCAGCGATGGCGGAGCTGGCCAGTCTGGTGCAGGCGTATCGGGATCTGGAGCCAGCCACGTATGCTCGGTTTGACCGACTTTATCAGGATTTGCAGGCGGATTTGGGCGAATCGCCGACTCCGCTGGCTCAGGCATCTCCGGCGAATGAGCCGGAGCCGGCAGCTGAGCCGGTGTCTGTGGCATCCTCGGGAGCTGCCGCTGGTGGTGCACCGGCGGCATTGACGGCAGCGGCACCGGCGGCTCAGGGTGCGGGCGGCCTGACGGCGGTGATTGTGTCGGTGCTGGGTCTGGCACTGGCGGGTGGTTTGTTTGTGATGATGCGTCGGCCGAAGGCGAAGTTGCCGCTGGCGAGTGCGAGTCGGGTGGCGAAGATTTCGGTGGCAGTACCGGAGTCTTCGGCTGCGGGGTTTCCTGGGGACCTGCAGATCGAGGCTCCGCCGGAACTCGATTTTGCTCAATTGGCGGCGTTGCCGGGAGTGGGCGGTCGTTCGTCGCGTGCGGCGGGAAAGCCGGCAGCGAAGCCTGGGGTGAGACCGGTGGCGGGTGGTGCGGATGCGGCGGGTGGGGCGGTGAAACCGCGTCCGCGACCTGCTGAGGGTGGAGCGGCGTCGAAGCCGAGGCCTCCGGGTGAGTCGCGACCGGCTGGTGAGGGGCGATCGGCTGGTGAGCCGAGGCCTCCGGGTGAGGGTCGACCGGCTCGATCGCCGCGTGTGCCGAAGCCCGAGGGCGAAGGGCAGGGCGGCGCGGGAGGTTGAGGTGTGATTTCAGCTTGTGGTTGATTGTGAAGCCGTGTGTGAAGCCGTGTGGGTTGTGAGTGAAGAGCAGCGGGAACAAGCCATGAGAAGTATTTGGTGTGTGTTGAGTGTGCTGGTGCTGACACTGGCTGGTGGTTTGCAGGCTGCTGACCAGGTGACTCGCCGCAGCGACCGCGTGGTGCTGCGTGGTGAGCTGACGGAGTTGAGTCCGACGGCTTTGAAGATGAAGCTGCAGAACGGCCAGGAGTCTGAGATTCCGGTGTCGGATGTCTTGCTGGTGCGTTTTGACATGGAGCCTCCGACGTTGTCTCAGGCGCAGTCGAACGAGCGCAGCGGGGCCCTGGGGACAGCCCTGGAGAAGTACCGTCTGATTCAGACGGAGTACAGTGGTGAAGACAAGCGAGTGGTGGCGGAGCTGAAGTTCCTGATTGCTCGAACGCTGGTTCGCATGGCTCAGGCGAATCCTGCGGAGTCGGCAGCTGCGGAGAAGGCGATTGCGGCATTTCGCAGTGAGAATCGGGCGAATTTCCGGTATTTGGAGGCAACTCTGCTGGAGGCGGAGTTGCTGGGGGCGGATGCGGCAAAGGCGGATGCGGCAAAGGGGTTATTGTCAGAGGTTCAGCAGACGAGTGTGAAGGGATTTCGTTTGCAGGCTGGAGTGCAGCTGGGAATGTTGTTGCTGGCGGGTCAGGACACGGGCGGAGCGCAGGCGGCATTTGAGAAGGTGGTGCAGGAGAGTTCGGGGGACGCTGCGGCAGCCGGTGCGTTGTTTGATGGTCAGCTGGGGAAGGCGTTGTGTCAGAAGGTGGCGGGCAGGCCGGACGAGGCCCTGGCGACTTTGACGGAGGTGTTTGCGAAGGCCTCGGAATCGGAGACGAAAACGCTGGCTCGGGCGTGGCTGCTGAAGGGTGACTGTTATCGCGAGAAGGGTTTGCCGAAGGACGCGTTGATGGCTTACCTGCATGTGGATGTGTTGTATTCGTCTGAGCCGGGTGCGCATGCGGAATCGCTGTATCATCTGGCGACGTTATGGGGTCCGGCGGGGTATCAGAATCGGGCGGACGATGCGCGTGCGCGTCTGACGAATTCGTATCCGAACAGTCGCTGGGCGAAGCAATAGCTGAAACAATCCGTCGTCTGGACGGGGGTTCACGGTGGCGAGTTCCTGGAAACTTGCCTAGATTGTGCAGTCAATTTCCTGATCCGGCCCAGGCCTTAGTGGTGACTCGGGTATTCCTGGAGAATCTGACAGATGAAACACGTCGTTGATATTGGACGCTGGTCAGTTGGTTTTCGATCGGTGTTATTTGTGGTGGTGGCTGGTTTGGCACTGATGTCTCCGGGCGGCAGTTTTCTGCGGCCTGTGATGGGTCAGGACGAGCCGAAGGCGGATGCGGCAGCGCCTGCTGGTGCTGCTGCGGAGGAGCCGGCGGCTGCGGCGGATGCTGCGGCACCGGCTGCCGACGCGGCTGCTCCTGCGGTGCAGTCGCGCAGTTTTCTGGCATACATCTGGAATGCCTGTGGCTGGTTCTGGGGTCCGGCGTTTTTGCTGGTGTCCTTCATTCTGGTGGCATTGATCATGATGAATCTGCTGCAGGTGCGGCGGGATGTTTTGCTGCCGGCGCAGTTTGTGGAGGAGTTTGAGCAGAAGCTGAATGCGAAGGACTTTCAGGGTGCCTACGAGTATGCTCGTGGGGACGATTCCTTTGTGGCGCGGGTGCTGGCATCGGGCATGAGTCGTCTCAGTCGTGGCTACGAGGAGGCGGTGGAGGGCATGCAGGAGGCGGGTGAGGACGAGAACATGGCGCTTGAGCACCGGCTCAGTTATGTGGCGCTGATCGGCACGATTGCTCCGATGATGGGACTGATGGGAACCGTGCAGGGGATGATTTCCAGCTTCGACAAGATTGCCATGAGTGCAGTTTCGCCGAAGCCATCGGAGCTGGCGGACGGCATTTCGACTGCTCTGGTGACAACTCTGATTGGCCTGGTGCTGGCGATACCGGCGATGGTGTTTCACAGCATTTTGAAGAACCGTGTGCAGCGGATGGTGCTGGAGATTGGGATGGTCAGTGAAAGCCTGATGGGTCGATTTGCTCAGGTGGGCAAGCAGAAGTCTGCCGGCTGATCTGTCTGGTGGTGTTGTGTATGGGTTTTGAGCCAGCGTGGAGCCGGTTTCGATGAAGATCAAAGCTGCGAATGTAGCGGTCCCGGAGATCGATATGACTCCGATGATCGACATTGTTTTCCAGCTGATCACATTTTTCATGGTGATCAACAATTTTGATCAGAACGAGGCGGACGAGCGAGTGTCTTTGCCGCGGGACCAGCTGGCGAAGCCGCCGGCGGTGCAGCGGAAGGACGCGTTTGTGATGAATTTTGGGTTTGAGCGGAACAAGGACGGTTCGCAGGCCAGTCCTGAGCCGTATTTGTTTTTTGGTGACGAGCGGCTGACGCTGGAGCAGGTGCGTCCGCGTCTGCGTCAGGAGTCGCAGTTTTACAGTGCGATCGGGACGAAGCTGGAAGACGTGACGGTGGAGATTCGTGCGGATGCTCAGATTCAGTCCGGCATGGTGCAGGAGCTGATACAGATGTGTCAGGAGCAGGGAATTGAGTTTCAGCGTTTCGCTCTCAAGGCGACTCAGCAGTCGGTTCCCTGAATCAACATTTGCTGTGTTTCGGTGTGGTGTGTGCAGCGGGTGTGGTGGAAGTTTTGGATTCTGATTAACGCCGTGTGTCGGGGACTGGGCGGGCAGCCATGAAGCTTCGCAATCGGGTGACTTCGGGAAAGATTGCACTGGACATGACGCCGATGATCGACGTGGTGTTTCAGCTGCTGATTTTCTTCATGTGCACTCTGAAGGTGATTGAGCCTGAGGGGGATTTTGACATCAGCATGCCGTTGGGGGCTCCCAGTGCATCCACTGTCACGGACGCAGAGTTGCCTCCGTTCAAGGTGCGGATGGAGGCTGATGGTGCGGGTGATCTGCGGGCACTGTATTTCAACGGCACGAATCTGGGTGCGGGCGAGCAGGCATTTGCGCGTCTGAATTCGGAGGTTTTCCGGGCGATCACTGCATTGCAGGCGATTGGAAAAGAGCAGCAGGAAAAGCAGGAAGTGGAGATTGACCCGGACTATTCGCTGCACTATCGGTATATTATCAATGCGATTGGATCCTGTTCCGGTCGACTGGGCACGAATGGCGTGCCGGTGCGGTACATCAGCCGCATCAAGTTTGCTCCCAGACGCGAGCCCTGACGGGGAACAGCGTTCTGTCTGCCTGTCCTCTGCTTTACAGAAACCAGTCTGGTGACACAGGGTCCTGTTGAACTGAATGCGGTGCTGCAGTCGTCTGATCAGGTTTCCGAGCAGTTGCAGGCGCGTGCGCAGCAGCGATCGGGATTTCAGCAGCAGTATGCTTTTGAGTCGCGTTGGTTTCGCACGGACGACGGAGTGCAGCATTATGTGGACGAGGGCAGTGGTCCGCCGCTGCTGATGGTGCATGGCAATCCGACGTGGAGTTTTGCGTGGCGTCATCTGATCGCCGGTTTGCGGGACCGGTATCGGGTGATAGCGGTGGATCATCTGGGCTGTGGTTTCTCTGAGAAGCCTCAGGACACATCCCTGTATGTGCTGGAGCGTCACATTGCTCGTTTGACGGCGCTGGTGCGTGCTCTGGGCCTGCAGAATGTGGGTCTGTTTGGTCATGACTGGGGTGGTGCGATTGGGATGGGTTGTGCGGGTCGTCTGCCGGACCGTTTCAGTCGATTTGTGCTGATGAATACGGGTGCATTTCGCAGTCAGGCGATTCCGTTTCGGATTGCGTTGTGTCGGATCCCGCTGCTGGGTCAGCTGGGTGATCAGGGATTGAATCTGTTTGTGCGAGCGGCGTTGTGGATGGCGGTTGAGCGTCCTTTGTCAGCGGCGGCTCGGGCCGGCCTGTTGGCGCCGTATGATTCGTGGTCCCAGAGGATAGCTGTGCATCAGTTTGTGCAGGACATTCCGCTGCATGCGGGGCATCGCAGTTATGGTGCGTTGAGTGAGGTGGAGCGGGGTCTGGCGCAGTTTCGTGGTCGTCCGATGCAGTTGATCTGGGGCATGCGTGACTGGTGTTTTACTCCGCAGGAATTCCTTGAGGGTTTTCTGCGACGTTTCCCGGAGGCTCGAGTGGAGCGTCTGGCGGATGCCGGGCATTATGTGTTTGAGGATGCTCAGGAGCAGGTGCTGAGTACATCGCGGCAGTTTTTGCTGTCGACGGACGGCGCGGTCTGAGTGGCAGCTGTGCTGGATCAGGGGGCCTGCAGCCAGACTCCGACGTTATTCCCATTCGCGCGCTCTGAGATTCCGAGGCGATCAGCGTCGGGTGTGAGCAGTTTGAGTCCATTGCCGACGGGTCGATTCAGCAGTTCGATTTTGTCTTCGGAGGTGGCATTATTGTTCCACCATGCGAGGGTTGAGGAGCCGCCACCATCCATATTGATGCCATCGTGTGCACCGTAATCCAGCAGCCACTGGCCCAGTTCCGCCGTGGTGGCTCCTGCGCTGGAGTGTCTGCGACCGTCGACGACGAGTACGAACAGCAGGCGCTGGTCGGCAGACAGTCCGACGGCGGTGCGGGGGTGCAGGTCTGTGCCGGAGGGCTGGACCTGGCCATTTTTCAGGCAGAGGGCGAAGCCACTGACGGCGATTTCGATTTCGGCGGGGTTTTCGTGGTCGGCAGCGGTGCGAATGGAGGCTGGTCCGTCGCGGGTGATGATGAGTGAGGGTGAGCCGGCGGGTGGTGAAACGAGTTGTCCGCGGCAGACGGCGAAGCCCTGCAGGTTGGCGGGTGTTTCCTGATCGAAGGGGGCTGGCCAGGGAGTGAAGGCATCGGCATTGAAGGCAAGGATGACGGGACGGGAGGCATTGCGTTCTGAGCGGAGAAAGCTGCGGACGGTCTGGCGACGTGTTTCGCGGGTATCTGCCTGCCATTCGGTGGTGCGGTCGGTGGTTGTGAATTTCAGGCCTGGCTGCTGCAGGTTGATGCGTACAGCGTGACGCTGGATGGGGCGAGGAGATTGCAGAGAATCCTGGAGCAGGAGGATTCCAGGAGCGAGCTGTCTGGCGGAGTTCCAGTCCGGGGCCTGGTCTGCGGGGGGTGGTGTCAGGAGCAGCAGGCAGCAGAGAGCGGTGAGGTGCAGCATGGCGAGTATTTTGCGGGGAGTTGGGGTGGGCGTGGCCGGGATACGGAATCGGCTTGCTTCGAGTGTCGGCCCGTGATACGGTGGCGGGGTGATCAGAGTCAGTGGGAGTTCTAACTGGTGCGGACCGGTCAATCCATGGAGCGTGTTGCGACGATGAAATTCTTCACAAAATTGGTGTGTGTGTGTCTGGTGTGTGGTGTGCTGGCGGTGTTGGTTCCGCAGGTGCGGGGCCAGCAGGCTGGTTTTGCGGATGGCAGGTATCCGAAGAACCAGTGGGTGTCATTGTTCAACGGCAAAGACCTCACCGGATGGACTCCGAAGATCCGTTACTGCGAGCTGGGTGAAAATTTTGACAATACGTATCGTGTGGAGGACGGGCTGCTGAAGGTGCGTTATGACGGTCCGGGTTATGCGCAGTATGGCGAGCGTTTCGGGCATTTGTTTTTCAAGGACAGTTTCAGCAATTACCGATTTCGTGTGGAGTATCGGTTTGTGGGCAGCCAGTGTCCTGGTGGTCCTGGCTGGGCGCTGCGGAACAGTGGCGTGATGGTGCATGGTCAGGATCCGGCGACGATGCAGAAGGATCAGGATTTTCCGGTGTCGATTGAGGTGCAGCTGCTGGGTGGGAATGGCCGGGATCCGCGAACCTCGTCCAATCTGTGTACTCCGGGAACAAACGTTGTGATGAAGGGTGAGCTGAAGCTGCAGCACTGCATCAATTCGACGTCTCCGACGTTTCATGGTGAGGACTGGGTCACGGCCGAGATTGAAGTGCGGAATAACGAAGTGATTCGGCATCTGATTGGTGGCGAGGTTGTGCTGGAGTACAACAAGCCGCAACTGGACAAGCGTGACGAGTCGGCGCGGAGGCTGATCAGGGGAGACGATCTGATGCTGCAGGGGGGGACGATTTCACTGCAGTCTGAGAGTCATCCGATTGATTTCCGGAAGGTGGAGATCATGGTTTTGGGTGAGTGATTGTGTGCGGTTGCTGGCGGAAGTGGGGAGGTGGGTGACAAGATGTTGCGGACAGTGAGCGCAGGGTGTGGCGTCATTGGTCGAAGCTGTGCCGGTTTGGTGGCGACGTTGTTGTCGCTGTCGACCGTGCAGGGCCAGCTGGCTCCAGGGGCTGGTTACGTCTTTCCACCGGTCGTGCGATCGGGAACGACGACTGCGGTGCAGATGGGAGTGTTTGATCCGACGCCTGACTTGCAGTGGTTTGTGCATGATTCGCGGGTGCAGCTGCGAATTGCGGGGCCGGCGGGGGATTTTCATCTGCCTCCTCCTCCTTACTGGAAGGGGCCTCGCGGTGGCATCAACGCGCCACCGATTCCGCGTGAGGTACCTGCGGAGCTGACGATACCGGCGGATCAGCCGGAGGGATTTGTGTACTGGCAGATTGCGAATGCGAATGGCGTTTCAAAGACGGCTCGCATTCTGGTCAGTCATGGTACAGAGATTCTGGAATCGCGTTCGCGGGATTTGCCGCAGCGTTTGCCGGCCTTGCCGGTGTCTGTGGCCGGTCGTTTGAGTCGTTTGACGGAGGTGGATCGTTACGAGCTGACGGCGGAGCGGGATGGGCCGATTTCCGTGCAGCTGATGGCGCGGCGACTGGGAGCGGATTTTCGGGGACTGCTGCAGGTGCATGATGACGGTGGGCGTCTGCTGGCGGATTTTTCGGACACGGAGGGAGTGGATGGCGGGCTGACGTTTGCGGCGCTGGCGGGTCGGCGGTATGTGGTGAGTCTGAATGATGTGGATTTTCGGGGTGATCGTGCGTATGTGTATCGTCTGAGTTTTGTGGCGGGTCCGCGAGTGCTGTGTACGATTCCGGCGTGTGGGCGTCGCGGTACAACGGCTGAAATTGAGTTTGTGGGCAGTGGGCTGCAGACGGGCGGCAGCGGCACAGAGGTGTTGCGGCAGTCTGTGCAGTTTCCAGCGGACGCTGTGTCTGACACTGTGGTTCAGCTGCAGACGGCATGGGGTGCAGTGCCTGTGCGGATTCCGCTGAGTGATGGGGACGAGCTGACGGCAGGCGGGGAGGCAGTGCAGACGCTTGTCGGGGCGGATGTGGCGGTGACGGGGCGTCTGGGTCCGCAGTGTGAGGAGCAGCGGTATGGATTTGAGGCGGTGGCGGGTGAGCGAATTTCGCTGGAGCTGCAGTCTGCGGCGATTGGCGGGTCGCTGGATACGGTGCTGCTGGTGGAGGGGCCTGACGGAAAGCCTGTGGGTGAAAACGATGACAGCGCGGGTACGGACAGTCGTCTGGAGGTGACGGCGGCGGTGGCTGGCAGTTACACGTGTGTGGTGCGAGCTGCGGAGTCACTGACGGGGCGTGCGGACGATGTGTATCGGTTGTGTCTGCAGCGTCAGCGGGCTGATTTCCGTTTGCTGGCTCCGCAGCAGTTGCTGTTGCCTGCCGGGGGGCAGGTGGAAGCAGCGATTACTGTGCAGCGGCAGGGTGGATTTGATGGTGAGATTGTGGTGACTGTTGAAGGTTTGCCGGCGGGTGTGACAGCGGAAGGTGACTGGAAGGTGGCGTCGGGGAAGAATGATCTGAAGGCAGTGCTGAAGTCTGCAGCGGATGCTGCTGTTGTGGCGGCCCAGGTGCGATTTCGCGGTACGGCAATGGTGAACGGCACAGAGCAGGCTCGGGTGGCGCTGGTGGAGGGTGCGGGGACGCTGTGTCCGGTTTCGCCGGCGGATCGTCAGGTCCCGGCCAGTGTTCTGGCGATGACGATGGTGGCTCCGATTGACGTGCTGGTCATTGACCGAGAGCGTCAGCGGGATGTGCACCGTGGCACCACGTATCTGGCGGAGCTGGAGATCGTGCGAAAGGATGGTTTCAGTGGTGAGGTGACGCTGGTGATGACCGGTCAGCAGGACCGTAATCGGCAGGGGATGCGAGGTGAAACGACGGTTGTACCCCCGGGGGAAACGAGGGCTTTTTATCCGTGTTTTATGCCGGAATGGCTGGCCACGGATATTACTCGACGGATGATTGTGCATGGGATTGCGGTGGTCCCGGATCCTCAGGGCAATCCGCGATATTTGACAAAGCCCGGTGACGCTCGCATTACGATGATCATGGAGGGTGCATTGCTGAAACTGGCATTGAATTCTGCGAGTGTGTCAGCAGAGCAGGGTGGTGTGGTGGAGGTGCCGGTCAGTATCTCGCGTTCAGCGCGGCTGCCATTGCCGGTGACGGTGCAGTTGCATGTACCGGAGGAGTTACAGGGGTTACTGCGGTGTGCACCCCTGGAGCTGGTGCCGGGGTCGGATACGGGAGTTCTGCGGATTGAGGCTGGTGAAGACAGTCGTCTGCAGGGAGTCTGGCCGCTGAAGGTCACGGCGACGGCGATGCAGGATGGTCGCTGGCCGGTGATTTCCGAGTCGGATCTGGAACTGGGTTTTCCGGTTGGCTGTCGGTAGGGAAAGCGAACGGGGCCGGTTTTTGACCGGCCCCGCTGCATTCAGGGTAAGTCTGCTGCAGACAACATCTGCGGCGGACCTCAGTTCAGCAGTGATTCCTGAAGTTCAAGGCTGCTGAACAGGTCATCGATGGACTGAGCAGCATTTTCCGGGGCCAGAGCCGAGCTGACGGCGGCTGGTGCGGTTGTGGCTGCGGCAGTTGTCGAGCGTGCCGGGCGAGCAGAATTATTTCCGAGTGTCCGCAGGTCAGTCCTGCGGTCTGCTTTGGCAGCGGTGCTGCGAGCATTGGCGAGGCTATCGTCTGCGTTCGGGAACAGGGTGATGCGGCGAGCGGCAGCGGGTGCAGGATCCCACGAACTGCGCTGTGGTCCGTCATCGAACACTGCGGTGGCATCGCTGCTGGCCGGTGGCGGGTCAGCAATGCCCTGAGCATTGGAGTTGGCGGCGGAGAGTGCGAAGGAGTCTGCGAGCAGGGGTTGTACAGAAGTTCGGCCGCTGGGGTAGCGATAGACTCGGTCGGAGCCACTGTCGCAGATCCAGATGTCCATGGATCCGTTGGAAGGGTCAAGGGTAATTCCGGTGGGGCTGCTGTTTTCGGGGCTGATGCCCCAGGCGCTGCTGCCCGTGGAGACACCGGATCCATTCAGCTGATACCGGAAGACGCGGTCGAATCCAGTGCCGTCATCGACGACCCAGAGGAAGTTTGTGCCGCTCTGTGAGCCGAAGACGACGTCTTTGGGTGTGGTGTTTCCGGCATTGAGCGCAAAGTTGGCAGTGGCGTTCTGTGTGCCGGAGGTGCGTGACGCGGCATTGGCGTAGTAGTAGGCGCGTCGAGCGGAGCGGTCCACGACCCACAGGTGCGTGCCGTTGGTGGCGATGCCTTCCACGAGGGCGGTTGTGGGCAGCGTTCCCAGAGTCCACGAGCCCTGCAGGACTCCGCTGTTGTTATACACATATACTCTGCGGTTGGCATCCAGCACCCACAGTCGTGTACCGGCCGCATTTGTCGCGATACCTCGAGTGGTGGTGTTGGTGGCATCGAGTGTGTAGTTTTCCACTGCGTTGCCGGCCGCGTCGTACTCGTAAGTGCGATCGACAGTGGAATCATTCACGACATAGAACTTGGTGTCACCGACAGTGGGGTCATTGTCGATGTTGACGAGGGCGAAGTCAGCGGGGTTCAGGCCACTGTAGAGCGGATCCGACGAGTTGGAGTTTCCGATGATGGCGGTGTAGGCCACGTCGCCATCGTTAATCGTGTCATCAACTCCGGTGACGGTTACGAGCTGTCCCACGGACCAGTTGGAAGCATTGAAGACCAGCAGACCTGGGTTGACGGAGCCTTCGGTGGTGTCACTGGAGCTGATGGGGATCATCACCGATGACAGCGGTTCGGAATCGAGGCGGACAACGAAGGTGATGGAGCCACCGGTTTCCGTAGTGCTGGTCCCTGATGGCGGGCTGACGGTGATTCCGGCAGTGTCATCATCGACATTGAGCAGACTGATATCTGCCGAGTCGATTCCGTTGTAGAGGGTGTCCGGTGACTGTGACGGGCCGATGAGGATGCTGTAGTTGATATCGCCATCGTCGACGAAGTCATTGACACCCGTGACGGTGACGGTCTGTGGTACAAACCAGTTGGCTGTTGAGAACGCAACGAGGTTTGTGGAGACGGATCCTTCGGTGGTGTCGGAGCTGAAGACGGGGACGTAGACCCAGGCTGCAGGCTGGCTGTTGAGTACGATGGTGAAGGTGGTCTGAGCACCGGCTTCGGTGGTGCGGGTCGCTGAAGGTGAGGAGACGATGATTGCGGGCAGAGGTCCGATGAGGAAGTCCACAACCCGGAACATGAATGCCTGCTGGTTGCTGGGGGCTGCCGCAGTGGTGCTCATGGTTTCAAACGGAACCGAGGAGAACACCGTTCCGAAGCCGCCGGCAGCGTAATTACCGCGGTAGCTGACAGCCGAGAACGACGAGGAGGCGGTAGTCACACCATGGCGGAGGAACCCGGTGGCTCCGACGGCAGGGGTAAGGGCATCGACGTAGAGGTTGGGGATATCGGCATTGGCTGCCACGGGAATATTCATACCGTTGCCGATGGGGTGCCCGCTGACGCCGACTTCGTTGTGGTCGACCAATTGCACGTCATCTTCGTAGCTGGAGACTTTCAGGTAGTTTGTGCGGAATCCCGTGCTGACTCCGGAGAACAGCACATCCTGTCCGGAGATGAAGATACGGCCACCGTTATTGAGGTAGGTGCTGATGGCCAGCTCGTCGGCGGCAGTGAGTGCGGTACTGAAGTCAAATCCGGTATTCCAGATGACCATGCGGTAGGCGTTCAGGTCACCGGCGAGTGGCTGACCGTTTTCCGCCAGCAGGTCCCAGGAATCGCTGGTGAAGAGGTTCGCTGCCAGTGCATTGGTGACGGCTTGTTCGGTTGCACCGCCAAGGTCATCATCGATGACGAGAATGGGCTGGGCGATGGTGGTGACAAACGAGTTAATTTCTGAGGCGCCGGAGTTGCCTAAGGCGTCGGTGCTGATGATTTGATAGTAGTACTGAGTGTTGGGGACAAGTCCGCTGACGGTCATTCTGTGGCCGGTGCCGAACCCTGTTCCGTCAAAGACGAGTGAAAGATCGGTCGGGCTGGTGCCGACGAGGATCTGTTCCAGTGCGTCTTCGTCGGTATCCCAGGAGATGATGGCTCGGGTGGGGTGTGCTGTGGCAGCGATGTTGCTGGCGTTGGGCGGGAGCCCGTCGACGATGGCGGTATCGAATCTGCCGGAGGCGGGCAGGACAGCAATGATGATATCGTTGTGAACCACCTGCAGGATGGAGTCCGCTGGATCTACCGGTGCTGGTCCGAGCTGGAATGTGCCGGTGAATACTCCGGAATCGATGTCGGTTTCGGTCAGAACGACAGTGATAGGAGTGAGTTCGCTGGAGCTGTAGATTTCGACAGTGGTGGTATCGACGGCGAAGTAGTCGACATTTGGTGCCGAGTCGCGGACGGTGATCAGCGGAGCCTGATTCAGTCCGTAGACAGGCAGTTCGATATCGATGGTTCCGGGCAGTGGTCCGATGAGGTATTCGATGATGCGGCGCATGACGGTTGCAGAGTCATTTGGTGCGACATCGATCGGGCTGATGGATTCGAAGGGCAGAGTGGTGAAGACCATGCCGAACCCACCCGCCGCGTAGTCGCCACGGTAGCTGACCGAGGAGAACGGGTAGAATCCGGATGGATCATTGTGCAGCAGGAAACCCTCGGCATCGGGGGTCGGGAGCAGTTCATCAACGAAGAAGGAGTTGAAGCTTGGGGGCAGAGTGGCGGTGAGTGAAAGATTTCTGCCGATGGGGTGTCCGGCGATGCCGGTTTCTGTATGGTCGAAAGTTACAAGGTCATCGAAGTAATCGGCTACCTTGAGGTAACTGGTTTGAAAATTCGCGCTGACGCCCGACCAGAACACATCCTGTCCTGAGATATAAATGCGGCCGCCGTTGTCGAGGTATGCAGAAATCGCAGCTTCGTCAGCCGGCAGGATTGCTGAGCTGAAATCATAGCCGGTGTTCCAGATCACCATTTTGTAGCTGGCGAGATCAGCAGCGGTCGGGCTGAATCCGAGAGCAGCGACATTCCAGGTATCGTAAGCGACCTGGTTGGCCAGCAGGGCATAGTCGAAGAACTGTTCATCGGCGGCGCCATTGTCATCGTCGACAAACAGGATGTCCGGTGCTGACTGGGTGGTGAAGGATTCAATCTGTGACACGGCGATGTTGCCGGCTTCGTCAGTGGACTGAACCTGGTAGAAGTACACGGTGCTGGGGCTGAGCCCGGTGATCTTGAGTGAGTGGGCAGACCTGAATGCAGCGGAAATTGTACTTTGTGTGAGTGAACCTGGACTTGTGCCGTAGCGAACCAGTTCGTCTGCTGGCTCGTCGGTGTCCCAGGTGATATCGGCAGTGCTGGATGCAGCAGTGGCCAGCACGTTGCTGATGACCGGAGGGAAATCGTCAACGACGGCGCGGTCGATGAGTCCGAGGCTGGGGTAGACAGCGATGATTGCATCAGCGTGCACAACCTGCAGCAGGGAGTCCGGGATGGCGGCTCCGGGGGCCAGCTGAGCTGTGCCGGTGAAGACTCCGGTGTTGACTCCGGTTTCCGTCAGCGTGACGTTCAGTGGTGAGGATTCGGTGGTGCTGGAGATTTGGACAGTCACGGTATTGACCACAGTGGCGCTGGTATTGGCAGCTGCATGGCTGACGGTCATGGTCACGAGTCCATTGGACCGGTAGACCGATTTGTCGAGGTAGATGAAGTTTGAGCTGCGGATGGCGTTGTAGACGTTGAGTCGTCCGTTGGTGGCCACTTTGCCGTTGAGCGATGTGGTGGGGACTGCGGAGTTCAGGATGGCAGCACGGATTGAGGCTGCTGACTGCACAGTGGAGTGCACTGAAGCGTACAGCCCGATGGCTCCGGCCACGTGTGGCGTGGCCATGGATGTGCCGTCAAAAACCGCGTAGGAGTTGACGGGCACTGTTGACAGGACTCCTGCCCCTGCAGCACCGATGTCTACGGTTGTTGCACCGAAGCTGGAGAAGCCGGACAGGGCCCCGTTGCTGTCGAGGGAGGCCACAGCGATGACGGCGTCGTAGGAGGCTGCTGTTTCTGTGGATGTGCCTACAGTGGTGTTCAGGTTGGCCGGGTACCGAGGGGTGGTATCGTTGTCGGCAGATTGGTTGCTGGCGGCAGCAACGAGCAGAATATCGGCTTTGGCATGGCGGATGGCGGCATCATGGAGGGATTGTGCGTAGCCACCGCCACTCCACGAGTTATTCGTTGCGACGAGATTGATCCCATGGCGGCTTTTCAGGTCCGTCATGTAGTCAAAAGCGCGCACTGCCATTTCGAGAGTCGCAGCGTTGGCACCGAAAAACTTGGCTGAAATCAGATTCACATTCCAGTTGACTCCGGCGACGCCTGTACCATTGCCACCAGAGGCGCCGATGGTGCCGGCAACATGGGTACCGTGATCATCCGAGGGATCATCGTAGACGGAGTTGTCGTCGTTGTTGAAGTCCCAGCCGTTGACGTCATCGGCATAGCCATTGCCGTCATTGTCGATGCCGTCTCCGGCGATTTCGAAAGGGTTGACCCAGATGTTCGCTGCGAGATCGGGATGATTCAGTTGAATCCCGGTGTCAATTACTCCGATGTACAATCCCCGGTTGCCGATGAATCCGTCGCGCCATGCCTGTTCAGCGGCAGAACCGAACTGATTTGTGGTGCCACCCGGGCCGGCTGACGGGTTGTCATTGCTGTATATGCCCCACAGGCTGCCGTCGCTGTAGGATGGGTCATTGCTGACATAGTCGGGGTAGTAGATGTAATTTGGCTCAGCAAAAGCGATTCGCGGATGCTGCTGCAGTTGGTTGATGGACTGTTGCTGAGGAACATTGGCCGGGGTACCGACTCGAACCAGCAGTCCCTGCCCCGACGCCTGCATAGCGGCGGTCTGAGTGAAGGAGCGGACTTCGAGTCCGAAGGAAGCTGCGATCTGACTGGCCTGCAGGCGACTGACCTCGGGTTTGAACTGCACCAGCAGTTCATTGGGGACGCGATCGGGCTGCGAGGGTTCCGGCTGAGGCAGATCCATACCGGGTTTGCCGACGGACAGTCCCGACAGCAGGCTGCGAATTTCGAGGGATTCCGCGGTGGGGCGGAATGAAAACGATGACGGCTTTCTGCCACGAATCCGACGGAAGCTGGTCATGCCTGCTGAGCCTTTCTGCAGGGAAGAAACGCACAAGTACGAAACGAGAATTCTGAGTTGCTGCGTTGAGCACGCGGCTGCTGCGGATTTTCAGAGGCTGTGTCCGCCAACCCTGTCATCAGACTGTTGTGGGGCCATTCCCGCAAGATGCAGTACGAGCAGGTTTCACGGTATGACGAGAAAACTGCAGCACTGGCCTGCAGGGGTTTGCTGGTTTTTGTGACTGCTTCAGCCGGCATAACTGATGCTTTTGTGTCGATTGCTGCAGCCGCACGGGTGCATGAAGGGGACCGCATCATGCGGCGCGCTGTGCAGCCCTGGGGGAGGGCCCCCAGTATTGTGCTGTTCCCGATTTCTGTTAGTCAATTGCGGACCCGCGTGTTTTGCCTGGATTTTCCGGCCTGTGTGAACCGCCCGGAATGTCAGGAATATTCAGCCTGGCAGCAGTTCCTGGGTGCGTTTTGCCAGTTGCCGCACGCGACATTCATCGATATCGATCGACAGACCCGGTTTGAGCAGTGAGTATGCGTGGCCGGCCCGGCCGAATGTCAGGTCCTGTTCTGTCAGCCGATCCTGGACGAGGAATCTGTCGAAGCTGCCTTCGAGGAACCACAGGTCTGAGACACTGCAGGCGAAGTGTCGGCCGGCTGCCGAGAGGATTCCGGTTTCCCCGACCTGGCAGCCGAGCTGGCAGCGAATCCCGTGCTGGCGGGCCAGCCTGACAATTTGCAGCGAACGCAGGATGCCGCCACACTTGGAAAGTCGGATGTTGAAGGCGTCGCACCACTGACCAGCAATCGCTCGTTCCGCATCCTCCACGCAGCACAGGGACTCATCCAGCATGACGGGCAGGCCGGCCGGCTGCAGGAACTGGCGGCGGACTTCTGCCAGTCCCGCGACTTCACCGTGCGGAACAGGCTGTTCCAGTGACTGCGGGTGAAACCGCAGCAGCGGCTCAATCTGTTCCCGCAGTGTTTCGCAGTGCCAGGCTTCGTTGGCGTCGAGGCGGAGTCCCCGGTGTGGCCCGAGGACAGTGCGGATGCGAGCGAGGCAGGCGGAGTCTGAAAGTCCGGCTGCACCCACCTTAACCTTGATCTGCTGAAACCCGAAGAGCCGCATTTTCAGGGCTGACAGCAGCTGGGCTGCGGGTGACTGCGATGTGATGACTCCGCTGTATCTGACCGACGATGTGAACTGCGAGATTCCGGTGAATTCGGGGTGTTCGCGAATCAGGTCTGCCAGCGGTCGTCCGCAGCTGCGCCCGGTGGCATCGAGCAGGGCCAGTTCGAGTGCGCAGCGGACCGAGTTGCCGAAGCATTCGCGGAGGTCTGTGTGAAGTGTCGGATCAGCGGGGTGCAGTGGCAGCCGACTGACGGCATCGGCGGCATCGAAGGGAACTGTGAAACGGGCGTCGGCGAGTCCGGCGAGGTTTGTCTGAGCGAGCTGCTGCCAGGCAGAATCGATGGATTCGCCGGTGACATAGGTGCGTGGCAGGCCTTCACCCCAGCCGATGCTGCCATCGCGCAGTACACAGCGGATCAGGAGTGTATCGTTGTCTGTCCGAGTGAATGAGGCGTGCCGCACCGGCCTGCGGAGTGCAATGGGGACATGGAAAGCGGTCAGTCGATGAATCTGCATGGTGGGGGCTATTCAGTCTTCAAGCTCGGGGATTGGGGCCCCCGGTGGAATGTCGGTGCCTTCCCAGTTCAGCCGTCCGCTGACCGGGTCATACAGCAGAATACGGTCGTGGCTGCCGGGTACCGGTTGTCGGCTCTGCGCGGGCGCCAGTTGTCGATGCCGGGCAAGTACAGCGGCGTGTGCCGGGCTGGCCGCAAGATTGTGCCATTCGCGGGGATCCTGCTGCATGTCGTAGAGTTCCTCGGAACCGTCGGCGTAGCGGATGTAGCGCCAGTCCCGCGTGCGGACTCCGTGGTTGTCATGATTGTGGGTGGTGATGGCGGGCCATGGTCGCGGTGTTTCGGGGTTTTGCAGCTGGGGCAGCAGGCTGTGTCCCTCCTGATCTGCGGGGGCGGGCAGGCCACAGAGTGCGGCGAGTGTGGGGTAGATGTCCAGCAATTCTGCAGGCTCGCGGCAAACGGCCTGCGGACGGACTCCGGGGCCCGCGAAGATCAGCGGGACTCGGGTTGAGCGATCCCACAGTGAGTTTTTTCCGGTGATCAGTTTTTCGCCGAGGTGCCAGCCGTGATCGGACCAGAGCACCACGATGGTGTTGTCGGCATGAGGACTGTTTTTGAGTGCCTCGAGAATACGGCCGATCTGGGCATCCACGAAGGCTGTGGAGGCGAGATAGCTGCGGACGAGATTCTTCCACTGCTGCTGTTCCTGCAGGAATCTGAGCCGGGGTTCGGGCAGTTTCCAGTGCAGGTACCAGCTGAATCGCGGAGTGTCCTGTCGATCGTCCGGCGGAACTTCGGGCAGCTGCAGCGTGTTTTCGGGGAACAGGTCATACCATGACTGACTGACATAACAGGGCACGTGTGGCAGAAAGAATCCGGTGCAGAGGAAGAACGGCTGGGTGTGGGGCTGCCGGAGCTGTTCGACGGTCCATGAGGCGAGCAGGTAATCGCCTTTGTCCTCATCGCGGTGCGGAAATGTGCCCCAGTCAACGAGGGGGTGTTGTGAGGGCGTGCTGACGAGGGGCGAGGCTGGGCGGGGGCCGATTCCGGAGGGTGGTCCGACGACGTCGAATTCGCCGTCACCCGGTTTTCTGCCCCACGCACCGTGCCCGATCTTTCCGGCCATGCGTGCGGAGTATCCGTGCTGGCGGAAGAACTGTGGGAGAGTTGTGCAGTCTTTCAGGGTGCTGGCATCGCGAATTGCCGGAGCAAGTCCATAGACGCCGGAGCTGGAGGGGCGTTTGCCGGTGAGCAGGCTGGCGCGGGAGGGGTTGCAGAGTGGAGACTGGCAATGAGCATTGGCGAACAGGGTGCCGGAGCGGGCGAGGGCATCGATGTGGGGTGTGCGTGCCTGGGGATGGCCGTGGAGGCAGCCGATCCAGTCATTCTGGTCATCGATGGCAATCATCAGCACATTGGGAGGGCGACTGCCCGGCTGTTGAGCGTGGCAGCTGCAGATTGTGAGTGCGAAGAAGGTGAGGAGCCAGCAGACCGGAGTGAGTGATCTGAGGGACAGCATGGGTGGGGCCTGTCGGAATATATTTGGTGTGTGTAGTCCGCCGCCGGATTTTGAGGGGGAGTGTGATGGAAGTGGCGGGCGGGGGC
>SXXK01000370.1 GCA_005791255.1 Planctomyces sp.
CCGCACCGTAATACTCCGCCTCCCAGCCATCGGGAGGGCGAAGCTCCTGCTGAGCCACAGCAACTCCTGCTGAGCCCCGGCGACCGGACAGAACTCGGGCTAAAGCCCGAGCTGCACCGTTTACCTGGGCGTTCACTTGCGTTCAGCGCTGAGTTGCGGCAGCCTGTTCGGCTGCCTGATACAGCCGGGCCAGCTGCAGCAGGATGGCTTCCAGCTGCTGCAGGTAATCCGCTTCATTCAGCTGTTCCCGTTTCTGTTTCAACTGGTTCAGTTCTGTTTCCAGTTGCTCTCGCTGCTGTCTTTGTGCGGCGGTCAGCTGGCGTTCCTGCGGGCTGAGCACCAGACATATTTCAGCCGCGAGGCGACCATCAATCGGCTTGTCCGCTGTGACCTGAGCCGAGGGTTTCAGTCCGCTGAAAATTTCTGCGCGAACCCCCTGCTGATCACCGTTATCGTCCAGCAGTGAATGCTCGGTCGCCAGTCGTCCTTCTGTTTTGTAGAAGTCACCAGTGCGGCGAGCGGCAAACAGCCAGGCTTCCAGCAGCGACGTTTGCCCATCGCGATCGATGTCACCCTCCAGACCGGCAATGGCGGTGGACAGGTAATCGCCGAAGCGTGAGAACTGCAGCTGATTGCCGTCTTTGGTGGCTGTCACCACACAGCGGCCTGGGCCTGACAGGGCATTCAGAAAGGGTGCACTGCAGGAGGCGCAGATCACGGCTGTCAGTGGTCGCTGCAGCGGCCGACATGCCTCGGCCAGCTCACCGGCCGACAAATCCGGACCGCGCAGGTTCAAACGGGCTTCCCGCTGATCAAAAGTGCCGTGTCCCAGGAAGACAATCCACAGTGGTTCCCGACTGCTGACTGAGGCATTGCGAGCGACTGCTGCAAGGATTGCATCGCGATCCGAAACGGCCCCTGCATCGACCGGCTGTTCGCCCCGACCAATCACCGTCACGAGGACTCCGGCCTGCTCGGCAGCCCGCTGCCAGCGGTCAGCCCACGCGCTGAAGGACTGACCGTATTCCGCTTTTCCCGAAGCTCCGACAATCAGCAGCAGTTCGCTGCGATCCGCGGCTGGCAGTGACTCCTGCGCGACAGCAGGCAGTGCCAGCAGCCAGCACCAAAGGGCTGCACAGATTCGGTTCCGGTGTGTCATGGCAATCCTCGTCGACGCCGCATTGTCCAGTCCGCAGACAGGCAGGCAACAGCCGTCATGAACACCCACCAGGAATGCCAGATCGGCCAGGACCAGATTTCACTGAGCGGTGCGTCTTCCTGCGGCAGGCTGGCAGCCAGTTTTTCGACATCGTCCAGCTCTGTGACTTTTCCGCCGGTGCCTTCCGCCAGCTGATTCACCCATGGCCGATTGATACGGACCGACTGCATTTCCTGCTGATCGGGCTGACTGGCCCAGCCGAGTGCGGCAGTCAACGGGGCCTCCGCGGCATCGGACAGCACCGCAGTGGCTTCCACCTTCCACGATCCGGCCATGGCGGCGGACAGGCTGGCTTCAAACAGTCCGGCTTCCGAGTCTGAAGGGGTGGCGGTGAGTTCGAAGACTTTGCCGTCAGGAGCCGTTACGGAGAATCGTACGTCCGCGTTTTCCTGCACGGCGAAATCCGCACTGCGGACGAGTGCTGTCAGGGTAACTGCCCCACTGCCCTGCTCTGCTTCCTCACGAACGCGGACTTCCAGTCGCTGTGGTACGTCTGCCACCAGCCAGCGCATCAATTGTCGACAGGCGCGGGCATGATCGCTGAGATCTTCGGCGGGGCGTCCGACGGTGGGCCTGGCCTGGGGCTGTTCCGCAGTGGTCGCGGGGTTTGCCAGAGCATTCAGGCCGTCCTGCAGTCTCCACCGCCACAGGTCACCAACACAGACAGCGCCGGTTCGGCCGCGTCCGAATCGCTGCACAACCAGTGCCGGCCAGCGACTTCCTCCGGCGTCCTCCACTTCGGCCATCACGATCGCTCCGGGCCGCACATACCCGGCGGGATTGACCGTCACAAACGCGGGCATTTGCTGCAACCGCTGCTGTTCGGCCGTCTCATCGTCCCGCAGACGCACCCACGGCTGCAGCCAGCCATCGCGGGTCAGGGTCAGGCGAACGGGAGTCGAAGGAAATTCTGCGCGACGCTCCAGATCAATCGGCAGCATTTCGCCGATTGGAGTGCGATTGTAATCGCCCTGAGCAAAGGATTCCTGACCGGCCATCATCAGCAGTCCACCGCCACGCTGGCTGACAAAGTCATACAGCAGCGTCATCTGATCCGCGAGGAAGAAGTCCGCTTCGAGGTCGTCGATGATGATGGCGTCATACTGGAACAGTTCTTCGGCCTTCTGCGGGAATCCACCCTGCAGCTCGTTCTCAGCCACATTGAGCCGAATCAGCACCGGCTCGTCATACTCTTCCACGGTGTCCGGATCTGCTTTGTCAAAGCCGCGGAACAGCGAGTTTGATGTCTGACCTTCGCGGCCGCGAAAGTCAAATTTGGCTTCCTTGCGAGCAATGCGGATCAGGCCCACGATGGACAGCAGCGGATCTGTCTCCACCGCTCGCCGCAAAAACTTGAAGTCCCAGTTCGGTCGTCCGGACACATACAGAATGCGTCTGGGGCGAGCACTGCGGTCAACGGCGATCAGCTGCGTGTTGTTGACCAGCGTGGCCTCCTGCTGCACAGTCTCACCGGCTGCATCCAGCAGTTCGACGGCAAACTGGTAGAACACGGTTCCGGCCGTAGTGGGCCGATGCCGAAACTTCAGCGGTGTGGCATCGGCTGCGCTGCGAGTCTGTGTTTCGATGGTGTTGCCCAGAGCATCCTTTAGTGTGACTCGAACCTGCCCGGTTTGTGCACCCTCAATCCGCGGAGTGATCTGCAGTGAGACAGGAGCATCATCGAAGGCCGACTGCGACACCGTCCAGACTCCGACAGCAGCGTCCGGCAGCCCCTGACCTTCGGACGGCACGACCGGATACACCGGTGGCAGCAATTTCAGCAGCTCGGGGTCCAGCTGGCCATCGGTGGCATTGCCATCGGTCAGCAGCAGAATACCGGCCAGAGGCTGGCCCTGATATCGTTGCTGCAGACTGCGGAGTGCGGCATTGAGTGATGATGCCTGGCCGTTGAATTCGACGCTGTCGAGGCGTTCGGTCTGCAGCAGTCGATCGGCTGACGTGTAGCGTCGCAGTTCGAAATCCTGGCTGAGTCGTCTGAGCCAGCCGACGGGTTCCGGGCTTTCGCCGGTTTTGAGTGCTTTGGTGAACTGTGCGGCGCGAGTATTATCGGTGCCGTCGAGACTGACGAGATGGCTGCGGCTGTTGTCTGCAACGATGGCCAGCACATTGGCTCCGGACCTGGGCCGCGAACTGCTCCACAGAGGATTCACGAGACAGGCGGCCAGCAGCAGCCACGCAACAGTTCTGAGCAGTGGTCCGAGCAGCTGGCTGGAAAGCCGCTGACGGTTCAGCCAGAAGATACTGAGCAGTCCCACAGCAGCGGTGGCCACTGCCGGCCAGATCCAGCTGCGATCACCGACTACAAACGTCGCCGGCGCCTGGCAATGGAGAAAAATGCTGAAACTGCACATAGCCGAAGTTCCTGGCGAGCCCTGCTTCCCGCAGCACAAACTGTGGCAGGTTCGCTGTCTGTTGTAAACTTAGGGGCTCCAGAAAGCGGAGAATTTTCGTCGCGGATGAACACGAATGTTTTTTGGCCACGGATGCACTCGTAGTGCCCCCGGATGAATCGCAGGGTGAGACTTCTGTGTTTTGTGCTGTGAAGTACCCTGGCACCCATCGTCCCCGGGAGGGGAGCGGGGGCGGGGGCGAGGGGTACAACGGACCCTCATCATGGTGGCCCGGGTACGCAGCAGTCTGCGGGTCTTACGCGAAGCTGCGAAGGGAAATGCAAAGTGGTGCGGTGTGGTGTTTTTTAGGGTAGAAGTCCACATCACCCTCAGCCACTCTCGCCTGTGGCGAGATGAGCGGGGACCAGTAATCGAAAAAAAGGTCTTCGCAGTTCAGCAGAACTTCCTTGCGGAGCATGTCAACTGCCGGACTGCAGCAGACGCAGGCTGGGAGCAGCGCTGGCAAAGCGGATCGGGCGGCCAACCGGGGTGATAATTTCCTGACTGCCGTCAATTCCCAGTTGCGACAGGATCGTGGCATACACTTCCGGGATGCTGATGGGGTCCTGCGGCAGTGGCGGATTGCCCACAGGAATCTCAGCCGGAGTTGCTCCCAGCACCGCACCGCGACGAAAACCACCACCGGCCACCACACAGGAAAACCAGCCGGGCCAGTGATCGCGACCGTCCGCCGGATTGATTCGCGGCGTGCGGCCAAATTCACTGATGCACAGCACAATGACGGACTGCAGCAGATCCCGCTGTCGCAGGTCCTGCAGCAGTGTGGACATGGCCGGGTCCAGTATTCGGCACTGCGTGATGTGGCCTTCATGGTTGGAAATATGAGTATCAAATCCGGGCAGTGTCACCTCGACAACCCGGACTCCGGTTTCCACCAGCCTGCGAGCCACCAGGCAGCCGCGCCCAAAATCCGTTCGCCCGTAACTGTCCTGCAGAGTCGCTGGTTCATCATCGATCCGGAATGCGGCCAGCTGTTCTGACTGCATCATCTGTACAGCGCGGCGAGTCAGGTCCTGCTGCAGAGTCAGTTGTTCGGCCAGTGGTCGTCTGCGAGCAAACTCCTGACCCACCACATCCAGCCCCTGCAGTCGTCGCTGCAATCGCTCATCCGGCACTGTGGCGGTCAGATTGGCCACCTGCTCTCCCGGCCGAAAGACTCGGAACGCATTCCATTCATTTCCAAGATAGCCACCCTCAGGAACGGGGATGCGAGGATTGAGGAGGATGTAGGGCGGGATCTGCAGTGTGGCCTGCGGAAGCTGTCGGGCGATCACGGATCCGAGGGTGGGATATGCCAAAGTCGGTTCGGGGTTGTAGCCAGTTCTGACAAACGCCGCCCCCTTTTCATGATCACCCTCCTTTGAGTGCAGCGAGCGAATCAGCAGGCACTCGTGCATCTGCTGGGCCATTCCCGGCAGCAGGTGCGAAATCTGCACATCCGGGGCCGAGGTGGCGATGGCCTTTGTCAGTCCGCCGGAAACCGTTCCTGGATGCGGGTCCCACGTCTCAAGCTGACTCATGCCACCATTCATCCACAGCACGATCAGTGACGCCGGGCGGTCATTCCCGCGCCGGTTTGCGGCAGCCTGCGGCATGCATGGCAGCAGAAAGGAAAGGCCGGAGGTACCCAGTCGCTGCAGCATGCCGCGGCGATCCGTCATCAGTGATTCCATGAAAACTCCGGACTGTTGAACAGGGCCCAGAACAAATCCTCCACCGCCTGACTGCGATTGTTTTTCAACTGTTCCAGAAAGTACTGCTGCTCCGCAGCCGCCGGGCGGCGAGTCAGACACATCAGGAAGCTGTTCTCAATCACGGTGGCATCGTCCGGCGACAGCTGCAGAACTTCCGCCGGTCCGGACAACAGATCCACCTTCAGTGATTCGGCGGTAAAGCGACCATTCATCTTCAGCAGTGACTGAGTGATCGTGCCGGACTGCGGGTTGAGTTCGTCTTCTCCGGCATCTCCGTATTCCTGAATGAAATCGTTTTCCGAAGTCAGTTTCTGGAATCGGATCAGCGGATGAGAATTCTGATCCACCATCCGAACCCTGCCCGCCTGAAACAGCGAACCAATGACCTGCTCAGGCCTGAGTCTTACCAGCGGAAACACCGCCCAATGCTGCTGCTGCTGTTTCAGCAGCAGCACGTCCTGCTCAGAACTTTCCGATGACAGGTTAAAGGGTTGTGAGAGTGCTATCAGGCGGATCAGGACACTGAGCCGTTCACCGCGATTACGAAACTCAGACCCCAGCAGATCCAGTGCATCCGGCGCGGCGGAATCTTCCGGGTGTGGCAGATCGTCGACAGGATCCTGCAGCGGACGGCCAATCATCAGACCCCAGATCCGGTTTGCAATCGCGCGTTCAAAGCGGCGATTCTTTGGATGCGTGACCCAGGCAGCCAGGCGACTGCGAAGTGACCCCGTGGCCGGCAACCATTCTGCGTTGAACGGCACAGCGGGATCCACCGTGCGCCCGGATTCACTGTCCCTGCCAGGCTCAGTGATCCTGTACACAACGGGCTGTTCGGCTTTGTCGCGATCAAAGTCGGTGACGCCAGCCAGCGAGACCGTAGCCTGGCAGTACCAGGCTGCCAGCCCTTCGAAATGCGGTTGTTTCCACTGCGGGTCAAACGGATGATCGTGGCACTGAGCACAGTCGATCCGCTGCCCCAGAAAAGCGCGGACCGTGCGACCGGCCAGTTTGGTTTCATCAATCTCTTCATTCTCCATGCGGGCGATGGTGATGAAGTTGGCGGCGGGTTGATCGGTCCAGAGTCCTTCAGCGGCGATCAGATCGCGAGTCATCCGGGCCCAGGAAGCATCGGCCAGCACCTGTTCCGCCAGCCAGTCACGCAGACGGTCACGGCGAAAAATGAACAGCGGTCCCTGTTCGACACCCGTGAGACTGCGAGCGAGGCGATCGGCGAAGTACCGGCCAAAGCGCTCGTCCTGCAGCATTCGCACGATCCAGCGATCGAGACGGTCAGGCTGCAGATCCTGCTCGAAGGCTTTGATTTCCGCCAGTGCCGGAACACAACCAAAAAGTGCCAGTGAAACCCTTCTGAATACCGTCAGTTCATCAGCCTGCGCGACGGGTTGCACCCCGGCCTGCTGCCAGCGCTGCTGAAAATACTGATTCAGCCGTTCCACCGCTGCATCCAGCCGCTGGGATGCCGGCACCGCAGGCGGTGCAGACAACGGCGTTTCGACGCTGCCTGCGGTCTGCACAACAGCAGACAGCAGCAGTCCCAGCACAGGCAGCGAAATCCATGTGAGCCAGCGCACAGTGAGCAGTTCCGTGAGGGACGAGTGGCAGCGGGCGTGATTGCAGGTCCGAATATCATACTTCGACGCTGTTTCAGGTTCCCTGGAAAAAACCGGGCATTGAGGGCAATTTTCGAGTAAAACAGGCGAATGGGACCGGAACCACGAAATACCCGAAACAGTCGCCGAAACGTCGAGGACAGTGAAAAGCGGGTCTTTGTCAGTGCGTGTGCTGTCGGGTCAGGGGGCTGCTGATGTCTGTCGTTGAAAATCCGCCTGCTGCGATTGGGGGTGCTCTGAGTGGCAGCACTGCGTCGGTGGATGCATTGTCAGCGGTCGGTCCGGGGATCTTTCCTGGTGTGCGACGACCGTTTCGTTCGCTGTGGTGGCTGGTGAAAACCGCGACAGGAGCGGCGTGTGTCGTGCTGGTGCTGGCGATCATGGCTGCGATTCCCGGCCTGAACATTCTGACTCTGGGCTTCCTCATCAATGCTCAGAAGCAGGTTGCAGTCTCGGGCCGGATTCGCGATGGATTTCCTCTGCTGAAGATTGCTCCGCGGCTGGGGATTCTGGTGGTGTTTACAGTGGTTTTCTGTATTCCACTGCGGATCCAGGCAGCACGCCTCAGTGATGCTCTGGTGCTGCTGGGACCTCAGCACCAGCAAACACAGCGACTGCAGGCTGTGCTGCTGTTCCTGCAGTGGCTGATCGCACTGCACCTGCTGGCCGCCATTCTGAATGGCTGCACGGTGTCGTGTTTTCTCAGGCCCATTCGCAATCTCAGACGATTGCTGGCATGGCGACATCGTGAAAAGCGGCAACAGGTGGCTCAGGTGCTGCAGGCGCTGCTGACTTTGCTGAGCCCGTGGCAGCATTTTGTGCTGGGGTTGCGAGGTTTCTTTGGGGCGGTGCTGTGGCTGGTGCTGCCCACATCGCTGCTGATGTCTTATGCGGCTCCGGATCGTACACGGCCAATTTTCGGATTGCTGTCGTTTCTGGGAGGCGTACTGCTGATTCCGGTGTTTGCGTGGCTGCCGTGGCTGCAGGTGCAGCAGGCTGTGCAGGGGCGTTTCATGGCAATTTTTTCGGTCAGATCCGTGCGGCTGGCGCTCCGCAGTGCTCCGCTGGCATGGATGCTGTCCACGGTCCTGCTGTATGTGCTGACATTTCCCCTGTACCTTGGCAAAATCCGCCTGCCTCCGCAGGATGCACTGCTGATCCTGACCCCTGTCTTTGTGCTGCTGACCTATCCGGCACGACTGGTGACAGCGTGGGCCTGGCACCGAGCCACAACGCGGGAGCAACCGGCCAGTCGCTGGCTGCATATTCCAGTACGGCTGATCATGGTTCCGCTGCTGGGACTGTACAGTTTCTTCCTGCTGCTGACTCCGTCGATCAGTGAGCTGGGGCGCAGCGCTCCGTTCGAAAACCAGGCGTTCCTCGGACCTGTGCCCTATGCCCAGTGGCGACAGCCACCGCAGGTCAGGGAAGAATCAGCGGCGAGCCATCCGCAGCAGGATGACGACGATCAGTCCCAGCCAGATCGGAGTCGCGATCAGCAGCAGCCAGAACAGGCCGTGCCAGCGGGTAAACAGGCTGTCGGACAACCATGACTGCAGAAAGCACAGCGGGGCAATACCGATTCCGGTGGCGGTCATGACCTGCCAGACGGGCATGCGAGTCAGTCCGGCAGCGTAAGAGACAAGGTCTGACGAGGTCAGCGGGTTTAACCGCAGCAGCAGCACCAGCCAGAATCCTCGCTGCTGCAGCCTGGTCTGCAGCCGCGCCGCAGCGCCATCGGGGTCCATGCGTGCCAGCATCCCGGCACCCAGCCGGCGAGCCAGTGAACAGGCAATACCGGCACCCAGAATGTTTCCAATCAGCGCCAGCAGCCCGCCCAGCAGTGGACCAAACAGCAGGCCCCCGGGGATATACAGCAGCAGTCCAGGCAGCGGGGCCACGATCACTTCAGCCGTGACAAACAGCACGTAGGCGACAGGTGCCAGCATCCCGGAATCACGCAGCAGTTGCTGCACCTGAGCAATCTGTTCAGCGTCTCCGACGTCCGATTGGATCGTCCGCAGCAGCACCCAGGCGGCTGACGCCACAGTCAGCAGGACCAGCACCCAGCCTGACACTCGCAGCAGTCGCAGCATGAGTTTTCCGGAAGCGGTATTCAGCGCGAAACTGTTTACGGAACCTGCGGTCTGCCGTCCAGCCGACGAATGAACACGTTGCGATACCAGACTTCACTGCCATGATCCGTCAGCATCAGTCGCCCCTGACGATTGCGGCCGAAATCCTGCTGATTTTTGAACTTGCTGTTCTGCACGGCTGCGGCAAATCGCGGCGAATCATCCCGCTCGTCAATGATCAGGTTCCCGTTCATCCAGTGTCGCAGGCGATTCTGCTGGACAATGATGCGACCAACACTCCACACATCCCCGCCCTTGTAGTTTCGCTGCAGGACCGGACTGGAGGTGTCAAACAGGTCATAGACCGATGCCGTGTAGTGTTCTGCCGACATCTTCGGGAAGGCGGAATCATCCTGAATCTGATACTCCAGCCCCAGCCACTGATTGCCGTACTTCATGACGCGGTACTTGATGCCGCTGTTGCCCTTTTCTGAGATGCGGTATTCGAACCAGAGATCAAAATCGCCGAATTCTTCGCGAGTCAGGATGTTATTGCCTTTGCCGCTCAGATGCAGTGAGCCATCGGTGTCAAAGGTCCAGCCCTGAGTGACATCGGCACCGTCCGGCAGCATCCACTGCGAAAGACTGCGATCAGGCAGCAGGCTGGAATACTGCTGACCCAAAGCGGCAGTGCCTGGCAGAATTGCAGCGACAAGAAACAGCAGCCGGCTGACGAGCTTCATACGGGACCTCTGTGCAGGATGGCGGGCGGAAAACGGACATTCTGCGGAGACTGGGGGGCGGCTGCAACAACACCGCCCGGAAAAGGCTGCGGTGAGCGCAAAAAAAATCCCGGAAGCAGCGAATCCCAGGGGGGCGGAGGACTCCAGCTGCTTCCGGGGGCGATTGGTCTCATGAGTCAACCGGGGCTTGCAGGCCTCAGTCGTCTCGTGATGGTGGGACAGTAAGACGTTCTGAAAAACGGGTCAAGACTTTTTGTCAGCCACCAGAGCATAAAAACCGGGCCGAGCGGAAATCTCGTCAAAACACGGGAACTAAACGCTGTTTTTCGGCAGTTTCTGCCATTCACCCGGTTCGTTTGTCACCTGTCAGGGCTTTGCTGTTTTGTCCCATCTTCCCTGTTTTATCTCAGTTGACAGGGAAACATCCTGCTCACCAAGTCGTATCGTTTTTGTTTCCCGAGTTTCTGCGGGCGTGCCGCCATTCTGAATGACCTCCACAATCGCGGTACCCGTGGTGACTTTGCCCACCACGAATCTGACAGAGAACTCATATTTGCCGTTCAGGGCTTTCGGCTGCAAAAAAATCTCGGCGTGGGTTTCTGCGGGGGCAAGCTTTGAGCTGGCAGTGCCGTCCTCCCGCACCAGACGTCCGTATGTCGGTGTAATGCGCCTGCGAAAACTGCATTCGGCTCCCTGCGGATCCCTGACGATCAGGTCCAGATCGGCTGCTCCGACCCACTTCAGACTGATCTGCAGATCGACTCGCCGGGCTTCCAGCTGTCTTGATCGAATCGCTTCGGCTTCCGGCGATTTACCGGCCTTGTCGAGTGCATTGGCGATGTCCGTCAGCACCTTGAGTGCTTCGTCATGGTCTTTCTGCCAGTTCGTATCCCACACATGCTGCAGGACTCCGCAGCGCGACCAGACTCTCCATTCCTGGTCACCTGATTTGTCAGCGATGCTGCGGGCCAGCAGCCAGAGCTCAGGGTTTTCCGGGTTCAGCTGAGCGCCGTCGCGGAGCAGTGTCAGAGCCTGTTCCCAGGCTTCGAAACGTGACAGCATGGCGGCAGTGATCAACATCTGAGGAACACCGCCGGCGCCGAAGTCCAGTCGCGACTGCAGTACTCGAGCCACATCATCGGCCGGGCGTCCGGCCAGTTTCATTTCCAGAGCCAGTACGTCGTAGAGCCACGGCACCACGCGACCTGCGCGGAGTGCTGCTTCGAGGCATTCCACGATCTGTTCATACTGTTTGGCTTCATGCTGTATTTGGACCAGCAGCGCGAGATTCGCATCGGAAAGCCGCGGGCCGTCAAAGATACGGTCCCAGCGGGCCGCCATTTCGCCCTGTCCGGCTGTGACTTCTGCCAGTGCCTGGCGTGCACTGAGTCCTTTTTGCTCATCAGACTGTGACAGGCCGACTGCTGAGAGAGCTGCTGTGGCTGTCAGCGGCAGTGATCGGCCACCAATAAAAAGGGACAGCCCGCGGCAGGCATGCTGCCACAGGCTGTCCCTGATTTCAGAGTCATCATGCGTCGTCTGCGACTGCAGCGGGGACGCTATTTTTTTTTAGCCCCATTCTTGAGCTGGATGCCACCGGCTGCAGGTGCAGCGGGAGTTGCAGGAACAGCCGGGACGGAGAACATACCGCCACCCATGCCGCCCATGCCACCACCGCCCATACCACCCATGCCGCCACCGCCCATCCCGCCCATGCCTCCCATGCCGCCACCCATGCCACCCATACCACCACCGCCCATGCCGCCCATGCCGCCGCCCATACCGCCACCCATGCCGGGCTGAGTAATTACGACGAGATCCGCAACGTCATAGATCCGAGTGACCAGGTTCTCTTCACTTTCGGCTGTGGCGACCGTGGTCACCATCATGACTTCGTTCTTGATCATGACCGTCAGTTCGTTGTCCTTCACCTTGGCGAAGATCAGCTCAAGGGCATTTCGCATGGTGATCCCGGCAAGGTCAACGTCGGCCACCTGAGTGTCGTCCAGGAACGTTGGCTTTTCGCCAAGATCCGGATCGGACTCATCCAGGATAATTCGCATCGTGTAGGGACCTTCGGCCGTATAGGCGTCAGCGATGAATCGCAGGATTTCGCCAAGCGAGTTGTCGCCGGGGTATGACAGTGCACGCGGCAGTGGCTCGTCAAGCTTCTTTTCCAGCCACTCTTCCACCGGCTTGATGGAGCGCAGCGAGAGCGACTTGTATTTTTCTTTACGCTTGATCGAGAGGGCACGCCACACGTCGGCCGGCGGATACTGGACCGGCGGTTCATCGGGGAACGGCACGTGCGAAAGTTCGACCTGGTACAGAGTCTCGAGGAAGCGGTCATTTCGCAGGCTGACGAGATCGTAGGCCTTCTGAAGCTGACCGGAAGCTTCGGACATGACCATGGCGGCAGTGGCCGTGCCGTTGCCTGGTTCGTCGCGAAGGGCTTCGCGGGAGACCGCTTCGGCATCTTCGTAGGCATTGACGTCACCCCGGCGAGCACGTTCCAGCAGGCCACGCACCTGGTCGATCAGAGTCCGCAGACGCTGCTCTTCGAGGTTGACCTGAGCCAGGCGTTCACGCTGGGCTTCGAGGTTGGCACGAGCTTCAGAGAGCTGCTGCTGACGAATTTCGTTGGTCTGGCGGGCAGAGTCGACCTGGGTGTAGGACGCCACAATGCGACGCTCCAGTTCCTGTCGCTTTTCCGGAGCAATTTCGCGGGAGGAGCGAACGGCTTCCAGAACGTCCTTCAGCAGAGTAATGGCGTATTCAGGCTGCTGAGCGGCGACGCGATCGGCTTCTGCGATGGCCGCATTGACCGACTGTACCATCCGCTGCGTCAGGATTTCGCTGCGAGTTTCTGTTTTGCTGAGAGCATCGCCTTCGTCCACGCCGGGAGCACCCAGTCGGTCGGCCTTGCCCGTTTCATCCTGCAGCTCTGCGGCCAGTGCTGTCAGGCGGACATTGCCGGAATCCAGCAGCTGAGCCTGGGTGACGATTTCGCGAGCCTGCTGCTTCTGACCCTGACGGCTGAGTGCTTCAGCGGCAGCGATGCTGTCGTTGATCAGAGTCCCCAGGTCGCCGGCCGCTGCGGTCAATCCTGCCAGGCCGAGGTAGGGCGAGTCCAGTCCCTGAGACTGCTGTGACTTGCGAGTCAGAGCACTGATGGCGCTGCCACCCTGGCGTGAATCACTGCGTGAAACTTTCCAGGTCCGGGGGAGACCGTTGACTGTTCCGGTGACTTCCAGCACCGCCGACATCTGGCCAGCACCGTAAATCACGGTGTGACGACTGCTGCGGAGTGCCACTGTGGCCGGGGCCGACAGGCTGAGATCAGCAGATGCCGAACGCAGGTCGCGAACCAGCACCGGTGCCTGCTGAAGTTCGCTGATCATCCCGGTGACGACAGAGGAAAGATCATCGGACTGCAGCTGCTGCAGTGAACCGCCGGTGTGATTGGCGAGCACACCGGACAGGTGAGCATCAACGCGAGGGCCCAGCAGCATGGCATGGAAGGCTGCGCCGCTGGTCTGCAGTTCATTCACCAGACCTGCCAGGTCGGAGCCGGAGAGCATATCGCCGGTGCTCATGCCATCACCGATATAGGCGACAGACACGGCCGTTTCCGACACACCCTGCAGCGAGCTGCGGAGTGCGGCGGCCAGGTCCGTGGCACCCAGCGGAGTGCGGAGGGACAGTCGCTTCAGTGCGGCGGCCAGTTCCGGTGCATCCGGGCTGACAAACTCCGGCGTCAGGACAGACACCGACGAATCGGCAGCGACCAGCTTCACCTTGCTGTCCTGAGGCAGACCCTGCAGAACAGCCTGCACTGCCTGCAGTGTTCGCTGCCGGTAGATGCCGGCCTGACTGGCGGAGGTGTCCACCAGAACGATGTGTCGGTTGACGGTGACGGCCGGTGCGGACAGTCGCAGGGCGATGGCCATGTGCTGCCGGTCGGCGGTGGTCAGCACAACGGCATCCGGCGCGGCCGAAGCATTGGACGAGCCGTTGTCCGAGGCCCAGGCTGTGCCACACAGAGTGGACACACCCAGCCCCAGGGAAGCCAGTGAAATTGAACGCAGTGAGCCAGCGAGTCGCCGCATGTGAATTCCCCATGAAGGTGCTGCGGATGCAGACCAACCCAATTCGCCAGATGCAAAACCAGAGATCAGGCCGGATGCCGGAAACCTGATGCAGTCTAAACCAGTCTTCGGATGCCACCGAAAACAATTTCCGTCAAAACCGGCAAAAGTCGCTGACAGCCACAGAGTTTTGCGGAAAGGCCGTTTGATACGGCTGAACCCGAAAACTTCCACGCACCGCCGCCGGCATTGCAGCAGTGCAGAAGGTGCAGTCAGAGAATTTGTCCCAGACCTGTGCAGTCTTCCCAGATCTTCCAGTTCTCCGGGTTCGATTGCAACAAAAACCTGCGGATCTGTTGCGATTTGAGCCCATAAAGCAGAACCAGTCGGTTCGTCAGTCGACTGCCAGCCCGGCAGTTCGGAATGGAAGCTGCCGAGAAACCGGTTGACACAGTAAAACGCGGGCCGTTTGCAACGTCCGTTCACTTTCCGTGAATTCTGCCGATTTTTTCGACGATAACTCCTGCGACCGGCTTTTGGGGGGCCGAGAAAATCGCACATCCGGCCGGATGCCGCGGGGGGTGGATCTTATGGCGCGGCATTCCGGCCCTGCTGTTCCGCAGGTTGCCTGGCTGGCATTGAGCCTGTTTGGACTGGGCCTGACACTGGTCGCCAGTGTCAGGGCGATCGACAGGACCAGTCCGGTGCAGGGCACCGAAAATCGCACCAAAAACGTCGTCGCGGAAGTCGCCGACTGCAGAACATCAGCATTTCCCGGCCGCGCGAAGCATTGCAGGCTGGCCCCGGGGGATGTCGTTTGCCTCGTGTCCGAAGATTTCCTCGGGTCTGGGCACCTGTTCAAAGTTCAGGCACGGCGGTGCGATCGGGTGGAGTCCGGCGGGGCTGATCCGGGCGAATTCGGGATGGCGGACATTGCGGGGTTGTCGCAAGGCGTCAGGACAGTCGGCGGCGGGTCGCGCACATTCGTGGCTGCTGCCGGGGATGCTGCTGCCGGGGATGCTGCCGAGGTGGTGGAATTACCCAGTCGGCGACTGTTTCAGTTGCCGCGGATGTCATTTGATCGTGCGGCGACGGTTTTGTCGGAGTGTGAGCTGGCGGGAGCGGTTGGTGGTGCGGGAGTTTACTGTGAAGGTTCGGCGCGGCTGTCGGCTGAGCGACTGCGGGGGCGGATGGCAAGTTTTCTGGCGTCCGGGTTGCTGGGGTGTGTTGAGGGTGTGCTGGGGCCGGTGCTGGATGTGGACGGCAGTGGCGGTTTAACGGTGGTGGTGGGTGATCTGGATCCGGCGGGTGAGTCGGGTGAGTTTCCGTTTTGGGGTTGTGTGCGGGAGACGGATTTTCTGGGTGGCGATTCGGGTCCGGGTGGTGACATTCTGTATCTGGATTCCGGGGTATCGGAGATTTCGGAATCGGAGTGGCGGTCGTTGCTGGTGCATGAGCTGGCGCATGCGGCCTGTTTCTCACGGTTGCTGGAGCGGCGTCTGGCGGGCCTGTCGGATTTGCAGGTACCGCGCTGGTTTCACGAGTCTTTGGCGCATCTGGTGGAGTCTGAGTTTGTTGGCGAGAGTGAATTATCGAAGCGGCGTTTGGAGGCTTTCCGGGTGGATCCCGGGATAGCTCCGGTGGTCGTCAATCTGCAGCAGATGACGTGGGGTGCCAGTCGTCGTGGTCCGCGGGCATCTGCCAGTCGTTTTTTGCGGGCGGGTGTTGACGGGGAGTTGCTGCGGTCAGGAGCACTGGCGGGGGTTTTCCGGGAATCGGCCTGTTTCGAGGAGCTGTTGAGCCGTCTGCTGGGCGGTGCAACTGAGCCTGTATTGCGGCGCTGGGCGGCGAGTGAGGTGCGGGCGATGCTGGCGACCGGTCCGCACCTGATACCGCAGTTGTCGGCGGACTGTGTGACGGAGCGGCGGGTGCTGGGAACGGCGTTCGTGGTTTGGCGAGCCGGATCTGAGGGACTGGACGTCACGGTGGAAGCCGGCGATGATTCCGACTGGACCCTGACGGTGATTCGGCCATAATGCCCGGTCCTGCGTTTGATTTCGGGCCCTGATTGGCGGTCTTTTCTCAGCATGTCAGCATCGTTTTCCTTTCATCTGGACGCCGTTGATCCGGGGACCGCTGGTCGTGCGGGTCGCTGGCAGACTCCGCATGGCACCGTGCAGACGCCGGCATTTATGCCCGTGGGGACTTTGGCGACAGTCAAGGGTTTGCTGCCATCGCAGTTGCGTGCCGCAGGTGCTCAGATGGTGCTGGCGAACACGTATCATCTGGCGTTGCGGCCTGGAGAAAAGACGGTGGCCGAGCATGGAGGCCTGCATCGGTTCATGGACTGGGATGGTCCGATTCTGACGGACAGCGGCGGGTTTCAGGTATTCAGTCTGGCGGGGATGCGAAAGCTGACTGACGACAAGGTTGTGTTTCGTTCGCATATTGACGGGGCCCTGCTGGAGCTGACTCCGGAGCGCGCGGTGGAGATTCAGGAGGCTCTGGGTGCGGACTGCATCATGTGTCTGGACGAGTGTCCTCCTTCAGGTGAGAGTGTGCCGAAGATTCAGCAGGCCGTGGATCGAACGACGCGGTGGGCTGAGCGTTGCCGAGCGGCTCAGAAGCGTACGGATCAGGCCTTGTTTGCGATTGTGCAGGGAGGATTGCATGCAGAGCTGCGTGGTCGATCGGCGGAGGGTTTGCTGAAGATCGGATTTCCGGGTTACGCGGTGGGTGGGTTAAGTGTCGGTGAGCCTCCGGCGCAGATGTATGCGACGCTGGACTGTACAGTGCCGCTGCTGCCGTCTGATCGTCCGCGATATTTAATGGGAGTGGGTCGACCGGAGGACATTCTGGAGGCGGTGTGTCGTGGCATTGACATGTTCGACTGTGTGATGCCGACTCGCAATGGCCGCAACGCGATGGTGTTTACCAGTCGTGGTCCGGTGCGTTTGCGAAATGCGGTGCACGCGAAGGATCAGTCGCCGCTGGATCCGGAATGTCCGTGTGTGGCCTGTCAGCGGTATACTCGTTCGTACCTGCGTCATCTGTTTGTGGCGGGTGAGATGCTGGGTCCGATTTTGGCGTCGCTGCACAACATTACGTATTACCAGACACTGGTGCGTCAGATTCGTGAGGCGGTGCTTGCGGGGACTCTGCAGCAGTTTCGGACCGCGCAGCTTGCTCGCTGGGGTTCGGTCCATTAAAATGGGCGGTTTTGCTGCCGTCAGTCCATTATTCCGGAGAAGCCCGTGGTGTTTTGTTGTGCAGCCAGTGGTCTGGCGTCGCTGGTGATCAGTGTGGCGACAATTGTGATGCAGGAACCGGCTGGTGCGCAGGCTGCTGCTGCAGCTCCGACAGCCCAGGCAGCGGAGGCGACGGCCCCGGCTGCTGCCACCGCGGCGGCTCCGGCGGCCGCGAAGTCCGGATCAGCGGGTGAACAGCCGGCTGCCGGTGCCAGGAAGGTCCAGCCTGATCCTCCGGGGTGGGTGCAGTTTCTGCCGCTGGCGTTTATTGGGATCATGTTTTACATGATTCTGCTGCGTCCGCAGCAGAAAGAGCAGCGTCGTCGCCAGGAAACTTTGGGCAG
Source organism: Planctomyces sp. (assembly GCA_005791255.1). Taxonomy (GTDB): domain Bacteria; phylum Planctomycetota; class Planctomycetia; order Planctomycetales; family Planctomycetaceae; genus SXXK01. The sequence goes on from SXXK01000370.1 coordinate 17,478, forward strand.
TCTGAAGAAAAGTGACAAGGTCGTGACCACGGGTGGAATTGTGGGCACGATTGCGGATTTGTCGCAGGATGGTCGATTTGTGACCTTGAAAGTCGACGATTCGACTCGCATCCGTTTCCTGCGCAGTGCCATACATGGTCTGCTGGACGACAAGGCGGAAAGCAGTGCCGGTTGAGTGAATCGGGGGTGAGTGTTGCCGCTGAGCAACACTCCGCGATTTCCCCGGAATCCTGCAGGAATTCTCTGTTCTGCCCGGGTTTCGGGGGGCATTTTTTCGTCCTGCCCGATATTCTGGCGGACTTTCCAGGATTCGGTATCCTCAGAACTGACACAGAATTCCGGCCTGGAATTGTGCTCAGGACTGTCAATCCGCTACATATAAAGCGTGTTTTACCAGTGCATTCGTTCGGGAACCCACTGATGTCATTGCTGCTGAACGGACTGTTGATTCTGTGTCTGCAGGCTGCCGGAACCGGTGCTGAAGCTGCTTCTGGTGTCAACCAGGCTCAGCCCCCGGCTGCTGCTGCCCCCGGTGCTCCTGCGGCCGAACAGGC
>SXXK01000371.1 GCA_005791255.1 Planctomyces sp.
GGCTTTCCAGCCCGAGCACAGTACAGGTGCGTTGGCTGTGCTGTGTGCTGGTGTGTGTTTGCGTGATGAACGGCGTTCCCGCAGGCGAGCCGCGGACGGGAGTCCGCGGGTGTGAGTGCTAAGGGGCTGGTGTGTGGTGGGGCAGCGGGGCCTTGCGGTGCCTCGAGGGTTTGGGGGTGAATTGGGCGGCGTTTTGGTTGCGATTAGAGGGTGGGTGCAGGGGACACTCTCGGTGGGCAGCGGCCATGCAGGTGGCCAAAACGCTCAGGCAGGTGCTCGGGCTGGAAAGCCCGAGCTACGGAATGGGGAGGCAGGTGCTCGGGCTGGAAAGCCCGAGCTACGGAAGTGCGTGTTGCTGCGTAATACCTGGACCGGACGCTGGAAATCTGTCCGCTTGGCGGGAGAATACGTATCCGGATCAGCACAGGATGCGGGTAAGTACTCAATGGCCGGTTAAGTACTCCAGGTGAAGGTTTCATGACCACATCGTTCGATAAAGATTTGCTGCTGGCGATTGCGCAACGGAAACTGGTGCCGTTTGTGGGGGCCGGGGCCAGTTTGGGAGTCAATCAAGCCGGGGCAACGCAGCAGTTCCCGTCGTGGCAGCAGCTGCTGAAACGCCTGGTGGGAGTGCTGCAGCCAAAAGATGCTAAGGGTGCAGATCGGGTGCAGGCCACAATTGAGGACGGTGACCTGCTGGATGCCGCGGACATTGCGCTCAGGAAACTGGGCAAGGCGGACTTCGCGGACACGGTGATTCAGGCCGTCTCTGTGCCACAGGATGCCTGTGACCTGCGGCTGACGAAAGCCATCTGGGGGCTGAAGCCACGGCTGGTGGTGACCACCAATTACGACCGCGTGCTGCAGTGGGGCGACCAGGACGCTGATCCTCGCGTGGTGCTGAACAGCTCACATCGCGAACTGCAGTCACTGTTTCACGAATCGCATCGCCGACCGGTTTGGCATCTGCACGGGCACATGGACACGGCTGATTCCCTGATCCTGGCGCCGTCACAGTACCGGCCGCTGTACTCGGCGATGAATGATCCTGGCAGTGAATTCCAGGCCGCCGCACAGACTTTGAGTGTCCTTTTCACGAGGAATCCTGTGCTGTTCATCGGTTTCAGTATGTCGGATGACTACGTGCTGGATGCGATCAGTCAGGGTTTGCAGGCATTCAGGGGGTATGCTCCGCCTCGCTGGGCGCTGCTGAAGCGGGGGGACGATCGGTCGCGGCTGCTGTGGGGACAGTTTCAGGTTCGAGTGCTTGAATATGATGATCACGGTGAGCCGCTGATTGATCTGCTGCAGAGCCTTGCAGCAGCGGCCGGCGGGCAGTCGATTCAGCAGGAAGCATCGCAGATTCAGAATTTGCCGGTGATTCCGCAGCTGTGTACTGACTACGCGCGGCTGCAGTGTGCGAATGTCCTGCCGCTGGGGATTCAGCCCAGTGCCGACCTGTCGATCAGTCTGCAGAATGTCTACGTGCCGGCTCTGGTTGAGAATGATCGGGCGGAGGCGGCGGCTGAGGCGGAAGCGGCGGCTGAGGCTGAGGCGAAATCCGCTGATGGCAGGCAGCCGTCGTGGCAGTTGCTGATGCAGCGGCTGGGGTCGGATTCGCTGTATCTGGCAGGGCACGCGGGGTACGGCAAAAGCACCTTTTGTCGGTGGCTGTGTCTGCAGGTACTGGCGCCGCAGTCGCAGCAATTCGTGGTGGCTGGTCCGGACAAGTTTCAGGAGGTTGTACCGGAATCGCTGCAGGGGCGACTGCCGGTCTTTATTCCGTTTCGAGATCTGGTGGATGAGGTGCGGTCACAGCCGCGGCAGTCGGCGATGTCAGCGGCCGAGTTTTTGGTGCTGCTGCAGAAATGGGCCGGTCGGCGTGCCGCTGAGACCGGCGTAACGCCGGCACTGCTGGGGGCATGGCTGAAGGCCGGCCGGGCCCTGCTGATTTTCGACGGCATAGATGAGCTGCCGACGGCAGCGACCGCTGCTGACTTTCAATGGAATCCTAAAAATGTGGTCGTGGATAGTCTGCCGCTGATTTTGCGCGAGTGGGGGCAGCTGGGGAATCGGGTACTGCTGACCAGCCGCCCGTATGGTGTTGCGGACAATCAGCGGCAGGCGCTGCAGCGCGCGGGTGCCGTCAGCTGCAGTCTGCAGCCACTGCCGGATGAATTGCAGACGCTGCTGGTGCAGCGCTGGTTTGCGGTGCTGCCGAAATACAGCAAAGGTCCGCTGGCCGAGGCTGCGAGAATGCTGCAGGCTGTGCGGAGCATCCCGCGTGTTAATGAGCTGATCAGCAGTCCGCTGCAGCTGACGGCGATCTGTGTGGTGTATGGGCAGGGTGGTGAGCTGCCCAGGGACATTCACGATCTTTATAATCGTCTGGTTCGCAGTTCGCTGAGTTCACGTTATCAGAACGACACGGTGCAGGTGGAGCAGACTCGCAATCGGCTGGCGCGGATTGCGTGGGGGCTGCACACGGGTGATCCGTTTGAGTCGGGCCGCAGAAATCCGCTGGCTGAGGCGGGATTTGAGGAGCTTGAGCAGATTCTGACGGCGTATGTGCAGTCGAATCCGCAGACGGATGCTGGTCAGGTGCAGGTCACTCAGCTGCGTGAAGAGCTGCTGCAGCGGAGCGGGCTGCTGGTACCGAAGGCAGAAGGAAAAGCCGCGTTCCAGCATCTGTCGTTTCAGGAATTTTTGGCGGCCGAGTGGTTCTCGAAGAAGAACAATGACCAGCAGCTCCTTGAGCTGTACACGACTCGGGGGCAGGTCGCCAACTGGCGAGAGACGCTGAAGTTTCTGTCTGGACGGCGTGTGGACGAGCGGGATCAGTCGGTGATGACGGATCTGGCGGGGCAGCTGCTGCAGCATGTGGAGCAGCAGACGCCGCTGCAGGTGCCGGCGCTGCCGGTGGTGTGCTGTGACGCGGTGCATCTGCTGCTGGATCGCGGCTATCAGCTGCCGGATGAGATGCAGGGGTGTGTGCGTCGGCTGTTTCGGCAATCGCTGGAGCAGCTGGCCAACCTCAGTGCTCGTGACCAGCTGGGGTTGCTGGTATCGCGTATTGGCGACGATCGACCGGGGCTGGATTTACGGACGGCCGAGGCGTGGGTTACGGTCCCGTCTGGCAAGTATTCGTTGGGGGAAAAGAAAGACCGCAGATTTGTGCTGCAGCAGCCGGTGGAGATTTCGCGGTTTCCGGTGACGAATGCTGAGTTTCAGAAGTTTGTGTTGGCGGGGGGCTATGATCAGCAGGCGTACTGGAAGTCCGGCTGGAAAGTGAAGTGCGAGCGGAACTGGACAGCGCCGGGATCATTCACGTTGCGTGGTTTTGACGCTGCGACTCAGCCCGTGGTCGGGGTGTCGTGGTACGAGGCGAGTGCCTTCTGCGAGTGGCTGAATGCGACGGATGCGAAGTATCAGTATTCGTTGCCGGAGGAGGACCTGTGGGAGGCGGCAGCACGCGATTTGCAGGGTTTCCGGTACAGCTGGGGTGACACGTGGTATCGAGGGCACTGTAACAGCGACATGGAGCTGCGCAGAACATCGGTAGTGGGCACATTTCCGCAGGCGAAATCACCTTGCGGCGCTGTGGATATGACGGGAAATGTGTGGGAGTGGACGTCGTCCTTGTACGAAAGTAAGGGGGCAGGCCGCGTGTTGCGTGGCGGTTCCTGGGGCAGCGTCTCAGGCGTCTGCTCTGCGTGGTACCGCCTCTGCAACTCGCCCGAGGACCGGATCAGCGTTATCGGTTTTCGTTTGGCGAGAACTTTACGACCTGGCCCCTGAATCCCTTTACCCCCATTTCGCCTTTGCCGCTTTTACACCTTTACCCGGCCTGCGGTCGCGCGGGGCCGGTGCGGTTTTGGAACCACGAATGAACACGAATCGGCACGAATGAGTGCGATGTCATGGTAGCTCGGGCTTTAGCCCGAGTTCTGTTCTTTCGCGTTTCGCGGCGGCAGGGTTTGAGCGCGGTGAGTGCCAGGGGTTGAGGCTTGGGGGCACCACGGAACACACGGAAGGGAATTGCAGGTGGCGCGGGGTGGTTTGGGTGAGATTGCCCCCTCACCCCCGACCCCTCTCCCCCGTTGGGGGCGAGGGGGGGACTTGTGGTGGGCTGCGCGAGTGATTAGGAGAACAAGGAGTGGGGCACGGGTGTTTTTTGGGGACACGAATGAGTGTGATGTCACTGTAGCTCGGGCTCTAGCCCGAGTTCTGTGCTATTGCGTTTTGCGGCGGCAGGGTTTGAGAGTTGAGAGTGGCTGGGGTGCGGTTTGGGGGCACCACGGAGGACACGGAAGACACGGAAGGAAATTGCAGGGGGCGGGGGGTGGTTTTAGGGTGAGATTGCCCCCTCACCCCCGACCCCTCTCCCCCGTTGGGGGCGAGGGGGGGCAGAGACTCGGTTTGGATCGAGTGCGAGCGCGAATACGGACGCGAACTGAGGGCGGATTCAGTGTCAGCCAGCGGCCGCGATCGCCGTGGAACGGGTGCGGGATTTCACTGCGCTCAAACAGTGCTGGCATGATCTGCATGCTGTTTGATTCGCACGAAGCCGCGAGGGGAAAGACGGAGTACTGGGGCGTGAGACGTCAGGTTCTGGCTTCCTGCGTTGACAGTCCGTGTCACTCCGACGATGCTGCGGCAAGTACGATTCTGGGGGGGGGCGGTGTGTCGGCCGCGAGAATGTGGGGGTGGGTTGTGAA